>CAWUWI010000008.1:0-51495 GCA_963926245.1 uncultured Burkholderiaceae bacterium | reverse complement strand
AGCAAGCAATCAAAACGCAAAGAAATCAAAAGGGAAAGGAGCAAAAAATGCAGAGCAGTTAAACTTATCCACAACCGACTAGGCCAAATTATTCAAAAACCGGTGGCTCAATATTGGTTGCAAATAGTGGCTCACTTTGCGTTGCACTTCAACATCATGGGCTTTTATGTTCAAATAATTTCCCATTTTACAAGGAATCGGTCTTGGCAAAGCATTCCAAAGCTTTTGATTTAAAAGAATTCCTTTGTATTAATATTGATCTCGTTGTGCCTGATTTTGCCGCCAAAGGGCACTTTGACGATTGGGCATTGGCTTTACTTGAGCAAAAAAACTGGTCTGATCGTATTGGGGTTTTAGGTTTGGAAGCAATCTCTGATCACGAGCGACTGTTCGTTCAAGCATTTCTTCAATCAACGAGGTTTTTTTGCGAACTGGGACGCCTTCCGATATTTGACTTCCCCAAAGTTGTATCACTCTCAATGGATCCACAAAACCCCAAGAAATGCCTCCTTAAGGTCGAGCTTTTTCTTATCCAATTTGTGCCTAAATCCGCCTATCAGATTCCGATAAAGGCTTCTTTGGATCTATGCCGATGGATGTCTCAAAACAGTCCAACTTCAGATAACAGAAACTTTTTATACAACACGATCACCGAGAACGTGATCAAGCCCCTTCACAGGCTTGTCCCTGCAGGAAAATCGACTATCTCCGTGCTGAGAGTCGCTCATGGCTTGGGAATTCCGTTTGCCCACTTAGGGCTGGGGGTCTACCAACTGGGTTGGGGCAGTAAAGCCAGAAGGCTTGATCGGAGTACTTGTGAGCTGGATTCAGCGATTGGGTCAAAGCTCGCTCAGAACAAGGTATCTACCGCAAATATCGTACGAGCTGCTGGGCTCCCCGCTCCAGTTCATGGGTTGGTTACGACTGAAAATGACGCTATATCTATAGCGAAAAAGATCGGGTTTCCTGTCGTGATCAAGCCTACCGATCTAGACCGGGGCGAAGGGGTGACGGTGGATATTTCCGATGAGGCGGGGCTGAAGACGGCTTTTGCACATGCGCAAAAACTATCGAAATCCAAGCAAGTAATAGTGGAGCATCAGGTTTCAGGGGTCTGCCATCGGCTTTTTATCGCAAATGACAAGCTGCTCTACGCAGTAAAACGGCATCCGATGTCGGTCATTGGGGATGCAAAGAGAACGATTGAGGCGCTTGTTGACGGTGAGGTAGTTAAGCAAGCCAACAAGCCGCCATGGAGTCGCTCGGAAATTAAGCCTATCGATGATCTAGCCCTGAAGGCTTTTGAGTCCCTCGGGTTCTCTGCTGGGTCTGTTCCCGACAAAGGCGTGATGGTTCCCCTACGTCGGATCGAATCAACCGAATGGGGCGGAGTGGACCAGGAGGTTACGACAGTCGTTCATCCTGAGAACTTGCACATCTCTCTACAAGCGGCAAAGTTATTCGGTCTCCACATTGCTGGGATTGACATCATTAGTCCAGACATTACCAAGCCATGGTATGCCAATGGAGCGATTATTAATGAGGTAAATTTTGCTCCACTTTTCGGGGGGGCAGAGATTTCTAGGTTGCACATTCCAGCATTCTTTGCCGAGTTTATCGACGGAGATGGCAAGATACCGATAGAGGTGTTTGACACTGGAGAAACTGCTTTAGCGTTTCAAAAAGAGCAGTCTGCACAAGGGAAACGTTGTTACATGACTACGGCACACCGGACAATAAATGAACTAGGTAAAGAGATTGTGATGCCCTTGAAGGACCTGAGGCAACGAATCCGAGCATTGATCATGAGGTCAGATGTTGATTCGATCGCAATAATTGGTCAATAACCACAAATCGTTCAGTCACATTCGACCAAATTCCACTGACTGACTGCCCCACCGTTCACGATGACACACCAAGTCTCTTTAACCTCTTCTGGTACTTCTTCCGCATCGAGAAAACGCTTTGGGGAAACCACTTGTGACCTCTTGGTGTCAGGTAACCGGTTTCATTGAAGTGATTAGCGATCTGTCGGTCATTCCATCCCTGAGACCTCAGCGACAACACGGTGGAAATCAACTCCTGTTGGTAAGCACTCAGCGGTCGAATGTTGAGCGTTACCGGTCCGCTGCTAACGGTGGTTCTCTTTTTGGGTTTTCTGCCGGAACTCTGCGAAGCAGGTCCCATCAGGGTCACTCCACCGTCACACTCTTGGCCAAGTTCCTGGGCTTATCAACATCCGTGCCCCTGGCACAGGCGGTGTGATACGCCAGCAATTGCAGTGGGATGGTGTGCAAAATGGGTGACAAGTGACCGTAGTGCTCTGGCATACGGATCACGTGTAGACCCTCTGCTGCTTTGATCCGTGTGTCAGCATCGGCAAACACGTACAACTGGCCGCCGCGCGCACGAACTTCTTGAATATTGGATTTGAGCTTTTCTAGCAAAGCATCATTGGGTGCGATGGTGACCACGGGCATTTGATCGGTAACCAATGCCAAGGGCCCGTGTTTTAACTCGCCCGCCGGATAGGCTTCAGCATGGATGTAACTGATTTCCTTGAGCTTTAGGGCGCCCTCCAAAGCAATCGGGTAGTGCATGCCACGACCCAGGAATAATGCGTTTTCGCAGCCTGCAAAGCGCTCTGACCATGCCATGATTTGAGGCTCAAGAGCCAACACCGAACCAATCGCCACCGGCAAGTGGCGCAAGGCACGCACATGCTCGGCCTCTTCTTGTTCAGTCAACTGACCCTGCACTTGCGCCATGGCTAGTGTCAGTAAAAAGAGAGCAGTTAGTTGCGTGGTGAATGCCTTGGTTGATGCCACACCAACTTCAACGCCGGCGTGCGTGATGTAAGACAGCGCGCACGCCCGAACCATGGCACTGGTGCTCACATTACAAATGGTAAGGGTGTTGGACATGCCCAGTGATTGGGCATGCTTTAGTGCTGCCAACGTATCGGCTGTTTCACCCGATTGAGAAAGCGTCACCACCAGTGCGTCTTTGTCAGGCACGCTGTCGCGATAGCGATATTCGCTGGCAATTTCAACCTCAACAGGCATCTTGGCAATTGATTCCATCCAGTACTTGGCCGTCATGCCGGCGTAGTAACTGGTACCACACGCTAAAATCAAGATCCGTCGCGTGTTTTTAAAAACCCCATAAGCGCGATCACCAAAAAGCTCTGGCGAAATCGCCTGCAAATCATCAAGCGTGTCAGCCACGGCCCGTGGTTGCTCAAATATCTCTTTCTGCATGAAGTGGCGATAAGGACCCAACTCAACCGCAGCGGTGTGCGCGTGAACCGTTTGAGCCTCGCGCTCGATGGGATTGCCCGCTTGGTCATAGACCAAAATACGATCAACTTGTAAATCGGCAATATCCCCATCTTCAAGGTAAATGATTTGATCCGTGGTACCCGCCAGTGCCAACGCATCAGAAGCAAAAAAGTTTTCTGAATGACCCAAACCGAGAACCAGGGGTGAAGCCTCACGTGCGATGATCAGGCGGTGGGGTTCGTCGCGACACATCACGGCAATTGCGAACGCACCCTTGAGCAATTTGACAGCTGCTTGTACGGCTTCAAGCAAATCCGATGCGTAATGGTGGTGCACCAAATGGGCAATCACTTCAGTGTCGGTTTGGCTGTCAAAGACGTAACCAGCCGTTTGCAACATGGCACGCAGTTCATCGTGGTTTTCAATGATGCCGTTGTGCACAAGCGCAATCTTGGGTTGGCCACCATTCACCCCTGAAAAGTGGGGATGGGCGTTGTGGGCCGCAGGTGCACCGTGTGTGGCCCAGCGCGTGTGAGCAATGCCCGTCAATCCATCAAAGGCATCTTCAGAGACTTGCTGCGCAAGTTGCGCCACGCGTGCCGTGCTGCGCGCGCGTCTGAGTTCGCCGTCCTTAAAAACAGCAACCCCGCATGAGTCGTAGCCACGGTATTCAAGCCGCTGCAAACCTTCTAGCATGATAGGAACGATGTTTCGTTTGGAGACTGCACCGACAATGCCGCACATGGCTTATTTCCTAAGTAAATCTCATAAGACGCTATTGTGGATGAGATTGGATGGTATTAATGGGCAAATTTCACATAAAAATAAAATAATTAATTAAAATAATCTTTAAGTAATAGGAAATTTCAAATAAACTATAAAAATAGCGTTTTATAGCAAAGAGGGTATCGGCATGGACACCACTCCAGAAAACACAATCAGTCTAGATGCATTGGATTTAAGGCTACTGGCACAACTGCAGTTAGACGCCAGCCTGACCAATCAGGACTTGGCTCAGGCCGTGAATGCATCGCCCGCTACCTGCCTGCGTCGCGTGCGCCGATTGGTGCAGACTGGCGCCATCGAAAAAACAGTCGCCATACTGGCACCGGCTCAAGTTGGCCAAGCTTTAACGGCCATTGTTGAGGTTACCTTAATGACCCAAGACGCAGAAACCCTCGCACGCTTTGAGCGTTTGGTGCAATGGGAAGCCGACATTCAGCAGTGCTATCGCGTCTCGACGGGTCCTGACTTTGTGCTGATCACCACAGTGACCAACATGGCCGCTTATCACGACCTCGTGCACCGCACACTCACGGCGGCTAACCAAGTGCGTAACGTGCGAACATTTTTCTCAATCAATCGCAGCAAGTTCAGCACACGACTGCCCTTGCCTAAGACCCCGACGAACAACATTCGTCGATAGTGATTGTGATCTTAAGCAATTCTCATCTGGTGGCTCAGCCGGCCGTTGTTTTCAAATGACGCCTAACATTGACCATGAGTGCCATGAATGAAAAAACCGCGGCCACAATCAGGCCGTAGGTCGGTCCAAAGGCTTGGCTCACCGTGAATACCATCGCCACTAACGCCGCACCGACGGTTTGACCAAAGACGCGTGTGACCGCCTGTAATCCGCCGATCGCACCGGCACGCTCTCGAGGTGAAGAGCCAATCAAAACCCGATTGTTTGGCGTCTGAAAAAAACCAAATCCAATCCCACTCAATAGCATCGCCATAAAGAGCCAAGCATTGGCCACGGTTGCTGGCGCCACCACAATCCATAACGTACCTATCAACATCGAGGCCGAACCAATGCCACACAACACGGCCACCGGGTAGCGATCAGCCAGGCGACCCGAAACCACCGCCATGACTGCGGCACCCAAAGGCCAAGCCGCCATTAACAAACCCACGGTAATGGCATCACGCCCTAAGGTCACCAACAGATAAAACGGCAAAGCCACGAAGGTGGCCATTTGCGCGCTAAAAGAAAACAGAGAAGCAGCCAACGCCGCGCGGATTGGACCAATACGCAGTAAATCGACGGGCACCAATGGCGCAGTTTGTTGCATGGCACGCTTAACCAACGCAACCACCAACAGCATGCTTATTGCGATTGAGCCTGCTGCAAACAATGGGTACTTGGCCAGATAATCCAAGCCGAGAATAAACAAGCCAATGGTGACTGCACTGTGAACTGCCGAGCGGTAATCAAAGCGACGACTGATCCGCGCCACAACGGGTAAAGCGCGCATGGTAATAGCCGCCAAAACGGCCAATGGCATGAGCGACACAAAGATCCAGCGCCAGTCTGCAAATGTCAAAATAACCGAGCCCAGTGATGGCCCGATTACTGAGTTAACCGACACCACCACCGCATTTAAGCCAATGCCTTTGGCCAACAGTCGAGAGGGATAGATGTTGCGCATCAGCCCACCAAACAAGCACATGATGGCTGAAGCACCAAGACCCTGAATAACACGACCGAATAACAAGAATTCAAGAGAGGGCGAAAGTGCGCTGGCCAAGGCGCCGATGACAAACAGCACCAGACCGAATCGAAACGCACGCTTAAAGCCGATGCGTTCGGCCATCGCAGCAAAGGGCAACAAGGTGCCAGCAACCGTCAAGCCGTAAACATTGACCACCCAAACCGTTGTGGCAGCAGGCACGTTCAGGCTGGCAGCAATCTCAGGCAACGCCACATTCACCATTGACGCATCAAGCACACAAATGCCTAGGCTAATGAAGAGCGTGACAATCGCCCAAAAGCGTTGAGGCATTGGCAAGCCATCGTCGGCCGCATTTGTTGCACCAGGCGTGCCGACGTTGTCTCGGCCGGCGGGGCCTGAGCTACTTGGACTTTTTAGTGGGTCGCTGCCAGGATTCAAGGGTGGTTTGTGCCGTGCGGGAAACAGTCAGCTTATGGGGTGGCGCATCTTGAGTCAATGTCGTGCCAGCACCCAAGGTCGCGCCTTTGCCAACACGGACTGGCGCCACGAGTTGCGTGTCAGAACCAATGAAGGCATCGTCTTCAATCACAGTTCGGTGTTTGTTAACACCGTCATAGTTGCAGGTAATGGTGCCAGCACCGATGTTGACCCCTTGCCCCACATCAGCATCACCCACGTAAGCGAGGTGATTGGCTTTGCTTGAACGACCAATGACTGAGTTTTTGATTTCAACAAAATTACCCACGTGCACCTGATCGGCTAGCACCGTGCCGGGTCGCAATCTGGCGTAAGGGCCGATCTGGGCCTGTGTACCCACTCGTGCTTCTTGCACATGGCTATAGGCTTTGATCGTTGTGCCATCACCAATCGTGGCATTGCGAATCACGCAATGCGGTTCAATCACCACGTTGTTGCCAAGCTTCACGTGGCCTTCAAAGACACAGCCCACATCGATAAACACGTCACGACCGCACTCGAGCGTGCCACGCACATCAAACCGCAGAGGGTCAGCCAAGGCCACACCAGCAACCAGTTGCTGACGGGCCAGCTCGTTTTGCCAATGGCGTTCAAGCGAAGCCTGTTGCAAGCGACTGTTAACCCCTTGCGTTTCAAACACGAACTGCGGCGCCACGGTGTTGATTTCGACGCCGGCTTGGGCTGCCAAACCAATGATGTCGGTTAGGTAGTACTCGCCTTGGGCGTTCTGATTGTTGATTTGACCCAACCATTGCTTAAGCGCTGGTGTCGACGCCACCAACATGCCAGTATTCACTTCCTGAATAGAACGCAGCGTCGCGCTGGCGTCTTTCTCTTCAACAATTGCCACGACATGATCTGAGTCATCGCGCACAATACGGCCGTACCCTGTTGGGTCTGTGAGTGTTTCGGTCAAGAGTGCCAAACCATCATCGCTGGCAGCCAGCAAAGCCTGCAGGGTTTGCACTTGAACCAGCGGCACATCACCGTACAGCACCAAGGTTGCACTATTACCAGCCCTATCACCTCCAACCAACTGATCAGCGGCCTGCATTACTGCGTGGCCGGTACCCAATTGGGGCGTTTGATCAGCAAACAGTATGTCGGGTTGATCGGCAAGCGCCTCTCGGATCTGATCTTGACCGTGGCCTATCACCACGATCAGGCGATCGGGATTCAGTGCACGTGCTGTTTTAAGCAGGTGAAACAGCATTGGTTGCCCTGCAATGGTGTGCAACACTTTGGGGCGGTCTGATTGCATCCGCTTGCCCATGCCAGCGGCCAAAATCACAATGTTCAACATAAAAATACCAGTACTCGTTTATTCAAATGGGTTTAACAGCGCATCAACATCATTCGCCTATGCACACTTGGATCTAAGCTCGCTTAACGGTCTTAGTGGCAGTCTTCTTAGCTGGCTGCCCAGCGGATTTTTTAGCGTTAGTTCTGGGTGTGGCTTTAGTGGCCTTTTTAACCGTCGGCGCCGATTTTTTGGCGCTGGGTTTGACCGCCGTAGCCCGAGCCATGGCGGATTGCGCTGCGGCCTGTGCTGCCGTGTTTGCCTGAGTACTTGCCTCAGCTAGCTGCGCAAACTGACCCTCAATCATTTTCCACCAAGCTTGTGCGGCGGCATTGGTGTTGGCACTGTCGGTTTGATTGGCACTACCCGTTGCACCACTTGTGGCTTGTGAATCTGACGCTGGGTTAGGTTTTGAGTCTGGTTGTGTTTCTGTTGCTGGTTCAGGCTTTGATGGTTGTGCAGCTTTCTTGGGCGCAGGCTTTAGGCCTAGCACCACTTCGAGTGGCGATGGGTCACCTGCGGTTGAGGCACTTGGGTCGCCACCCATGGCAACGAACGAGCGCAACGTTCTGACGGTGGCTAATTGCACTTCCAAGCCTTGTATCGAGCCACTGAGGATCGACAAATTCAGCTTGAGCCAGGTTTCAACAATTTTGAGTTCACTGATCTTACGTTCCAAGTCTTCTGGGGTCAGTGCACTAGACAATGAACCCGTTGCCGTTTGGGCCGATTGCCCTAGTCCAGTCATGGCCTGGCGCATCATTTCCATGCTGGCTAGAAGCGGATTCTGTCCGGGATTGCTCGTCGAAGCGCCCATGTGGGGCAAGCCGAAGGGGTTCATTGGGTCGTGTGCCATGTCAGACTCCTGTCTGTTTTAGATAAAACCGTTAGGTTTCTATCCGATCATAAGAGATATTCTGACAAAATACGCATATGAATGAAGACATCACCTTGACCGACCTTGAGTCCGCTATCAATTTTTGGCGCCAACAAAGCCCTTCTGTGGGCGATGAGATGCGTCTGTGCCCAGAGGCAGCCGCTTTAGCCACACCCTACGCTTTCATGATTCTTAAAAAACGACAGAGCCTAGTGGTGAGTGATCTCGATCTGACAGCACAGGCTGCCATCGATCATTGGCGCAACAAGAGGGCAAATTTGTAGTCAAGCGGTCAGTGGCAAGCAGTCAGTGCTTTTGCCTAAATTACATTAATTCAGCAGTGCTTTCAGGTCTTGGGCGAGCGCCTTAGGGCCGGCCTGGTTGCTTAAAAGTACACGCGCCTTGCCTTGTGGGTCAAACAGATAGAACGACGCGCTGTGATCCATGGTGTAGCTGCCATCAGGCGTTGGTGACTTGGCGTAATAGGCGCGAAATGCGCTGGCTGTTTTACGAAGATCCTCAGGTGTCCCTCTTAAGCCCAGAAACCGCGTGGGCATGCCTTGGTCGAACGCTTCGAGGTATTCGCCAAGCAATGGCGGGGTATCACGCTCGGGGTCGACCGTGATCATCAGTACCTGAACATCTTTGGCCTGCTCGCCCATCATTTGCAAAGCAGTGGCAATTTCAGCCAGGGCAGCAGGGCAAACGTCAGGGCATTGCGTGAATCCAAAAAACACCACCGACGCTTTGCCTGGGAAACTGTCGGCTTGCCGGGCTTCTCCTTGGTGGTCAGTCAGCGTCCAGCCTTGGCCAATGTCGCCAGATGTGATGTCGCTACCGATAAAGTCAGCCGGTTCTGAACAGGCAGTCAGTACAACAGTCAACAAGCCCAGAAAGAAGAGCTTGGCCTGACGGTGTGTGGTTTGAAGGAGCAAGCTTGGAAAGTGCATTGGATTGGAAGACTCGGTGAAGGTTGCGCCTCGCTGAGGCCGCCTTTTAAGCGTTGATCAACCAGTGGTCAATCAGCAGACTGGCAAAAAGAAGCGCCAAGTAAAGAATAGAAAACTTGAACAAGTATCGCGCCAAGTCATCACTGTAGTTTTTGTATAGCCGCCAGCTCAGCCACACAAAGCGCAAACCCAATGCAACAGCGGCGATTAAGTAAAGCCAACCACTCATACGAACCGCAAACGGCAACAGTGTTGTCCCAAACAAGGCAAAGCTGTAGAGCAAAATATGCAGGCGTGTGAAATTGGCACCGTGCGTAACTGGCAACATTGGCAGACCAGATTTTTCATAGTCTTTGTTGCGATAAAGTGCCAACGCCCAAAAGTGTGGTGGTGTCCAAATAAAAATAATCAACACCAGCAGCCAAGCTTCGGCTGGCACGCTATCGGCGACTGCTGCCCAGCCTAGCGCCGGCGGCATGGCGCCAGAGAGACCACCGATGACGATATTTTGTGGAGTGCGGGGCTTGAGCAGCATGGTGTAAATAACCGCGTAACCGACAAAGGTGGCAAATGTCAGCCACATGGTTAGTGCGTTGACCCACTGGTATAGGACGAACATACCAAGGCCGCCCAAGAGCCCAGAGATCATGAGGACTTGATGCGAAGCGATACTACCCTGAGCAGTGGCACGGCGCGAGGTACGTGCCATGCGGGCATCAATTTGTTGCTCAATCAAGCAATTGACAGCGAATGCGGCAGCGGCTAGCAACCAAATGCCGATGGTGCCTGCAACTACCTTTTGCATATCGGGCAATCCCGGTACAGCCAAAAACATACCAATGACTGCGCAGAACACAGCCAGCTGCGTCACACGCGGCTTTGTTAGCACCAAATATTGGCGCCAGAGCGAATCAGAAGGTACCGTCGCGGTTGTCATGGTTGTATTTTAGGCAAACTGAAGGTTTTCTGCTTGAGAAACTTTCGCGGGCCTGATGCCATAGACGCGTACCAGCAAAGTCACCACAGCAATGGTCAAGCCAGCAGCACCCGCGATATGCAAGACCGAAACCAACAATGGCCACTGGAAGAAGATAGTGGTGAGACCCGTGATCAACTGAGCAAACAATAGTGCAAAGATCAAATGACACGGTCCACGCAGGCCAGGATCGCTACGCAAACGCCAAGCCAGTGTGCCGAGATAACCAAAAATTACCCACGCAAAGTTACGGTGTACCCAGTGGATACCCACGAGTGCGCTCTGGGAAATGGCCTCACCGCTAGGCAATTCGCCCAGACCACGCACCAGAGAGAAGCCATTGGCCAGATCCATTTTGGGAATCCAAGCGCCATTACACGTCGGGAAATCCATGCAGGCCAGGGCCGCGTAATTGGTACTGACCCAACCACCCAAGCCAATTTGCATAAAGAGTAGTACCAACCCAAATCCAACCCAAGGACTATACCGTTTGTTGGCTTGGTTGATGGGTGTGTGCTGTTTTTCTCGGGCAGCGAGCCATGTCATCAGCGCCATGAGCGTCATGCCACCTAGTAAGTGAATGGTCACAATGATTGGCATGAGCTTTAACGTCACCGTCCAGGCACCAAAAGTACCTTGGATGCAGACTGCCAACAGCGTGAACGTTGGAAGCCAAGGGGTGCGGCCAATGATGTTACGCCAGCGCCAGGCCATCACTGTAAAGCCAATCATCATGAGACCCAGCACCGCACCAACGTAACGATGGATCATTTCGATCCAAGCCTTGGGTATGGTGACTGGGCCATCGGGCATGGCTTGCTCAGCCGCACGGATGTCGGCTAAGGCGCCGATGGGCGTTACCATACCGTAACAGCCGGGCCAATCGGGGCAACCCAAACCTGAGTCTGTCAAGCGCACGAAGGCGCCAAACATGATGAGGTCTAGCGTTAGAAACCATGTCAAAAATATCAAACGACGATAAGATTTCCGCTTTTTTTCTTCGGGCGACAGAATCTGGGTCGCCGGCATGGTGAGAGTTGATGACATTGCGTACCTAACCAATACGTGAGTTATGTAATAACCTGCCGATGTCTTTGCGTACCTTGAACGGATCTGGATCTTTGCCGTACTCGAGAATGAGATTGCCCAGAGGGTCCATGATCCACAAGGGAACAGCCAACGCTTCTAGAGAACTGGCCATGCCAGGAGGCACTGTCAAAAACTTAGCTAGATCCTCGGGCTTCACGCGTAGCATGATCGTGCCGCGGTAGGCCTCAAGCACCTTTTCTGGGACTTCTGCGTCATCGGTGATGAACCAGACTCGGTTCAAGCGCTCGACGTTTTTACCAGTCATGGCGTGGGTATTACGCAAGATATATAGCTTCTTTGCGCACTCTTCTGGGCAAGCCGCGCCATCAGCGGCCAGCAGCAACCATTGGCCTTTTAGCTGGTTCAAGTCATAAGGTTTGCCATCGAGTGTGGTCAGTGGCAACTGTTCAGCAGTAGGCATGGGTCGCTGAGGTTCAACCAAGGTGCCGTAGTTGACAGAACCTTCCGGACGAAATTCGGGGATGTAGTACACCAAAAAAGCCGCGACAACGGGCGCCATACTCAGGATAATTATCCAGATCAGGGGTGCAATTGATCGTTTTGGTGCATTGCTTGGACCGGATGGTAATGAATCAGTTGCCACGGGTGGTGTCCTTAGAAACAGCAAACATTTTCGCACGCCTAGGCATACGCCATAACAAAACGCCTATTGCCACCAAGGCGATTACGGCAAATCCAAACCATTGAATCGCGTAGCCCACGTTTTTGTCAGCATCAATTGACGGTTTGGGCCACTGCCTAACAAATAGGTCATCGGGTACAGCGCTCGTTTGTAACAGTACAAACGGTAAAAATGCTTGATCTAGATCGTTTGACAACTCGGCGATTGAAACGTTCTGTCGGCGCGGCAAGTCTTTTAAGGCAAGCGTGGTTTCGCTTTCGCGAATCGTTAAGGTTGATTTGTCAATAAATTGAATTGGTGCTTCTTCACCAAGCGAGTACAAACGCGGGACATGTGTCGCAACCTCGCCTTCGAGGGTGATGGCACCGTTTGGCGCCGTGATGGCAGGTAAGGCGTTGTACTGACCGATCGGTCGGGCAAGCCAGCCCCTGACCACCAAAAGTAGGCGACCGGGCGAAAGCTCAAGCGGCGTGGCTAGCCAAAGGCCGGGCCGGCCATCAAGATTTCTGTTATCCAGTAAGACGCTCATTTCTGGGCGCCATTTGCCTGTTACCTCGGCTGGTTGCCAGGGTAATAGGCCATCTAAGGTCGATTGAGTCGACAATGTTACGATTCTTGCATCTTGACCTGCTGTGATAGTTTCGGCAATGATTCGGCGCTCTTGGGCACGATTCAGTTGCCAGTTTCCCAACGAGACAAACACAACAGCAAGAATCAACAGGATAATGGTGGCTAGCCACCATCGCAGCATGTTGCGCTCAATCGTCTTGCCAAACATTATTAAGACCTTATTCCTCGGAGTTAAAGCAAATGGGAATTTTTGTAGCAATCGTTTTTATAGGCATCTTTGCAAGCCTCGGTTCAGCTCTTTTCTACCTGATGCGTGACAAAGGTGGGTCGGATAAAACTGTCAACGCGCTGACTGTGCGCATTGGTCTATCAGTCGCACTATTCCTGCTGTTGCTCTTTGCCCACTGGATGGGTTGGGTTCGAACAACCGGTTTTTAACAACCCGGGCTCCTTGCGCTTGCATAAACGCGCAGCGTGACTCATAGAGTGCTACAGAAGAACAAGGGCCGTTTTCACGGCCCTTGTATTATTGGATTAAGCGATTTGTACTTAGAACCAATAAACAAAGATGTAAAGACCCAACCACACGACGTCAACGAAGTGCCAGTACCAAGCAGCGCCTTCAAACCCAAAATGATTATCAGCGGTGAAGTGTCCCTTCATCATGCGCACCATCATCACGGAAAGCATGATTGCGCCCAAAATCACGTGAAAGCCATGGAATCCGGTCAACATGAAGAATAGTGATCCAAACACACCCGAATCAAAACGCAAGTTTAGACCGGTATAAGCGTAGTAATACTCGTAGGCTTGGCAGCTAACGAAGATGAATCCCAAAATGATCGTGGCCAATAACCAAAGCTTGGCTTTGCCCATGTGGTTGTCACGCAGGGCGTGGTGTGAAATAGTGAGCGTCACACCAGATGAGAGCAGTAATGCTGTGTTAATGGTGGGCAACCAAAAAGGCCCCATGGCTTCAAACTGATCAACAATCCCAGCGGGTCCCAGGTTTGGCCAGACAGCAGTAAAATCGGGCCAAAGCATCAATTGGTGATCAAAATCACCGAGCCATGGCATTGTGACTACTCGGGTGTACCAAAGTGCGCCAAAAAATGCACCAAAGAACATCACTTCTGAGAAAATGAACCAGGCCATGCTCCAGCGATACGACAAGTCAATACGCTGGCTGTTCAAGCCAGTCTGTTCTTCGTGAATGGCATCACCAAACCACTGCCAAAGCACAAACAACAAACCAATAAGGCCAGCCGCCACTGCCCATTTGCCAATGGCAATATCATTGACCCAGGCGGAAGCGCCGAGCATTACGATAAGCAGAGCAAAGCTTGCTCTGAACGGATGCGCAGAATCCGCCGGTACGTAATAGTAGGGTGCCTCTTTACCCACGCTGGAGTGGCTTGCACTCATTCTTATTCTCCTGAGTCCTGCAATCGATCACAATCGAAAAATCTAAGATAAACCAAAACAAACGGATGGTCCGCTAACAATCTCACAATCCTACTGGCCCGCCATGTTGCTCACAATAAAGCGCGCCAACATGACTAAGCTGACAACAAATACGACGCCAAACAATAGCCCTGTCAAAATCACATGCACTGGGTTTAGCTTGGCCACATCGTTACTTAAGCCAGAACCCTTACGGACACCAAACATTGCCCATAAAACGGCTCTTAACGTTTGGAAAAAACTTAACTTGAGCTGCACACTTTTGGCCAGAGGCTCGTCAGCCTTACTCATAAAACCCCTGGGTTTTCGCTAATTTTCCGAAAAACAACCCAAACGAACAACACCACAACAATCACTAAAAAAATCAAACCAGTTCTTTTATTCTTGCGGCGTTGCTCTGGGGTCATACCAATCCTAGCTAAATTAACGAACCACGGGGGGTGTTTCAAATGTGTGGAATGGCGCTGGTGACGGAACAGTCCACTCTAAACCTTCGGCACCTTCCCAAGGCTTGGCAACCGCTTGCTCGCCCTTGCCTGCATACGCTTTGTAGACTACATACATGAAGATCAACTGCGACAAACCGAACCAGAATGCACCGATCGTTGCGATCTGATGGAAGTCAGTGAACTGTGATGCGTAATCTGCGTAGCGACGTGGCATACCAGCCAGGCCCAAAAAGTGCATGGGGAAGAAGGTGATGTTGAATGAAATCATGCTCATCCAGAAGTGCCACTTACCCAAGCGCTCGTCATACATCTTGCCGGTCCACTTTGGTAACCAGTAGTAGGCGCCAGCAAATAAAGCAAACAAAGAACCAGCAACCAAAACGTAGTGAAAGTGAGCAACCACGTAGTACGTGTCATGAACCTGAATGTCGATCGGTGCCACCGACAGAATCAGACCTGTAAAGCCACCCAATGTAAACACAAAGATGAAGCCAATAGCAAACAACATGGGTGTCTCAAAAGTCATGGAGCCTTTCCACATGGTGGCGACCCAGTTAAACACTTTTACACCCGTTGGGATCGAAATCAGCATTGTCGCGTAAACAAAGTACAGCTGCGCTGTGACTGGCATACCGGTCGTGAACATATGGTGCGCCCAGACTATGAACGACAGAATCGCAATGGAGGCGGTTGCATACACCATAGAGGCATAACCAAACAACTGCTTGCGGGCAAACGCTGGCACGATGGCCGAAATAATCCCGAATGCTGGCAGAATCATGATGTAAACCTCGGGGTGACCGAAGAACCAAAAGATGTGCTGGTAAAGCACAGGGTCACCACCAGCAGCGGCGTTAAAGAACGAGGTGCCAAAGTGACGATCAGTCAGGATCATCGTAATGGCGGCGGCCAGCACGGGCATCACAGCAATCAAGAGGTAAGCGGTAATCAACCAAGTCCAGCAGAACAATGGCATCTTCATCAAGGTCATGCCAGGTGCGCGCATGTTCAGGATGGTGACAACAATGTTGATCGCACCCATGATGGAAGAAGCGCCCATGAGATGAATGGCGAAAATCGCCAAATCCATACCTGGACCCATCTGTAAAGTTAGGGGCGCATAGAGCGTCCAACCAGCGGCTGTTGCGCCACCAGGCACAAAGAAAGAGGTCGTCAGCAAGATGGCGGCGACGGGCAGCAACCAGAAACTGAAGTTGTTCATCCGTGCAAATGCCATATCAGAGGCGCCGATCTGTAGCGGGATCATCCAGTTTGCAAAACCCACAAAGGCCGGCATGATCGCGCCGAACACCATGATCAGGCCGTGCATGGTTGTGAACTGGTTGAATAATTCTGGCTGGAAAAACTGGATGCCAGGCATGAACAGTTCCGTTCTGAGCAACAGCGCCAGAAGGCCGCCTTCTAAAAACATGGTGAACGCAAAGATCAAATACATCGTGCCGATGTCTTTGTGGTTGGTTGCAAACAACCAACGGCGCCACCCATGGGGAGCACCGTGGGCGTGGTCATCATGATGGCCGTCAGAGATGTCCTCGCCTTTGCCTGGAATCTGGTCTACGGTAACGCTACTCATGCTTCTCTCCTGACCTGAGTCGGTTTTGAGCACCCGACCGGCGGGTGTAGTGTCAATATATTAACGAGTATTCAATTAAAACTTTATTTTTACAGCAATTGCCGGGTTGCCCCCAGCTTTAATTAAAAGCGAGCTTCGCTAACTTTCACAGGGGCAACAAAGGGGTCAATTTGATTGACGACATTGTTTAATGGCTGTTTAGTCGCCAGCGCACCAGCAATCTCAGACGGAGCGGGCTCTACAACCACGCCGGCGATCTTGGCCTGTCTTTCAGCAGCCCAAGCCGCAAAATCTTCTTGCGTCATCACATTCACGACAATCGGCATGAACGCATGATCTTTGCCGCACAGTTCAGCGCATTGTCCTCGGTACACGCCGACTTTTTCAGCGCGAAACCATGTGTCACGCAAAAAGCCTGGAATGGCATCCTGCTTAACACCAAAAGCGGGCACCATCCAAGAGTGAATCACGTCAGCAGCGGTCACCACAACGCGAACTTTCTGCCCAATTGGCACGACCAAGGGTTGGTCGACTTCCATCAAATAAAACTCGCCCTTGGGTTCAAGATTTTGAATTTGAGCGCGAGGCGTCGAAAGTGTTGAGAGCAATTCAACACCCCTGGCGGGCCCATCAAGGTATTCGTACCCCCACTTCCACTGGTAACCGGTGACCTTGATGGTCATGTCTGCACCGGACGTGTCTTTCATCGCCACCACTGTCCGTGTCGCTGGCAGCGCCATGCCAATCACGATCAAGAAGGGGATCACGGTCCAAGCAACTTCAATGCCGACGTTTTCATGGAAAGTGGCAGGCTTGGCGCCTTTTGACTTACGGTGTGCCCAGATAGAATAGAACATCACACCAAAAACGCCCACAAAAATAACCAAACAGATGATCAACATCATCCAATGCAGCCAAGCCACATCGCGGGCAATTTGCGTCACGCCAGTGGTTAAGTTCAGCTGGTTGACCTTAGGCCCTCCGGGCATGTCTTGTACTTGCGCGCTGGCTAGGCCAGTCATTAGCAAGGCACAGGCCGTCAGGAGATATCCCTTTAACTTCATCATGCTCACCTCAAGACAATGCTTTAAACAACCGATCTGTTCGTTGGAAAACAAATAGCGCCAAACTAGCGCAGACTCTGCACTCAGACCGGGGAAGAGAATAATTAATCACGAATCTTGTGAATTATAGCGAAGCTGAGCGTAACAAGTGAAAGCCCCGTTACAATTTCGGAAATCCTTCGGAATCGGCAGAGATGATCAACAACGACTCAATGCGCCATGCGTTAATCGCCTTTTTAACGCAAGCTTTGCAAAACACCCAGCAAAAACCGCACCCTGGCTCACCGTCCTTGATGATCGCCCACCAAGAATGTGGGTCAATTTTCCCACCGGCAGCCCGTGTTTTACGCAAGGAATTCCCGACTCTTTTTGTCGGGAATTCCTTGGTCATTAGCCCCAATTTGTCGCGCGATCTGGTCGACCAACAGCTCCATGCTTTGGCGCAATGCCTTTTAAACGAGGGCTGCCTGCCCAAGTGGCGCAATGAGTTACTCGATGTTTGGGTGGGTGGTCACTCAATCGGAGCCATTGACCGAGGCGCCGTTAGGGCTCTGGGGTTGGTGACCCGCGCCGTGCACCTGAACGCTTGGTCAGAGTCAGGTGATCTTTGGGTGGCGCGCCGAGCGTTAGATAAAGCCACTGACCCCGGCTTGTGGGACACCTTGGTGGGCGGTTTGGTCGGCCTTGGCGAGGGCGATGATTTGGCTTTGGTGCGCGAAACGGCCGAAGAGGCGGGCCTCGACGAGCTGGCCTTGGTTGAGCGCACCCCATTGAGAGTCATCACCCACTTGCAGCGTCGATTGCCCGAAGGTTTTCAGTCTGAGGACGTCATCACATGCGAGTGTGTTTTGCCATTGGATGTGGTGCCTGAGAACCAAGATGGCGAAGTCATGACAATCGTGGCCTTGCCGCCAAATGAGGTGGCACAAATGCTATTGGACAATGAGTTCACCGTTGAGGCCGGTATTGTCATTGCCCAAGAACTCTTAGATCAAATGGATCGCATGGATCGACTAGGTCATTGACTAGGTCAGGCTTGAGCGACCCACCTCTAAGGCGCGCAACCGTTCTTTGGCCACTTTTTCGATCGCTTCTCGAAGTTGCGAGTCGCTTGCCACCAAGTTTTTGAAGTCTTTGGCCGATAACTCAAGCAGCTTGGTGTAGCCCAAAGAGCGCACCTCAAACTCAGCGGCATCGGGTTTGAGCAAATAAAGCTCACCAAAAAACTCGCCCGACCCCAGCTCAATATGGGTCGCATCGGGAAGCAACACAGACACCGCGCCTGAGGCCACGAAGTAAAGCGAGGGGTTTGGTTTGCTGGACCCTTGAATGAGCTCATTGGGCATGGCCAAGCGTGTTCGCAATGATTTCACCAAAGGTCGCAGCGATTGATCTGATAAAGCACCGAGCAGGGGCACTTTGTGCACCAAATCGAACGCCGCAAGCTCGATATCAAGTGGCGCTTGCTGGTCTAAAAAGTGCCAGCGGTCGTCGAGCTGTTCCATCAGCGCGTCGTAGACTTCACCCGAAATCAACGAGTCAGACAGCATTTGCCGGTAACGGGTTCTTTCCAGCGTGCGCGCGAGTTTGCCCAGGTAGTTTTCCTCGAGCCATTGCGCAAACGCGGGATATTGCAAACGCATGGCCTGCATGTTCTCGTCAACCATTTGCATGCGCATACGCAAGCATTGCGTGATGCTTTCGGTTGCAGCATCGCCAATCATGGGGCGAATTTTTTGATCAGCAAAGACCAAAAGCCGACGTGTCGCCCAACGAATGCCCACAAGCTCGACAAACCGTTGGCTCAAGGCGCGCCCAAGCCAACGTTGGACGCTGATAAATTGGTTGAGGTAGAGCACCAACCGAAAGACACGCGGGTAGTCGAGTGAGCGCTTGAGTCCATGCTCAAAGCCAACTAAGCCGTGGGCGTTGACTTGGTCTTCGAGGCGCTCGGACAAGGTCAAGAGACGCTCGGCTGTTCGAGCATCAAATCCTTGTTCTCGAAGGCCCGCAAAAAACAACTCAAACTCGCGTTTCACGACCATGGATAGGCCTAGCTGCACCCGATCTTTGTGGCTGAACTGGTCAATCTGTGCATCCGAAATGCTCGTCACGCTAGCGTCAAACACATGGCTGATGCGTTGGCGGGCGTTACGACTGATTTGTTCGTCAACAGCGATTCGCTCTGTCTCTTTTTGCAGTTCAGAAACGGTAATAACCAGCGCTTGATTTCGCAAAGCACGCTCGTTGGTGGTTAATTTGTCCAGTCCCAGCAGTCGAATCAGGGGTTGTAACGTTAAGCCGTTGATGATCAATGAGCTGAGCACGAAGCCGGTGGCTCCAATCGCCACAAATGAACGCACGTCGCTGGGCAGCTCACGGTTTTCGGTGACGGCCAGCGCCAAGGCCAACGACAACGCCCCGCGCAGGCCGCCCCAACAAATGACTGTTTTGTAGCGGTTGTCGATTCGCGTGCCGACAGTGGCTGTGAGTATTGGCAGTAACCCAAAAACTGTCACCATGCGCGCCAAAAGCGCCATCAGCATCATCATGGCAACGATGCCCAAATGCATCCAAGTGGCGTCGACCAATAAACGTGGAATCATCATGGCAGCGAACAAAAATACCAATGACGTTGCCCAAAAACCAAACTGTTTCCAGGATTCGGCCATGGCATAAAAGGTTGTTGGTGTGACTCGAGTGCGGCCAAACGAACCGACGACGAGTCCAGCCACAACCGTTGAAACAACCCCAGAGACATCAAAGTATTGTTCAGCAATGATGTAAGACAGATAGGCTACTGCCACCGTCAATGAAATCTCAGCCGTTGGCCAGCCTCGTAGCAAAGGCAGCGCAGCGCAGGCTAGCCGGCCGATGACAAAGCCACAGGCTGCGCCACCGACCAGTAAGTCTAAAAAAATAAGCGCCATGCTACCTGGTGCCCAAGCCCCGGTGCCGCCGCTGGCCACAATGCCCAACATCACCGAATAAAGCGCAATGGCGGCTGCATCGTTTAAAAGGCTTTCGCCTTCGACGATGGTGGTCAAACGTTTGGGGGCACCCACCTCTTTGAAGATGCTGACCACCGCAGCAGGATCAGTGGTCGCAATGATGGCACCGAGCAACAAACAGACGGCCACGCTGTAATTGGAAATACGTGAAACGCCAAATCCGACAAATATGGTACATATCAACACCGCAACCACGGCCAAAAGCAAAATCGGCGCCAAGTCGCTCATCATTCGGCGCACATTCATGGCCAGCGCTGTTTCAAACAGCAACACCGGCAAAAAAACCACCAAAATGGTGTCAGATGGGATTTCGAAGGCTTGTAGGGAAGTCAGGTACGCCCCAAGCCAAGCCGGTGCCCATTGATTGGTGTGAATCAAGTAGCCCAGCAATGCACCCACGCCAGAAAGTAACAACGAGTTGGGAATGCGCAATAAGCTCGCCAAGGGCGACAGAAAGCAGACCAAGATCAAAAGGCCAGACAAACCAAAGACGAGCGTGCTTGCATCCATGCTCGCTATGGTATCTGAGAAGTCACCAAAGGTAACAAAACGATCTCGTCCGAGGAGCCGTTATGGAAACGGCCGTTTTAAAGAAAGGGGGTTAGGGGGCTGGGGGGGCAAACCAACCGACAAAAGCGATGCCGGCTGGACCTACGCAGGCTGCAGCGCGATACGCATTTTTTTGAAAGCCGCAGCCTCGATTTGCCGGATTCGTTCAGCGGACACACCAAACTCATCGGCCAACTCGTGCAAAGTGGAACCACCTTCATCATTAAGCCAACGGGCGGTGACAATTTTGCGAGCGCGCTCATCTAACGTTTCAAGAGCACCGAGCAGGCCTTCGCCATGCAAGGCGTCCTGTGACTGGCGGGCAATAATCTCAGTTGGGTCATATGCACCGTTGTCTGACAAGTAGTCCATTGGGCTAAGGCTGTCCTCATCGTGTGTGGGCGTGTCAAGTGAGAATTCCCGGCCCGTCATTCGAACTTCCATTTCGCGTACATCTTGGGTGCGAACATTGAGATCTTTGGCCATTTGATCAACGGCTGCTGGATTTAAGCTACCGCCATCAGGACGCATTTTTCTTAAATTGAAGAAAAGTTTACGTTGTGCTTTGGTGGTCGCAACTTTGACTAATCGCCAGTTGCGCACAATAAACTCGTGAATTTCAGCTTTTATCCAGTGCACGGCAAAAGAGACCAAGCGAACGCCGCGGTCGGGGTCGAATCGTTTGACTGCTTTCATGAGGCCGACGTTGCCTTCTTGAATCAGGTCGGCATGCGCCAGGCCGTAACCCAAGTACTGGCGTGCAACCGACACCACTAGGCGTAGGTGCGACAGCACCAAATCACGCGCAGCGTCTAAGTTGCCATCCTCGCGTAGCTTGACGGCCAAGGTGTTTTCTCTTTCGGCACTCAAAACCGGAATCTGGTTAACCGCCGAAATATAAGCCTCAATCGATCCGAGCGCACCTGGATTCGCCATGGCTACGGCCATATTGGTGGGTGACAGTGCAAGATTTCGTTCTGTTGTCATCCGTGCCTCCGTACGCGTTGGGATAATAGTAGAGACTGAATCAAATGTAGTTTACCTCTGGCTACTATATTAGCACTCACGCTTGGCGAGTGTTAATAAGACAAAAAAGATGTCGCCGAGTTCAACCGTTTTTGAGAAAAAATCAGTAGCATTATCAATCACAGTATTTGTCAACGCGAGGAAATGGCCCATGCGGCTCGCTCGGCTTTATGCCCCAGGATTGCCCCAATTGGTGCAAGCTAGTTTTGTGCCCCATCTGGCACAGGCTTGGCAGCAATCGCTTGAGAAAGCACCCTTTGGGCTGCTGGTTGATTGGTTGCGCCAGTTTGCACTGGCTGAGGGTGTGCGTTTGCATGGGTGGTCCATCACGCCGCAGGCCTTGTCGTTACTGGTCACCCCAACGGACAAGCCCTCTATTAGCCGTTTGATGCAAAACATCGGAAGACACCTTTCAGCGCACTTAAAAGGCGGGGGTGTGTTTGTCGGGCGTTACCACAACACCGTATTGGAACCAGGCCAATGGGTCTTGCCTGCGCTGGTTTGGCTTGAAACAGCGCCAGTTGTCGCCGGCTACGCCCCCGCTGCGCTAACTTGGCGTTGGTCTTCTGCAGCGCAGCATTGTGGCGAGCCTGACGCGTATCGAACCCTTGTCCAAGATCACCGCGATTACTGGAGCTGTGGCAATACTCCGTTTGAACGACAGGCTAAGTACCGTGCAATGTTGTCGGCAAGTTTGGATCCGGTGAAACAAAAGAAGATCGAATCCGCTATTAAGGGGCAATGGGCGCTGGGGTCGGCGGCTTTCGCCAAAAGCCTAGAAAACGTTGCCTCGCGCCGAGCAACGCCCAGGCAACGAGGGCGGCCAAGCAAAGTCGCTACCAACCCTGCCCGCTTAAAAGCGGAGGATCATTAATCTGTCCCTAATTGTTTGAGAAATAAAAGTTAAATAATTTTATCAGGGACAGACCATCTCATTATTTGCTTGCATTGTTTACAAGACAGCAGTATCTTCACTTTCCGCGTTGCAATATGCCGCGGTTGCCATGGAGCTCGATATGCCTACTTTTCCGCTTAAGTTTCAACAGAAACCCGCCGCCCCTCTTTCGCGTGCCCCACAAGCGCAAGGCCTTTATTCGCCCGCCAACGAGCATGACGCTTGCGGCGTGGGTTTTGTGGCCCACATCAAAGGTCAGCCCTCGCATTCAATTATTGCCCAGGGTCTGAAGATACTCGAAAACATCGATCACCGTGGCGCTGTTGGTGCCGATAAGTTGATGGGTGATGGTGCCGGTATCCTGATTCAAATCCCCGACGCGCTTTACCGTGAAGACATGACCGCCCAAGGGGTGACCCTGCCTGAGCCCGGCGAGTATGGCGTGGCCATGGTGTTTTTGCCCAAAGAGATGGCCTCACGCTTAGCCTGTGAGCAAGCGCTTGAGCGTGCCGTTCACGCCGAGGGCCAAGTGGTGCTCGGTTGGCGCGATGTGCCGTTAGACGCTGACATGCCAATGTCGCCAACGGTTAAATCCTGTGAACCCGTGATTCGTCAACTCTTTATTGGTCGCGGTGCCAACGTCATGGTGCCCGATGCGCTTGAGCGTAAGTTGTATGTGATCCGCAAAACAGCCAGCCACGCGATCTACAAAATGAAGCTCGCGTACGGCACCGAATACTTCGTGCCGTCGGTTTCTGTTCGCACCGTGGTCTACAAGGGTTTGTTGTTAGCCAACCAAGTTGGCCAGTACTACCGCGACTTGAGTGACCCACGCGCTGTGTCAGCCTTGGCACTCGTTCACCAGCGATTTTCAACTAACACATTCCCAGCTTGGCCATTGGCTCACCCTTATCGCTTAATCGCGCACAACGGTGAAATCAACACCGTGAAGGGCAACTACAACTGGCTTCGCGCCCGCGAAGGCACCATGGAATCAGCCGTGCTGGGCGATGACCTCGCCAAGCTCTACCCCATCGTCTACCCCGGCCAATCCGATACCGCCACCTTTGACAACTGTCTTGAGTTGTTGGTGATGTCCGGTTATTCATTGGCCCACGCCATGATGATGATGATTCCCGAGGCCTGGGAACAACATTCGCACATGGATCCGTCGCGTCGCGCGTTTTACGAGTATCACGCCGCCATGATGGAGCCATGGGACGGTCCAGCGGCTGTTGCCTTTACTGACGGCCGTCAAATTGGTGCCACCCTAGACCGTAACGGCCTACGTCCGGCGCGTTATTTGATTACGGATGACGATTTGGTAATCATGGCTTCTGAAGCTGGGGTTTTGCCAATCGCAGAAAGCCGTATTGTTCAAAAATGGCGTCTGCAGCCCGGCAAAATGTTCTTGATCGACTTGGAGCAGGGCCGCATCATTGGCGACGATGAAATCAAGGCGCAGTTGGCTAACAGCCGCCCATACCGCCAGTGGATTGACCGCCTGCGTGTCAAGCTCGAAAGCTTGCCGACGCCACAAGCCGAGGCCAAAGCGCAGGCTCAGTCGCCTATTTCTTTGCTCGATCGCCAGCAAGCGTTCGGTTGGACCCAAGAAGACTTTAAATTCATCTTGGATCCCATGGCTCACTCCGGTGAAGAGTCGACCGGATCTATGGGTAATGACACACCGTTAGCCGTGTTGTCTGACCGGGCAAAACCGTTTTACAACTATTTCAGACAGTTGTTTGCCCAGGTGACTAACCCACCGATTGATCCCATCCGAGAACAGTTGGTCATGTCTTTGGTCTCTTTCATTGGACCCAAGCCGAATCTGCTTGATATCAACAACGTCAACCCGCCATTGCGACTTGAAATTGCCCAGCCGGTGCTTGATGAAAACGCCATGTCGCAGTTACGCGACGTGGACAACATCACTGGTTTAAAATTCCGCAGCTTTGAGCTCGATATTACCTACCCAGCCGCCTGGGGAGCGGAAGGCATTGAAGCTCGCATAGCTGCCTTGTGTGCCAGTGCAGCAGATGCGGTCAGAAGCGGTTACAACGTACTGATTCTGTCCGATCGTTTGGTCGATGCAGACAGAGTCGCCATCCCTGCGCTTCTGGCAACATCAGCTATTCACCAGCACCTCATCACCGCTGGCGTGCGCACGCTCACAGGCTTGGTGGTCGAGACTGGCTCGGCGCGTGAAGTGCATCACTTTGCCCTGCTTGGTGGTTACGGTGCTGAAGCCATCCACCCCTACCTTTCGCTTGAGACGGTACGTGCGAAAGCCCAGGACGGCGATTTGGCCGTCAAGAACTACATCAAGGCCATTGGCAAGGGCTTAAACAAAGTCATGTCCAAAATGGGCATTTCGACTTTCATGTCGTATTGTGGCGCGCAGATTTTTGAAGCGGTCGGTTTGCATTCCGAACTCATCAAAAAGTACTTTCCTGGCACCACCAGCAACATCGAAGGTGTGGATGTTTTTGAGATTGCAGAAGAAGCTTTGCGTGTTCATAGCTCGGCCTTCAGCAAAGATCCCGTGCTGGCTAACGCCCTTGAGGCGGGTGGTGATTACGCCTACCGCGTTCGCGGCGAGCAACACATGTGGACGCCTGACGCGATCGCAAAACTGCAACACGCCAGCCGTGCAAACAACTACTCGACTTACAAAGAGTACGCACAAATGATCAACGATCAGACTAAGCGTCACATGACTCTGCGTGGTTTGTTTGAGTTCAAGTTTGACCCCAGCCAGGCCATCCCTTTAGAGGAAGTTGAGCCCGCTCAGGAAATCGTCAAGCGATTTGCAACGGGCGCCATGTCCTTGGGCTCTATTTCGACAGAAGCACACGCGGTTTTGGCGGTTGCCATGAACCGTATCGGTGGCAAGTCAAACACCGGTGAAGGCGGTGAGGACGATTTGCGTTACCGCAGTGAAATGCAAACGGGTCGCAGTGACATTATGGACGGAGACTCACTGGCCTCTGTGCTGGGTTCTGACCGCATCGAAGCCGATGTGCCGTTGCGTAAAGGTGACTCATTGCGCTCAAAAATCAAACAAGTGGCATCAGGCCGATTTGGTGTTAACGCTGAATACCTGGCTAGCGCCGATCAAATCCAAATCAAGATGGCACAGGGGGCAAAGCCTGGCGAAGGTGGTCAGTTGCCTGGTCACAAGGTTTCGGAATACATCGCCAAGTTGCGTTGTTCAGTGCCAGGTGTTGGTTTGATTTCGCCACCACCACACCACGACATCTACTCAATCGAAGATTTGGCGCAGTTGATCCATGACTTGAAAAACGCCAATGCACGTGCTTCGATTTCGGTCAAGTTGGTCTCCGAAGTGGGTGTGGGAACCGTTGCCGCGGGTGTGGCCAAAGCCAAGTCCGATCACGTGACGATTGCCGGTCACGACGGTGGAACGGGTGCTTCACCCATTTCATCCATCAAGCACGCGGGCACGCCTTGGGAACTGGGCTTGGCTGAAACCCAGCAAACGTTGGTGATCAATAACCTGCGTAGC
Organism: uncultured Burkholderiaceae bacterium; assembly: GCA_963926245.1. Classification (GTDB taxonomy): domain Bacteria; phylum Pseudomonadota; class Gammaproteobacteria; order Burkholderiales; family Burkholderiaceae_B; genus Algicoccus. The sequence goes on along the minus strand of CAWUWI010000008.1, from coordinate 25,295 downwards.
CGCATTCGGGTGCAAGCAGACGGTCAAATGAAAACCGGCCGTGACGTTGTGGTTGGTGCGTTGCTGGGCGCTGATGAATTTGGTTTTGCGACCGCACCGCTGGTGGTCGAAGGTTGCATCATGATGCGCAAATGCCACCTCAACACATGCCCGGTTGGTGTGGCCACGCAAGACCCGGTCTTGCGTCAGAAATTTCAAGGCAAACCTGAGCACGTGGTCAATTACTTCTTCTTCGTTGCCGAAGAAGTGCGTGAATTGATGGCGCAACTCGGCGTGCGTCAGTTCGATGAGCTGATTGGCCGCACCGATTTGCTTGATACCCGTCAAGGCATCGACCACTGGAAAGCACACGGTTTGGACTTTACGAAAGTGTTTTATCAGCCTGTGAGCTCAAGCCCACGTCATCACGTTGAGACACAAGACCACGGCCTAGAGGCCGCGCTTGATCACCAGCTGATTGAACGCAGCAAGCTAGCCATCGAAAAAGGTGAGAAGGTGTCGTTCATCACGCCGGTGCGTAACCGTAATCGCAGCGTTGGCGCCATGTTGTCGGGTGAAATCGCCCGTCGTCACGGCAATGACGGTCTGGCTGATGATTCGATTCACATCCAACTCAACGGCAGTGCCGGACAAAGCTTTGGGGCGTTTTTGGCCCACGGAGTCACCTTTGATTTGGTCGGTGAAGGTAACGACTACGTCGGCAAGGGCTTGGCAGGCGGGCGCATTATCGTGCGTAGCCCCAACGATTTCCGCGGCTTTGGTCCTGATCAAATCATTGTGGGTAACACCGTGCTTTATGGCGCCACCTTCGGTGAAGCTTACTTAAGCGGCGTGGCGGGTGAGCGATTTGCGGTTCGTAACTCGGGCGCCCTTGCCGTGGTTGAGGGCACAGGCGACCATGGTTGCGAGTACATGACGGGTGGCACCGTGGTGGTGCTCGGTCGTACCGGTCGCAACTTTGCCGCTGGAATGTCAGGTGGTGTGGCTTATGTCTACGATCCTGAGCGCAAGTTCGCTGAAAACTGCAATCTGAGCATGGTCGAGCTTGAGCCTGTGCTCTCAACGGCCGAGCAAAAAGATAAAGTGGGTATTGAAGGCTGGCACAGTTCAAGTCGTGATCTAACGCGTGAAACCGATGAAGTCATTCTGAAGCGCTTGATTGAGAATCACTTCCGATACACCGGCAGCTTCAGAGCACGTGACATCTTGGGTAATTGGCAGAGCGCTCGTGGCTTTTTCGTGAAAGTCATGCCAGCAGAATATCGTCGTGCCTTGGGTGAATTGTGGGACAAGGCCAACCCAGCAGCCAAAGCTGCTTAACGAGGGGAAATAGAAATCATGGGTAAAGTCACTGGATTTTTAGAACTTAAGCGCCTGTCAGAGGCCTACGAGGCCCCCGAATCAAGGGTTAAGCACTGGCGCGAGTTTGTGGTGCGTCTAACCGACGCCGAAGCCGGCAAGCAAGGTGCGCGTTGTATGGACTGCGGCATCCCGTTCTGCAACACAGGTTGCCCGGTTAACAACATCATTCCTGACTGGAACGATTTGGTGTTCCACCAGCAGTGGCGTGAAGCCTTGAGTGTGTTGCATTCGACCAATAACTTTCCTGAGTTTACGGGTCGTATTTGCCCAGCACCTTGCGAGTCCGCCTGCACGCTGACCATCAACAACGATCCAGTTGGTATCAAGTCAATCGAGCACGCCATCATTGACAAGGGTTGGGAAGAGGGTTGGGTTGTGCCGCAACCGCCTACCCAACGCACTGGAAAAAGAGTCGCCGTGGTGGGTTCTGGTCCAGCCGGCATGGCAGCAGCCCAGCAGTTGGCTCGCGTGGGCCACGACGTGACTGTGTTTGAGAAGCAAGACCGCATTGGTGGTTTGTTGCGTTATGGCATTCCTGACTTCAAGCTAGAGAAGCGCTTGATTGACCAGCGGATTGCGCAAATGCAAGCCGAAGGCGTGACGTTTTGCCCATCGACCTATATCGGCTCACCAGATGACACCATGGCCGCCGGCTTGACGGTCATGAGCCCTGCGCAGCTAGACGAAGCATTTGATGCCGTGGTCTTGTCAGGCGGTTGTGAAAACCCCCGTGACCTGCCAGTCGAAGGCCGAGAGCTCGATGGCGTGATGTTTGCCATGGATTTCTTGCGCCCACAGAACAAAGTGGTGGCTGGTGATAGTGTGTCAGGTCAAACCTTGGCAAAAGGCAAGCACGTGGTGGTGATTGGCGGTGGCGACACTGGCTCAGATTGCGTGGGTACCAGCAACCGTCATGGTGCGATGTCGGTGACACAAATTGAGTTGATGCCCAAACCCCCCGAACACGAAAACGTTGCCATGACTTGGCCCTACTGGCCCGCTAAGCTGCGTACATCATCCTCGCACGACGAGGGTGTGGATCGCGACTGGGCCATCACGACCAAGTCGATCAAGGGTGAGAAAGGCAAAGTCACCAAGATCATGGCCGCCAAGGTCGAGTGGTTGCGCGATGAAGCCACCGGTCAGATGAGAATGCAAGAAGCGGCGGGCTCAGAGTTCGCGATCAAAGCCGACTTGGTTCTGTTGGCCATGGGTTTTGTGTCGCCAATTAACCAAATGTTGCAATCATTTGGTGTTGAGATGGATCCACGGGGCAACGCTCGGGCCAATACCGACGACTATCAGACCAGCGTGCCCAAGATTTTTGCTGCGGGTGACGTGCGTCGAGGTCAGTCACTGGTGGTTTGGGCCATCCGTGAGGGTCGTCAGTGCGCACGCGCGGTGGACGAGTTCTTGATGGGTGTGACTGAACTACCACGCTAGTTGCGCGGGTTGCTCAAACTCGTCATGCTGGGTTCATGGCGCCACAGTACAATGGCAACATGAACCCTATGAGCCCCGCCTCAGTCGAGCGCGCAACCGAGCTATCCGATTCAAGCATTTTGCTTTCGTTTGACCGTGTGACGCTGGGCTATGGCGACTTTGTGGTGCTGGCCGATTTATCCATGCAAATCAATGCCGGTGAAGTGGTTGCGGTCATGGGCGGCTCAGGCTCCGGTAAAACCACACTCATGCGAGCAGCAACCGGCCAATTGCCCCCCCAAGACGGTGTTGTTTCTGTTTTTGGTCAATCAATTGCAGGTCTACAGGGTGCGGCGCTGCAGTCTTTGCGCCAGCGCATGGGCGTTTTGTTTCAGCACGGGGCCCTGTTTACGGATTTGGATGTGTTTGAGAACGTGGCATTCCCGTTGCGCGAACACACGACGCTTTCTGAGGCTGAGTTGACCAGCAAAGTATTGGAAACGCTCGATGCGGTTGGTTTGAAGGCGGCAGCTCATTTGAAACTGTCAGCCATATCCGGTGGCATGGCCCGCCGCGTGGCCTTGGCTCGCGCCGTGGTACAGGAACCTGAATTGGTGTTTTATGACGAACCGTTTGCCGGTTTAGACCCCATTTCCATGGGCGTCACAGCGCGTCTCATTCGGCGCTTATCTGACCGTTTGGGCTGCGCCTCGGTGCTCATTACCCACGATGTGGCAGAATCGTTTGCCATCGCCGACACCGTCTACCTTGTCGGCCAAGGTGAACTCAAAGCCCATGGGTCACCGGCTACACTTGGCGAATCGAGCGACCCCTATGTGCGGCAGTTCCTAAATGGCGCGCCCGACGGGCCTGTTGCCTTTGACTACCCCGTAACGCAAGACTTTGAACGCTGGGCCAAGCGCAAAGGGGTTGGACAATGAACGCGCTGGCCGCTGTGGGACGCTTCACCCTTGATAAGCTGGTGGTGCTGGGCCAAGTGACGCGGTTCTTTGGCATGCTGGTTGCACGCCTAGGTATTGTGGTTAAGCGCCCGCGTTTGGTCATCCAGCAAGTACACTTTATCGGTAACTATTCGCTTCTGATTATTTTGGTGTCGGGCCTGTTTGTGGGTTTCGTGTTGGGCTTACAGGGCTACTACACCCTAAACCGTTACGGCTCTGAAGAAGCGTTGGGTCTTTTGGTGGCATTGTCTTTGGTGCGTGAACTTGGGCCCGTGGTCACTGCGCTGTTGTTTGCAGGGCGCGCGGGCACATCGTTGACGGCTGAAATTGGCTTGATGAAAGCCGGTGAGCAGTTGTCAGCCATGGAGGTTATGGCGGTTGATCCGATTCGACGGGTTTTGGTGCCAAGGTTCTTGGGCGGCATTATCGCCATGCCGATTTTGGCGGCGGTGTTTTCCATGATGGGTATTTTGGGTGGCTGGTTTGTCGGTGTGATTTTGATTGGCATTGATACCGGTGCCTTTTGGTCTCAAATGCAAAACGGTGTTGATGTGTTCAACGACGTGCTTAATGGGGTCATCAAAAGCGTGGTGTTTGGCGTGGCTGTGACTTTGATTGCGTTGTTTGAAGGGTGGCATTGTCGCCCCACTCCCGAAGGGGTGTCGCGCGCCACCACGCGCACAGTGGTGGCGGGTTCTTTGGTGGTGCTGGGTCTGGATTTTGTCTTGACTGCCATTATGTTTAGTCATTAATGAGGTAAGCCGCATGTCCAATCAAAAGGTTGATGTCTGGGTTGGTCTATTTGTCATGCTAGGGATTGTGGCGCTATTATTCTTAGCCCTACGGGCAGGCAATCTGAGTAGCTTTTCGCTGGCCGACACCTACGCCGTTCAAGCCCGCTTTGACAATATCGGCGGTCTGAAAGTGCGTGCGCCCGTCAAAAGTGCCGGGGTTGTTGTCGGGCGCGTGGCTGATATTGAATTTGACGATCAAACATACAAGGCGGTGGTGACGGTCAATCTCGAGCGCAACTTTGAGTTTCCCGCTGATACGTCAGCGAGCATTTTGACCTCTGGCCTGCTCGGCGAGCAGTTTATCGGTTTAGACGCCGGTGGTGATGACCGCATGTTGGTTGCAGGCGATGACATTACACTGACTCAAAGTGCAATCATTCTTGAGCAATTGATCAGCCAGTTTCTTTACGGCAGCGCTGAACGAGAAGGGGCGGTCGATTGATTCCATTTCAACTGGGTAACAGGTTAATTTCGATGGCAAATGCTCGCTGTGCCATTTTCAAGCGCCTTTTCTTAATTTCAACAGTCGTGGCCTTGGGTGGCTGTGCGTCAACGCAAGGCCCGACTGACCCCGCTGACCCGTGGGAAAGCATGAACCGTGGTGTTTATGCTTTTAACGATGAGATTGACCGCGGGCTCTTCAGGCCAGTGGCCGAACTGTATGCCTTTGTGACACCGCGTCCGGTGCGCACTTGCATTCGCAACGCTTATCTGAACATTGGTGAGATTTGGTCTGCCTTTAACAGTGCTCTGCAGCAACGCCATTTTGACGCGATCAACACCATGGGTCGCTTTATGTTTAACACCACCATGGGTTTGGGCGGTTGCATTGATGTGGCCAGCATGAATGGACAACCACGCATACCAAACGATTTTGGTGTCACCTTGGGTGTCTGGGGTGTGCCGCAAGGTCCTTATTTGGTGTTGCCCGTTCTTGGCGCGAGCTCAGTTCGAGACGGAGCGGGTGATGTTGTCAATTTAGTGGGTAACCAGCTCGACACCATCGGCATGATTAAAAATGTGCCGGTGCGTAACTCGTTATGGGGCTTGGAATTTGTGGTTCGGCGTGAAGCCCTGCTCACGGTCAGTAAAACGGTCGATAGCACCGCACTAGATCCTTACAGTTTTATACGGGACGCCTATTTGCAGCGTCGCAAGGCTCAAGTGTTGGGTGAAGCGGATGCACAGGCGCTGCCAGACTACGAGGATTATGAAGATGTTGACGCGGACGAAAAAGCGCTTGGCACCGAACCGGAGAAATCACAATGAGTAAAATTTTTCAGTTGACAGGTCAGCCTCGGTTTGGTGCTCAACTGAGTGCTTGGTTATTGGTGGCGTTTGCCTTGGCCTTTGGTAGCCAAGCGGCAGCGGCTGCACCCAACCCGCAAGATCCTGCGCCGGTCTTTGTGCAGGCCGTGGCCGATGAGCTGCTAAGTGTTCTCAAAGCGGATCCAGCGGTCAGAAACCAGGACGTGGCTCGCATCAACGAGATTGTGCTAGCCAATGTGATGCCTTACGTTAACTTTGAAAAAACCACGCGACTGTCAGCGGGTAAGCATTGGCGTGATGCCACGCCAGAGCAGCGCGCAGACCTTGTAGAAGCCTTTCGCTTGACGCTAGTGCGCACCTACGCCGGCGCTTTATCGAAGATCGACAACGGCACCAGCATGGAAGTGTTGACGTTTCGTGGCGATGAAAACGCCAAAGACGTGGTGGTTCCTTCAAGCGTGGTTCAAGGCACAAACATTCAGCCGATTCGAATCGACTACCGGCTCGAGAAAACATCGCAAGGCTGGCGCATTTACGACCTCAACGTTGAAAAAATCTGGTTGATTCAAAACTACCGTGGCCAGTTCTCGCAAGAAATCAATCGATCAGGTATCGACGGACTGATCGCGGCTTTAAACAAGCGGAATAACCAATAAATAGAATGTCATCTGCCGCTATCGAATTTCAGCATATTCATAAAACCTACGTTACTCCATATAAGCACTGGTGGGACCGTTTGCTAAAAAAGCCCCGCAGTGGTCTGGTGGCATTGCAAGATATTGATCTGCGCATTGAGTACGGCGAGTTTTTTGGTTTGCTTGGCCCCAATGGTGCTGGCAAGACATCGTTGATCTCAATACTGGCTGGTCTGTCCTACGCCACCTCGGGTCAAGCGTGGGTGTGCGGTCACAACGTGGTGACCGATTTCAGGCAGTCTCGCCGATCCTTGGGCGTGGTGCCGCAAGAATTGGTCTACGACCCGTTTTTTACCGTGCGCGAGACCTTGCGAATTCAGTCCGGTTACTTCGGCTTGCGGCACAACGACGACTGGATTGATGAGGTCCTGCATAACTTGGGATTGACTGAAAAAGTCAATGCCAACATGAGGTCTTTGTCGGGCGGAATGAAGCGTCGCGTGTTGGTGGCCCAGGCGTTGGTTCACCGCCCGCCGGTGATCGTGCTTGATGAGCCCACCGCTGGGGTGGACGTGGACTTGCGTCGCAGCTTGTGGGAGTTCATTGCGCGATTGAACAAAGAAGGGCACACGATTTTGTTGACCACGCATTACCTTGAAGAAGCCGAGGCCTTGTGTGGCCGTATTGCGATGGTGCGTGAGGGTCGCGTGGTGGCGCTCGATACGACGCAGGCCTTGTTGGCACGCGTCGGTGGTGCCGGATTGGAAGAGGCTTTTGTTCAGATCATGCGTGACGATCGTAACGCTCAGGGGGCGGCATGATGCCGCTTCAAACCAATCCCCTAGTGCGCTCGGGTTTCTACACCCTGCTTTACAAAGAGTTGTTGCGATTTTGGCGTGTGGGTTTTCAGACCATTGCCGCGCCAGTGATCACGGCTTTGTTGTATTTGATCGTGTTTGCCCAGGTGTTACAAGATCGCGTGCAGGTCTATGACGAAATCCCTTACACCACCTTCTTGATACCCGGTTTGATGATGATGTCGATGTTGCAAAATGCCTTTGCCAATCCGTCATCCTCGTTGATCCAAAGTCGCGTGACTGGTAATTTGGTGTTTGTGCTACTCACACCCATCTCAAACCGAGAGTTCTTTTCTGCTTACGTGCTCGCGGCCGTGGTACGTGGTTTGGCTGTTGGTGCAGTGGTTTGGCTGGTTGCCTTGTTGTTTTTTCCTTTGTCGGTGGTCGCACCCCTTTGGGTGATTGTGTTTGCGGTGCTGGCCAGCGCAATCATGGGTATCTTGGGTTTGATCGCAGGCCTTTCGTCAGAGAAGTTTGATCATTTGTCGGCGTTCCAGAACTTCCTGATCATGCCAGCCACTTTTTTATCGGGTGTTTTTTACTCGATTCACATCTTGCCGCCGTTTTGGCAGGGTGTTTCGCACTGGAACCCAATTTTTTATACGATAGATGGCTTTCGCTACGGTTTTTTTGGGGTGTCTGATAGCTCACCTTGGTTAAGTCTAGCGGTGGTGTCGTTTGTATTTGTGGTGCTCACGCTCGTGGCAATGCGCTTGCTCGACAGTGGGTACAAGATGAGACTTTGATAGGATTGCCCCATGTTGCCTACCCCTGAAGACATTCGCCGTTATATCGAAGAGGGCCTGACCTGTGATCGGGTTGATGTCACCGGTGATGGCGCCCATTTTGAGGCGCTGATCGTGAGCCCCGCTTTTGAGGGCAAGCGTCCGATTGCGCGTCACCAGTTGGTTTATCAGGCGCTCGGTCATCGCATGAAAGACGAGATTCATGCTTTGTCCATGAAAACACTGACACCCCAAGAATATGGGGCGAAAGCCTAATGGATCGGCTCAGTATTCATGGCGGGGTGCCCTTGCATGGCGAGGTCGAGATTTCGGGGGCTAAAAATGCCGCTTTACCGATTCTTTGTGCCGCCCTGTTAACGGCAGACCCTTTACGTCTTCACAACGTCCCAGACCTCAAAGACATTGCCACGGCATTGCGCCTACTGAAGCAACTTGGAGTAGAAAGCGCGCGCGACGGTGCGCACAGTGTTGAGATCTGTGCGCAAACTGTCAGCTCCCTTGAAGCACCATACGATTTGGTTAAAACCATGCGTGCCTCGATTTTGGTGTTGGGGCCGCTGGTCGCACGCTTTGGTGAGGCACGTGTTAGTTTGCCCGGCGGTTGCGCGATTGGCCAGCGGCCGGTCGATCAACACATCAGCGGTTTAGAGGCCCTCGGGGCTGAGATACGCATTGAGCATGGCTATGTGATTGCCCGCGCCAAGCGCTTGCGCGGTGCGGTGATTCGCACTGACATGGTGACCGTCACCGGCACAGAAAATCTGATGATGGCGGCAACTTTAGCTGAAGGCACGACCGTGCTGGAGAACGCGGCGCGTGAACCAGAAGTGGTGGATTTGGCCAACCTGCTCATCAAAATGGGTGCTCGCATCACCGGACACGGTTCTGATCGCATCGTGATCGAAGGTGTGCCCGCATTGCATGGTGCTGAGCACATGGTCATTGCCGACCGGATCGAGGCTGGTAGCTTTCTGTGCGCGGTAGCCGCCACAGGTGGCGAGATTCGCTTAAATCAAGTCGTACCCGAGACCATGGGGGCGACGCTAAGCAAACTGGCTCAGGCGGGGCTGACCTTAGCGCTTGGCTCGGACTGGATCAAAGCGCAAATGAAAGGACGTCCCAGAGCCGTTGACGTTCGCACGCACGAATATCCTGGCTTTGCCACAGACATGCAGGCGCAGTTCATGGCGCTAAACACCTTGGCCGAAGGCACGGGGATTGTAGTGGAGACCATTTTTGAGAATCGTTTCATGCACGTGCAAGAGCTGATTCGGTTGGGCGCCGATATTGAAATCGACGGCCACACGGCCGTGGTGCGTGGGGTGGCGGGTTTGTCTGGGGCCACCGTGATGGCAACCGATTTGCGTGCCTCAGCGAGCTTGGTGATTGCGGGTTTGGCCGCCAGTGGACAGACCGTGGTCGAGCGCATTTATCATTTGGATCGAGGTTACAGTCACATGGAGCGCAAGTTAAGTCAGCTTGGCGCACAGATTGAACGACTCACGGCATGAGAAATCCGATGAACATGGCATCAGACCGACCCCTAACGCTGGCGCTTTCCAAAGGCCGGATTTTTGAAGAAACTTTGCCGCTACTTAAAGTCGCTGGCATTGAGGTGATCGAAGATCCAGAAAGATCGCGCAAGCTGATATTGTCCACCAACCGGCCCGATGTGCGCATCATTATTGTGCGCGCCTCTGATGTGCCGACCTATGTGGAATACGGCGCCGCTGACCTTGGTATTGCCGGGAAAGACGTTTTGATTGAGCACGCTGCCAGCCATCCAGGCGCCCTGTATCAACCGATTGATTTAGGCATTGCCAATTGCCGCTTGTGTGTGGCCGTGCGCAATGGCTTTGACTACGAGGCAGCCGTGCGCCAAGGTGCGCGGCTGCGGGTCGCCACCAAGTACGTGGCGGCCGCCCGTGAGCACTTTGCCAACAAAGGGGTGTATGTTGACCTAATCAAGCTCTACGGCTCGATGGAGCTTGCCCCCTTGATCGGGCTAGCGGATGCGATTGTGGATTTGGTCTCAACCGGAAATACCCTCAAAGCCAACAACCTTTTGGCGGTTGAGGACATAATGCCGATATCATCAAGGTTAATTGTGAACCGTGCCGCGCTTAAAACTCGCCATGCGCTGTTGCAGCCGGTGATTGACGCCTTCGAAGCCGCAAGCGTCAAGTCCACCTAACCATTCGGTCCCTGTACTACTAAATCTATTGTTTTGATATTGGCCAAGCCATGAGTGCACTCATATCCCGTTTGAACGCAAGTGACCCTGACTTTTCAGCGCAGCTCAAAACGCTGTTGCATGTGGATGCGGCACAAGACGATTCCATCGAGGCCGTCACGGCCGGCATCTTGGCCAACATCCGTGAGCATGGCGATGTAGCCTTGTTGGATTACACCCGACAGTTCGATCGGGTTGACGCCAAATCCGTGGCTGAGTTGGAGATTAAGCCGGCTGTTTGGCACGAGGCATTAAACAACTTGCCGCTCGATCAGCGCAAAGCCCTAGAAGCGGCAGCCGATCGGGTGCGCCAATATCACCTCAAGCAGCGCCAAGACAGCTGGTCTTATGTTGAAGCCGATGGCACGCGCCTGGGTCAGCAAATCACGCCCTTGGATCGTGCGGGTCTTTATGTGCCGGGGGGTAAAGCCGCTTATCCATCATCGGTTTTAATGAACGCCATTCCAGCCAAAGTGGCTGGTGTTTCTGTTCTCACCATGGTGACACCGACGCCCGATGGCACGCAAAACCCCCTGGTGTTGGCGGCAGCGGCCATCAGCGGTGTTGATCGCATTTACGCCATTGGTGGTGCCCAAGCCGTGGGTGCATTGGCTTATGGCACGGACACAATTACCGCGGTTGATAAGATTGTGGGTCCAGGCAACGCCTACGTGGCGGCTGCCAAGCGACGGGTTTTTGGGGTGGTTGGCATTGACATGATTGCCGGTCCCAGCGAGATCTTGATCATCTGTGATGGCCAGACACCGCCGGACTGGATCGCGATGGATTTGTTTTCTCAGGCCGAGCACGATGAGTTGGCACAAGCCATCTTGCTGTGCCCAGATGACGATTATCTGGATGCCGTGGCCGCCTCGATTGCGCGCCTGATGCCAACCATGCCGCGCGCTACCATCATTGCTACTAGCTTAAAAAATCGCGGGGCCTTGATCAAAGTGGCCAGCCTAGAAGAGGCTTGTGAGATCAGCAATCAAATTGCCCCAGAGCACTTGGAGGTTTCTGTTGTTGACCCCCAAACCTTGTTGCCCTTGTTGCGTCACGCTGGTGCCATCTTCATGGGGCGCCACAGCTCGGAATCGCTTGGCGACTACTGTGCGGGCCCCAATCACGTGTTGCCGACATCGCGCACGGCGCGGTTTTCTTCCCCACTCGGGGTCTATGACTTTCAAAAGCGCTCAAGCATCATTCATGTCTCAAGCGCCGGTGCCCAGACCTTGGGTGCCATTGCCGACACATTGGCCATGGGTGAGGGCCTACAGGCTCACGCCCAAAGTGCCCGTTACCGGATGCAGGGCGAATCAGGCAACGATTGAGTTTTAACCCAATCGATTTCACCCCGACGGCTCGATGCTTTTTGTTTGTTTGCAGGCTTGCTGTCCGGCAGGTGCATTCGCCCGTACAATATGTTTTTTACGTGACTGACCTTCAGTCTTAATGTGTGTGAATATGCGAACCGCTGACGTTACCCGCAATACCAAAGAAACCCAAATCCGGGTGGCCATCAATCTTGACGGTACCGGCCGTCAGACCATTGACACCGGTGTGCCATTTCTCGACCACATGCTTGATCAAATCGCCCGTCATGGCTTGATTGACTTGGATATCAAGGCCACGGGTGATTTGTATATTGACGCGCATCACACGGTGGAAGACGTTGGAATCACTCTAGGTCAGGCCTTGTCTGAAGCCTGGGGTGACAAGCGCGGTTTGCGTCGTTATGGCCATGCCTATGTGCCCCTCGATGAGGCTCTGTCACGCGTGGTGATCGACCTATCTGGTCGCCCAGGTTTGATTTTTGATGTGCCGTTTACGCGTGCGCGTGTCGGTGATTTTGATGTGGATTTGAGCCGTGAATTCTTCCAAGGGCTGGTTAACCACGCTTTGATGACCTTGCACATCGATAACCTCCGCGGTGGTAATGCCCACCACCAATGCGAGACGGTCTTTAAAGCCTTTGGCCGTGCCTTGCGTGTGGCAGCCGAACTCGATCCCCGCCAAGCGGGTGAAATTCCCTCTACCAAAGGCGTGCTCTAAGCGCCGCCGACAGCACGATTCAGACCAAATAACATGACAGTCATTGCAATCGTTGATTACGGGATGGGCAACTATCACTCAGTTGAGCGAGCCTTGCGCCACGTAGCGCCTGAGGCTGAGGTGCGCCTAACGGGTGATGCCAACGTTATCCGCAATGCCGACCGCGTGGTGTTGCCAGGCCAAGGGGCCATGGGCGACTGCATGCGCACGCTAGATGAAGCGGGCCTACGTGAAGTGATGCTAAGCGTCGCACAAAATAAGCCCTTACTCGGTGTGTGTGTGGGCGAACAAATGCTATTTGCCCGCAGCGAAGAAGGCACCACCGATTGTTTGAACCTCTTGCCCGGCGACGTCATGCATTTCGCTGGCGGGGCGTTTGAGGCATCCGCCGGCCACGACCGGTTAAAAATTCCCCACATGGGTTGGAACGGTGTGCGTCAAACGCAGTCACACCCTCTTTGGGCTGGGATTGCCGACAAATCGCCTTTTTACTTTGTACACAGCTACCATGTGGTGGTGGCAGACCCGTCGGTTTCAGTGGGTGAGGCCGATTATGGTTATCCCTTCAGTTGTGCGGTGGCACGAGAGAATATTTTTGCCGTACAGTTTCACCCAGAAAAAAGCGCACAAGATGGTTTGCGTCTGTACCGTAATTTTGTAGACTGGAAGCCTTAAAAACCCTGATGCTGTGAGCTTCAGGCCCTAAACCTTTTTGAATCTCAACGCCCGCTATGCTTCTCATACCTGCTATTGACCTGAAAGACGGTAAGTGCGTTCGCCTTCGCCAAGGCGACATGGATGACGCCACGGTTTTCTCGGACGACCCGGTTGAGGTGGCCGAGCGATGGGCCGATCTGGGTGCTAAGCGACTACACCTGGTGGACTTAAACGGCGCCATCGCTGGTAAGCCGCGCAATGAAACGGTAATTCGCGAGATCTTAAATGCCATGGGTGGCGATGTGCCAGTGCAGATTGGTGGAGGGATTCGAGATTTAGACACCATCGAGCGCTACCTCGATGCTGGCATCACTTACGTGATTATTGGCACCGCCGCGGTCAAGAGCCCGGGGTTCTTGCAAGACGCCTGCACCGCCTTTCCGGGACAAATCATTGTCGGTTTGGACGCCAAAGATGGGCATGTTGCGACTGACGGTTGGAGCAAGCTAACCAAGCACAGCGTAACGGATCTGGCCAAGAAATTTGAAGACTACGGTTGCGAAGCCATCATCTACACCGATATTGGCCGTGACGGCATGCTCACCGGTGTCAACGTTGAAGCCACGGTGGCGCTGGCGCGCCACGTGCGTATCCCGGTGATTGCCTCAGGCGGCATCACTGATATGCGCGACGTGGATGCTTTGTGCGCGGTCCAGGAAGATGGTGTTGAAGGCGCGATTCTGGGGCGCAGCATATACGAAGGCACGCTGGATTTTCAGGCGGCGGTATTGCGCGCCGATACGTTGTGCCCATGACATTGGTATCCAGTGCCCTGCCAAGCGCTGACCCGCGCTGTAACGGCCTTGGACGACGGATCATCCCGTGCTTAGACGTCACCGCCGGTCGGGTGGTGAAAGGGGTGAATTTTGTTGACCTGACTGACGCAGGCGACCCTGTTGAAATCGCCGATCGTTATAACGAACAGGGCGCTGATGAACTGACCTTTCTAGACATCACCGCCACAAGTGATGATCGTGATTTGATATTGCCGATCATTGAGGCGGTGGCTAGCCAAGTCTTCATCCCGCTGACAGTGGGTGGTGGCATTCGTAAAGTCAGTGATATTCAACGGCTTTTGAATGCTGGGGCTGACAAAGTGTCGATCAACAGCGCCGCCATTGCTGACCCTGATTTGATCAAGCGCGCCACCGACTACCATGGCTCGCAATGTGTGGTAATAGCCATTGACGCACGGCGCGTGGCCGACTCGCCCGATAATGCGCCCCGTTGGGAGGTTTACACCCACGGTGGGCGCAGAGCCACGGGCATAGACGTGTTGACTTGGGCGCAACAGATGGTTCAAGCCGGCGCCGGCGAAGTGCTTTTAACCAGTATGGATCGCGATGGCACCAAGATTGGCTTTGATTTGGCGCTGACCCGAGCGGTATCTGATGCGGTGAGCGTGCCGGTGATCGCCTCAGGCGGAGTAGGCTCGCTTGAGCATTTGGCCCAAGGGGTGACAGTGGGGGGCGCTAGCGCAGTGTTGGCGGCCAGCATTTTTCATTTTGGGCTGCACACCATTGAAGAGGCCAAGCAGTACATGGCCGCGCAGGGTATCTCTGTCAGGAAAAGCCGATGAGCCCAAACTCAGTTGCTAACACCCCAGAATGGTTGGGACAGGTGAAGTTTGACGCGCAAGGCTTATTGCCGGCCATTGCACAAGACCACCAAACCGGTCGGGTGCTGATGGTGGCTTGGATGAATGCTGAGTCGTTGGCGCAAACAGTGGCCAGCGGCCAGGTCGTTTACTGGTCGCGTTCGCGCCAAGCACTTTGGCGCAAAGGCGAGTCATCTGGGCACACCCAGAAGGTATTTGATATTCGCTTGGACTGTGATGCAGATGTTATTTTGCTGTCAGTGGAACAAGCGGGCCACATGGCTTGTCATACCGGTAGGGAAAGTTGCTTTTATCGGCAGTTGGTCGATAAAGATGGCAAAATGCAGTGGACAGTGACTGATCCGGTCTTAAAAGACCCCGCACAAATTTACAAATCATGACAAAACCGTTGGCCACAGAAGCCACTGATGAGGTTTTGGCCCGAGTGGCCGATGTATTGGAAACCCGCCGGCCAGCAGCCGGGGGCGATCCGGCGACATCTTACGTGGCGAAGCTGTTGAGCCGAGCGCCAGACGCAGTTTTAAAAAAAATCGGTGAAGAAGCCACTGAGCTGGTGATGGCTAGCAAAGATGCCGCCCCTCACCGGGTCGTCGCTGAGATGGCCGATCTTTGGTTTCATTGTCTAGTGGCGCTGACGCACCATGGGCTCAGACCCGAGCAAGTGCTCGCTGAGCTCGCGCGTCGTGAAGGGTTATCGGGTTTGGCAGAGAAAGCAAGCCGCCCTAAGGAGTAAGCAGGACATGAGTGAACAGTGTCTTTTTTGCAAGATTGTGCGTGGCGAAATCCCCGCAGATATCGTTTTTAAAGACGATGACTGTGTGGTGTTTCGCGATATAAATCCGGCCGCCCCCATACACCTTTTGGTGGTGCCTAAACACCACGTGGTTTCCCTACAGGATGTGGGTCCCGCAGATGGCGAGTGGTTGGGTAGAATGGTGGCATTGATACCGAAGATTGCTGCAGAGAATGGGTGTCACCCTGGCCCGCAGGGTGGCTTCCGAGTGGTGATCAACGCAGGTGCCCATGGTGGGCAAGAAGTGGGGCATCTTCATTTTCATATTATGGGTGGACCACGTCCCTGGGCTGGACGCGCCGCCCCCAACGCTTGATCGGAGAAATTCTATGGGCAGCTTTAGTATTTGGCATTGGTTGGTTGTTTTGCTGATCGTCGCTTTGGTGTTTGGCACCAAAAAATTGCGCAACATGGGCACAGACTTGGGTGGTGCGGTTAAAGGCTTCAAAGATGGCATGAAAGAAGCCAATGACAACGCTGACAAGGAAAGCGCTGACGCGGCGCCAACCCAGCGCGTGGCTTCGGGCGAGACGATTGATGTCCAGGCCAAAGAGAAATCTGGCTCTTCGTCTCAGTAACTATCTGAACGCCACCGTTGGGTTGGCGTGATTGACTAAGGGCTTGGTGTGTTTGATATCAGCTTTACTGAGTTGATGCTTGCTGGCGTTGTCGCTCTGATTGTGATCGGGCCTGAAAAGCTACCAAAGGTGGCCCGTACGGTCGGGCACTTGCTTGGTCGTGCCCAGCGTTACGTCAATGACGTCAAGGGCGACATTCAGCGTGAAGTCGAGATCGACGAGTTGCGCAAGATGAAGCAAGAAATGGAGTCTGCGGCGCAGTCTGTTCAAAGCTCGTTCACTAAAACCGAGTCTGACATTCGGCAAGGCTTGCAAGAACCCATTGACGACATGAAGTCAATTAGCGATGGTCTAAAGAAAGACAGCCCAGCCGATAGTGCTGTGAGTCTTAAAAACGATTCTGTTGACGATGTCAAAGATGATCCCAAGCACGACACCAAAGACGAATTCGACTACGATTATCAGCCTATCATGAAGCCCGCAGCTGAAAGCATGAATGGTTTGGCCAATGTGCCTGCCTCTGGCGCCAAGGTTCACGCCACTCCAGTCGCTTCTGACGGTCAGCCCCTAATGACTGAAACCGAATCCCAAACGGCTATCGCGACCTCTGCAACGCCCCGGGAGCCCAAGACGTGAGTGACGCGCAGGAAGTAGAGGGCAAAGGCCTACAGACAGGCTTCATCTCGCATTTGGTTGAGCTGCGTGATCGTTTGATCAAAGCCGCTGGTGCCGTGGTAGCGATTTTTGTGGTGCTCTTTATGTACCCGGGCGCATCGGTCATTTATGACTTCTTGGCGCAACCCATGCTTGCCACCTTGCCGCCGGGTACCCGGATGATTGCCACCGGTGTGATTACACCGTTTATGGTGCCAGTTAAGGTGACCATGTTGGCGGCTTTCATCTTGGCGTTGCCTTTCGTGCTCTACCAGGTGTGGGCCTTCGTGGCGCCCGGTCTTTATCGCAATGAGCAACGCTTGGCAATGCCTTTGATTGTGTCGAGTTCGTTGCTTTTTTTGGTGGGCATGGCGTTTTGTTATTTTGTGGTGTTTCAGACCGTCTTTGCCTTCATCAGCTCGTTTGCGCCGCAATCAATCACGCCTGCGCCTGATATTGAAGCGTACTTAAATTTTGTGATGTCAATGTTCTTGGCGTTTGGCATCACCTTTGAAGTGCCCGTTGTCGTGGTGCTGTTGGTCCGCATGGGTATGGTGTCGGTTAAAAAGCTGCGCGAAATCCGTGGCTATGTGGTGGTGGTGGCCTTTGTGATTGCCGCTATTGTGACCCCGCCCGACGTGATCAGCCAGTTCATGTTGGCCGTGCCATTGTGGATCCTGTATGAGGTCGGTCTCCTAGTGGCCACGCGTGTTAAGCCACGAGCCGTCGATCCAGAAGATGCCGATGACATCGACAGCGATGGGACCAATACGCGAAGCAACAAATCTGACAGGTCTGACTGAGCCTTTCTTTACTGCTAGGCAGGCCTGACGCTCGAGTCCGTCTGCAAGCTTGCATGAGCCTCACAGATGGCATTAATCAGTGCGGTTGACAACTTTTCTGCTGCCGGGCTCAGCGGACGACGCGGATTGGTCGCACAGACGATTTCGCGGTGCATGGCGGGCTCGATCAAGTGATGTATTCGCAAGTCAATTGAGGCACGCCACTTCAAGTTACGCACAGTGTCTTCAGGAAAAAATGTCAGATACCGCCCCTCACTGACCATCGTCGCGATAGAAGTGAAGGAGTCGATCTCCAGCACTGGGATGATTGACAAGTTGGCTTGAGTTAAAGTCCTTGTAATCAATTGACGCAACCCATGGGCTTTGGTTGGCATGATGAACAGTCGATCCTTGACGTCGGTCAGGCAAACTCGGTCAGCAATATCCGCGGGTGAGTTTTGCGACGAAACCAGTACCACCTCTTCTTGAATCACAGGTTCAATCGTTAATCCCGTTGATCTGGTTGGTCGGTTGATGAAGGCGAGGTCAAGTTGACCATTGCCCACCGATTCGCTAATGGTATCTGTCAGTCCTTCCGTAAACGAGAGCGTGACCCGAGGGTGCTCGGCCATGAACCGCATCAGCGTGTTGGGTAGGATGCTGTGCCCCAAGCTCGCCACCACGCCAACTTGTACATGTCCAGAGAGCTGCCCACCACTGCGAACCACCTTGGCGCGTTCGGTTGTGAAGGCCGAAACGATGGGCGCAAAAGTGGCATGCATTTCGTCGCCAGCTGGCGTTGGTGTCATGCCCCGTGCGCTGCGTCTAAACAGCTGGCGTCCGACGTCGCGTTCGAGTTTGGCGATTTGCATACTTAACGCCGGCTGCACTATGTTCAGCCGCAGTGCGGCACGCGTGACCGATTGCTCCTCATACAGCACCACGAAATAATGTATCTGTTTAAGGTCCATGCTGAATCCCAGTTTTGGGTATTGCTTTAAAGTGAAAATAGTCATTATCATATAAAATGATAATGACTATCAGTTTATATTAGTAGACATAATATTAGAAAAATTTTTAGTATTGACAAAACACATAAAAAACTAAGGCCCGCAGCAGCAAGAGAGGGCATTTGTACATTGAAACTAGCAGTTCACTTTAGGGGAAAATGATGATTTGTGAACGACTCAAAACAGCACGGCTCAGAGCAGGTTTGTCTCAAGAGAAGTTGGGCAAACTCGCGGGTATTGACCCAACCTCAGCAAGCGCCCGGATGAATCAATACGAGCGCGGCAAGCACGCACCTGACTACCGTTTGATGTGCAAGGTAGCCGATATATTACAAACACCGGTCAGTTGGTTTTACACCGAGGATGAGGACCTTGCGCGTTTGCAAGAAGTGTTTCATCAGCTTGATCCTGACACCCGTCGAGATTTGGTTGCGCGTGCTGAAGCGCTGCTTAGTAACGACGCAACAGTGACGCTTGCTTAGCAAAAACCCTAGCAATCGGTTTGTTTCACAAAACGAGCCAACGCCCCAAAGCCAGAATCAAGCGACGGTATAAAAACGTTGAGTACCATTCAGACGAAAGAACTATTGCGTTGGCTCGACGAGATTTTGCAACCGGCGATGTTCACAGACTATTGCCCAAACGGCTTGCAGGTTCAAGGCACAGATCACGTCAAGCTTGTGATCACAGGCGTGACAGCGAGCTTGGCGTTAATAGACGCGGCAATTGATGTCGGTGCGGATGCTGTGCTGGTTCACCACGGTTGGTTTTGGCGAGGTGAAGATCCAACCGTGCGTGGGCAGCGCCGTGCACGCCTGGCACGCTTGCTGGCGCATGACATCAATTTGATTGCATACCACCTGCCACTTGATGCCCACCCCGCGTTTGGCAACAATGCACAGCTGGCTCGAGAGCTTGAGTGGATAGTCGATCTCGATAGCCAAGGGGCGCCAGTCACCACAGGCCCCAATGGGCTTATTTGGTGGGGCCGCCCGAGTGTCGAATACCGGTTGTCTGAGTTTTCAGCGCATGTTGCGCAACGATTGCGCCGTGAACCCATCGTGGTGGGTGACCCCGACCAGCCTTGCCGACGGATTGCTTGGTGCACCGGCGGCGCTCAAGGCATGTTTGAATCAGCGATCGAGGGCGGTGCGGATGTCTTCATCACTGGCGAGATTTCCGAGCCTTGTGCCCATTTGGCACGAGAAAACGGCGTTGCTTTTATCAGCGCGGGCCATCACGCCACGGAGCGATACGGTGTGCTAGCCCTCGGTCAAGCGCTTCAGTCAGCGCTTGACATCCCCGTGCAGTTCATTGACATCGACAATCCAGCATGACCGAGGCGCCTTTATTTTTTGAGCAAGTCTCGGATTTCTGTGAGAAGTGCGATATCGGTTGGCGTGGGTGTGGGTTCTGGTGCTGGCTTTTCGGCCTCAAATGTCATGCGGGCTTTGTTTACCAGTTTCACCATCCAGAAGACGATAAATGCCAACAAAACAAAGTTAATCATCATGGTCAAAAACTGACCCCAAGCGAAGACAATTGCACCGGCCTGCGTCAGTTCTGCGTAAGTCTTCGATCCAGTGTAGTTTTCTGGTTCTGATAGGATTAAAAATTTATTTGAGAAATTAACACTCCCGCCAATCCCAAAGTTGATAACTGGCATGACCACATCTTTAACCAGTGAATCGACTATTTTAGAGAAAGCCGCGCCGATAATAATGCCCACGGCAAGATCAATCATGTTGCCGCGAACAGCAAACTCTCTAAATTCCTTAATGACTCCGGTTACTTTAGACATTGTTTTCCTTTTTGAGTAGCGGGCGAGTAAATGGCAGAGGGTTTATACTACGGTGCAAATTATTAATGAAGTATGACTGGACGGCCACTTGCGTCGTCAATGCAACACAAGGATGATGTGATGAGTCAGGATACGACTGTAAAGCAGGACGAAGAAGGGGCCGCACCTTTAACGTTGCCGCCAGATCCCTCACGGCGTTTTTGGATCGGTGCGACCTGTGCGGTTGGTGGTGTTGCAGGCGCCGCTGTGGCGTTGCCATTCGTTAGTAGCTTCGCACCTTCAGAAAAAGCGAAAGCCGCTGGCGCTGCGGTCGAAGTCGATGTAAGCATGCTCAGGCCTGGAGAGTTGCGCACGGTCGAGTGGCGCGGCAAGCCCGTTTGGGTAATCCGCCGCACACCAGAGCAATTGGCAGCCTTGCCCGGTTTGAACAGCCAACTCGCTGATCCCAATTCAGAGCGTCCAGGCATCACGCCTGAGTACGCTAAGAATGATTGGCGCTCACGCAAGCCCGAGATTTGGGTTGGTGTGGCCATATGCACGCACTTGGGTTGTTCGCCAACGCCAAAGTTCACACCTGGCGCACAACCCAGCCTGCCCGCTGGCTGGGAAGGCGGAAGCCTTTGCCCATGTCATGGTTCTAATTTTGATATGGCAGGCCGGGTCTATAAAAACAAACCCGCACCTGACAACTTAGAAGTGCCGCCCTATCAATATGTGACCGATAGCCGCATTCTAATAGGTGTGGATGAGAACAACCCTGCTTAAACAGCATTGTTGTGCTTGTGAATAAAACTGACATCGAAAGTTTGAGAGGAGCCGTAACATGGCTGGCGAGAAGCAAGTCGAGACGACAGGGGCATTGGGGTGGATAGACCACCGCTTTCCGTTAACGTCGACAATCAAGGCGCATTTATCCGAGTACTACGCGCCCAAAAACTTTAATTTTTGGTACTTCTTTGGCTCTTTGGCCATGTTGGTCTTGGTGTTGCAGATTGTCACTGGTATTTTTTTGGTGATGCACTACAAACCAGACGCGGCAAACGCCTTTGACTCTGTTGAGTACATCATGCGCGAGGTGCCGGGCGGCTGGTTTATGCGTTACATGCACTCTACGGGTGCCTCGATGTTCTTCGTGGTGGTTTACCTACACATGACACGAGCCCTGATTTACGGCTCATATCGCAAACCACGTGAGTTGGTGTGGATTTTTGGTGTTGGCATCTTCTTGGCCTTGATGGCAGAGGCGTTCTTGGGCTATTTGTTGCCTTGGGGTCAAATGTCGTTTTGGGGCGCTCAGGTGATTGTTAACCTCTTTGCGGCCATACCGTTTATTGGTCCTGAGTTAGCGATTTGGATTCGAGGCGATTATGTGGTGTCGGATGCCACTTTGAACCGATTCTTCGCGCTCCACGTCATTGCCATTCCATTGGTTTTGCTTGGCTTGGTGGGCGCCCACATCGTGGCGTTGCATGAAGTCGGTTCGAACAATCCAGACGGTATCGACATTAAAGCCAAGAAAGACATATATGGTCGTCCGCTTGATGGCATTCCCTTTCATCCGTATTACACGGTGCATGACATCATGGGTGCGGCAGGCTTCTTCATTATTTTCATGGCGATTGTGTTTTTTGCGCCAGAGATGGGTGGCTATTTCTTGGAATTCAACAACTTCATACCTGCTGATCCGTTGAAGACGCCGCCACACATTGCCCCCGTTTGGTATTTCACGCCTTTTTATTCCATGTTGCGTGCTGTGACGGACCAATTTACTTGGGTGATGGCTGCTGCGACAGGTATTGCCGCGGTCATGATGTTCTTCAAGACCAAGGGATTTTTGAAGATCGCAGTGCCCGTGATCCTATTATTGATTGCCGTTTCCATGCGCACTGTTGATGCCAAGTTCTGGGGGGTGGTGATCATGGGTGGTGCGGTCGTACTGCTGTTTTTCTTGCCTTGGTTGGATCACAGTCCCGTGCGTTCGATTCGCTATCGTCCCGGTTGGCACAAAACGCTTTACGCTGTTTTCTTTGTCAATTTTGTGGTTCTTGGTTTCTTGGGCACGAAAGCGCCAACCGATGCCTTTAACTTGATGTCGCAAATCGGCACGGTGATCTACTTTGGATTCTTCTTTTTGATGCCCATGTGGAGCCGGATGGGTGAATTTAAGCCCGTGCCAGATCGCGTTGTGTTCCATGCCCACTAAGTCGTGAGAGACGTAATGAAAATGATGACAAAGTTTGTAAGTACTGTTGTGCTCTCGTTGACTTGTGCTGTCTCGATGGCAGCCGGCGGTACTTACCCCTGGGATAAGGCACCTAACCGGTTAAACGATAACGCGTCCCTACAAAATGGGGCCAAGATATTCGTCAATAACTGTTTGAACTGCCATAGTGCCAAGTCAATGCGCTACAGCAAGTTGACGGAAATTGGGTTAACTAATGAGCAGATCAAAAACAACTTGTTGTTTTCGGGCGAGCGCGTCGGTGACATGATGACCATCGCCATGACGCGTGCTGACGGCACCATGTGGTTTGGTGCGGCTGCCCCTGATTTGAGTGTTATGGCCCGGTCTAAGTCTGCCAATGCGGGTCCGCCCGGTGGTGATTACATTTACACCTACCTGCGTACTTTTTACCGTGACACGACCAAGCCCACAGGTTGGAATAATTTGGCCTTTCCCAATGCTGGCATGCCACACGTATTGTGGGACATGCAGGGGCCACGAGAGTTGACCTCGACAGTGGTGCAGCAAGTGGAAAAGGATGGCCAGCCTTCTTGGCAAAAAGTAACAACGGTTTATGGCCCTGAAGGCTACTGGACGTCCAATATTGAGCCCTTGGTTGACTACAGTGGTTCAGCCTCTGAAACTCACCGGTTCAAAGCACTCGATCCCCAGCGTGCCGCCAAGTATGATAGCGATATGGCTGATTTGGCCGGGTTCATGACTTGGATGTCGGATCCGTCACAACTCAAGCGCAAGCAAATCGGTGTTTGGGTGTTACTCTTCTTGGGTATATTTTTCGTGGTCGCATGGCGTTTGAATGCGTCGTATTGGAAACACGTCAAATAAGTAAGTTTGTGTCAGCCAGCGCTCGCTTTGGCTGGCGCTGGCTTTTGTTTCTTTAATCTGCTTTCGATTTTTGGACGGTATAGCTCCCATGATGGTCCTCTATTCTGGCACGACCTGCCCCTTTTCACACCGTTGCCGTTTCGCGCTGTATGAGAAGGATATGGACTTTGAGGTTCAAGACATTGATCTTTACAATAAGCCAGAAGACATCAGCGTGATGAATCCTTATGGCCAAGTACCGATTCTTGTTGAGCGCGACCTTATTTTGTACGAATCAAACATCATCAACGAATACATTGATGAGCGTTTCCCACACCCTCAGTTGATGCCTGCTGACCCTGTCATGCGCGCACGCACTCGTTTGTTTTTGTTCAATTTTGAAAAAGAACTATTCGTGCATGTCTCGGTCCTAGAAGACCGCACGGCTCGCGCTGACACCAAACGTCAGGACGCAGCACGGTCTGCCATTCGCGACCGTTTGTCGCAGTTGGCTCCGTTGATGCTTAAAAACAAATACATGCTTGGTGAGGAGTTCTCAATGCTAGACGTGGCAATGGCGCCTTTGCTGTGGCGTTTGGATCACTACGGTGTTGAATTACCTAAGACGGCTGCCCCCATC
The DNA here is from genome assembly GCA_963926245.1 of uncultured Burkholderiaceae bacterium. Taxonomy (GTDB): domain Bacteria; phylum Pseudomonadota; class Gammaproteobacteria; order Burkholderiales; family Burkholderiaceae_B; genus Algicoccus. The sequence goes on along the minus strand of CAWUWI010000008.1, from coordinate 1,321 downwards.
CAAAAGTATGGTGAGCGTATTTTCTCGCGCCCAGCCTACATTGAAGCGCTGACTCCATCAGAAAAAGTCATGCGTCGTTAATTTTTAAAACGTTTTGGTATTCGCATTGCCGCAGACTATCGCGGTCGATGCGAGTGTCTCCACAACATGCCGATTGAGTTTCAAAGATGATTGAAACCGCCACCAAACCCTACTTCATACGTGCGCTGCACGAGTGGTGTACTGACAACGGTTTGACGCCACACTTGGTGGTGCAAGTCGATGACAATACAAGTGTACCGATGTCTTTTGTTCATGATGGGCAAATCACCTTAAATGTGGCTGATGCGGCTACGCAACAACTCAAAATCGGCAATGACTTTGTTGAGTTTCAGGCGCGTTTTGGTGGGAAAACGGAAATGATATGGGTGCCTATCGGGGCAGTTTCAGCGATCTATGCCAAGGAAACGGGAACGGGCATGGGTTTTGAAGTACAGGCTGTTGATGTTGCACAACCCGCCAGTTCGCCGCAGACATCACCGCCAGCTGGCACTGAAGAGCCCCCAAAACGTCCTCATTTGAAGATCGTAAAGTAAGGTTTCTATTTTTCTCATACAATACGTGCTCTTTAAAATGTTCCTGATCGATGGGGCATCCCGTGCCGGTGTAGCTCAGTTGGTAGAGCAGCGCACTTGTAATGCGAAGGTCGAGGGTTCGACTCCTTTCACCGGCACCAGTAAATATGAGGGTCACAGCGATGTGACCCTTTTTTCATTTTGGAACGGGCTAACACGGGGCTAACACCACCTCTAACAATTGCATATAGTTGCGCAAATGCATGGGAAAGTAAAAGGTCTATTCCGAGCAACTCACTTGGCTTTTTTGGCGCGAATAGTTGACCCGTTTGCTAGCTCCTCAGTCTTTGATGTTGCAAGGCGGAGGGGGGGCGGTCATTTGTAATTGAGTGTGTATCTGCGTTGGGATCGAAGTAAAATTTTATTTTTCCAAAAACTGATCAATAATTTTGATTTGTTGCGCCAGGTAACTTTGACTACCCAGCGCTAAAAATATCTAATTAGAGCCAAAACCAAGGTGCAAAAGCCAGCACCTCAACCCTCAAAACAACTAAGGTGGACCCTGTCGTCAAGACAGAATTTGTCCGGGTTTAAGCTAAGTTCATCTCTTTAACCGCAGCGCAACGGCTTTGCCCTAGAACAAGACCTTAACTCTCGCACTGACCATCTGGTTGGTGTAGCGCGTGCTTGAGAAGTCGATGTCGTAGCGCACGTTCAGCTCCACGTCCTTACTCACCATGCCACCGATGCCAACCCCTGCGTTATAC
>CAWUWI010000007.1:0-15970 GCA_963926245.1 uncultured Burkholderiaceae bacterium | reverse complement strand
GTGCCACCACTTTGGTGGCACGCCGCAAGTCTTCAAGGTCAAGGTGTTCATCAGCCCGTTTGGCATTGCTCTCGCGAACCGTGCGAGGACCAGCGCCATAAATGACACCAGGAATGCCACGTTCAACGTAAAGACGCACGTCGGTATAAAGCGGTGTGCCAATGGCAGGAATCAGTTCACCAAACACCGTCTGTCCGTGCGTTTGCAAAGATTCAACCAACTGCGCGTTACCAGCCAAAGGCGCCATGGCGCGAGCCAACAACAAACGCCGTGTTTGAACAGTTAGGGTTTTGCCACCACGTGGTGGTTGGTAGCTGGCAGCCGCCGTCTCAATCGTACGCAAAATACTGGCTTCGACGGCAACCGGATCCTCTTCAGGGATCATGCGGCGATCAAGCTTAAACACCACCTTGCCAGGCACCACATTGGTATTCGTGCCACCTGAAATTTGTCCGATGTTTAAGTAAGGGTGAGTGATCCCAGTCACCTTAGACGTCACGCCAAGATAGTCTGCGTTTAAAGCATAGAGTGCCTGCATGATGTGCACCGCACCCTGCAAAGCATCAATGCCGCTATCTGGGATAGCGGCATGGGCCATTTCACCTTGCACCGTGACTTCAATCTGTAAACAACCGTTGTGGGCGGTCACCACTTCATAAGAAAACCCAGCCGCAATCATCAGATCGGGTTTGGTCAAACCGTTTTTGAGTAACCAGCCCGGACCCAACTCACCGCCAAACTCTTCGTCATACGTAAAGTGCAGTTCGACCGCACCTTTTAACTTGGCAGCAAACGCCGCCTCTAACGCCCGCACAGCAAAGGTAAAGGTCGAGAAATCTGATTTGCTAACCGCCGTGGCACGACCATAAATCTTGCCATCAACGATTGTGGCGCCATACGGATCGCGCGTCCAACCCTCGCCTGGTGGCACCACATCGCCATGGGCATTCAAAGCAATGGTGGGTCCTTGTTTGGCATCGTACTCACGGCGCACGATTAGGTTGGTAATAGATTCCATACCTGCGGCTTTGACCTCATCAGCAGGCACCGGATGATGGGTAGCCGTCATGTCAAAAGCCAACAACAGCTCAGCCGTGCGCGCCGCATGTGGTGCGTTGTTTCCCGGCGGAGTATCGGTGGGCACTTTCACCAGTTCTTGTAAAAACACCACCTGCTCATCAAAATGCGTGTCAATCCACGCATCGAGGGTGGCATAGTCGTTCTTGGATATTTCTTGAGTTGTAGGCACGCGCTTCATCCGTTCAGTTCCTGGGTCAGTTGTTGCAGCAGGCCTTCAAAGGCCCGCACACACAACTCGGTGTCGTCGTTGGTGATGGATTCAAGGGGGTTGTGACTAATACCTGCATTTAACCCACGCATAAAAAGCATGGCTTGGGGCATGATGTCGTGCAGTTTCATGGCGTCATGTCCTGCCCCGCTCGGCATACAAAAGACAGGCAAGCCAAGACCCGCCACCGCGCGTTCCCAGCGGCCCTGCATGGCAGGGTCTGATGGCGCAGCAGCCACACGCATGATCTCTTCAACCGAACCCCGCAGGCCTCTCTTTTGGCAGATGCGGGCAAGCGCCGCTTTGACGTCTTCGGCGCAGGCGTTACGAACTTCGTCAGTGGTCGCACGAATATCCAAACTAAATCGACAGCACCCAGGAATGACGTTGATCGAACCATTGGGCACTTCGAGTTGCCCGACAGTGCCGACCAAATCAGGCACTGACGAGGCGCGTTCTTCTAGGTACAGAATCAGTTCGGCCACACCAGCGGCGGCATCGTTGCGCATGGTCATGGGGGTGGTACCAGCGTGGCTGGCCATGCCTTCGATTTCACCCAAAAGGCGCAAACCACCATTGATAGACGTCACCACACCCAGTGGCAAGTCTTGACTGTTCAACACAGGGCCTTGCTCAATATGCACTTCAACAAACCCGAGGTATTTGGCGGGGTCACGTTTTAAGCTGGGGATGTCATCGATATTCAGTCCTGCACCAGCCATGGCTTGGCGCATACTGATGCCTTGGGCATCGGTTTGATCAAGCCAAGCGTTGTTAAACGCACCGGTGAGTGCGCCTGAACCCAAAAACACCGCTTTGTAGCGCTGTCCCTCTTCCTCAGAAAACCCCACGACTTCAATGCCAAAGGGCAGGCGCTTGCCTTGACGTGACAGTTCTCTCACGCACGCCATAGGCACCAAAATACCCAAGCGACCGTCGTACTTGCCACCGTTACGCACCGTATCAAAGTGACTACCCGTCATCAAGCACGGGGATTCAGGATCTTGACCGTGATACACCCCCACCACATTACCCACCGCATCAACCGTGACTGAATCAAAGCCACAATCGTCTTTCATCCACTGCTTCAGTTGGGCCGCACACGCCTGATGCTCGGCCGTCAAATAAGTCACTGTCAGTTCACCGCGTTCCACATAACCCGGCTCACTGATCGCTGCGAGTGTCTCGCACCAATCCCACACCAAATTACCCAGCACGGGTGTCACACCAAACAGTGCGTTCAGCCGCAGCTCTGCAATCCGGTGCACTTCTCGCAAGCTTTCTTGCAGCTCGAACTCGGCCGGCTGCCCCAAGCGCCGCTGCAGAGTGTTCAAGACATCGGCAGGGGTTAGGGCGAAAGGCTCACCAACATTAGCATCAGCCGTACCAACACCAGTAACAATTGCCCCCCGCGGTCCTTGAGGCGCCAGTACAAAAGGAAACCCGAAATTGGCTTGGTACTGAGACAACGGTGTTTTAAGAAGCACTTCAAACGACGATTCAACCGACGCTTGTGCAAACGAGCCAACCCATCTTTGCCAATCTGGTTCGCTTTGTTCGATCAATTGGCGCTTAGCCTCGCCGCTGGCTTGTTGCACGACTTGGGTCAGGGCATATTTGAAAGCGGCAAAACTAGCAAAAGGCCGATGAGCAATGAGAGCCTTAGCGATCCAAGAGGCGCTGCGATGGGGGCCTGGATAGACGACAGACAGGCAAGCGTCTAGTTCATTGACACTGAAAGCATTCAGGGCTGGCAAGTCTAAAAAGACGTTTACTGGTGACGCAGGCCGTACAGGTGGCGTGGAATTCATGTCAGTTGGCCTTTTGTGATGCATTTGCGCTGCTGAGATTGACCTTTGCAACCGTAATTGTAGGGGAACTTGCGCTTGCAAGTGATCACCCTGACAGTCTTGTTATCATCGTTCACAAAGCGCCCTAAATCCAACTGTAAACAAGTGTATTGGTCTCAAAAAACCTTTTAAAATAGTCGTCGCTGCAAAAAAAAAATGTATGGAATTAAATGCATAAAATAGAGCGTGGTCTTTTGTTAATTAATTTATTTTCAATGGTTTAGCTCTTGTACGACCTACTCAAAGCGATTGTATTCAAAGCGGTTTCGAGTGTAATTGGCGACATTACCAACTCAGATAAGGAAAAGTGCAACAACACTTTAGCCTTGGGCTCTGACAAAAGCAGCAAAAGACTGTGGCAAACTGATCTCTTTTAATTCCACATAAAGCTTGTTACTGGCTGTTTGCTCAGATTCGTTAGCTCGTTGCGAATGACAACTCAAATGAAACACACGGATCAAAGGTATGCAGGAAAACGTTAAAGCATGGGAAGTCGTTAGCGAGCTATTACGTCAAGATATAGCAGGCCAAAGACTTCGTATCATTATCCCAACGATGAACGCTGAGGATTACATCGATATCATCCTAGATTTCTACGAGGAAATTGGCCTACCGGTTACCGTCTTTGTTGACTCGAAGTCCGAAGACGCCACTAAAACAAGAGTAGAAGCTCGGGGTGTCGAGACACTGGTGCTAAATAATCCATCTGCCATCGTTGAAGGAATGATCCAAGAATTATCAATTCGATCAGGAACCGAATGGGTGCTGCGAATGGATGACGATGAATTACCAAGCAAGGCCATGCTTACCCACGTTCAAAAGGTACTGTCAGACAAAACGATTAACAGTGTTGGTTTCCCTAGGCTCCAATGCACTGTCACTGACACGGCAAAGCTCAAAGCAAGTAAGCTGCACCCATCGACAGCGCACATTCAATGGCGACTGTATCGCCCAGAGAAGGTCCCATACACAACTGAAATCCACACCCCAGGCTTTATCCCAGACGGGAACTCCAGTGCTGTGGCACCCCTCGAGGCAACCATGATCCATTTGGATTGGAGCTTTCATTCTTACGACAGTCGGCGGGCTAAGGTTAAACGTTATGATGCTCACTCAGACGGGTTAGGTTCAGCTTGGGAAAATTACTATTTATGGGAAAACGACAAAACACATGGAAAGAAAAACTTGTCCACTGTTGATCTCCCTGAATTTTCTAATACCGCTTTATCTGTAAAAAATCGGCTCCCTCAAAATTGTGTTGTCGAAAAGAGTTACCTGAACGCCATTAAAAAATGGATGGTCAACTTCACTAACCCAAACCGTCGTTAAATTCTTACCAAAAGCATTATTAGAAACACTCACGTGAGTTTCAAACCAGACAAAAAGACCTAATAATGACAAAAATAATTTCGCTGAGTGTTTTTTGTGGATGACACAGCCAACAATATCGCCAAATCAACACATCCTTTGCATCGTATGGTTTCGAATGATCCTATCCATAGAAAAGCAAAGACGGCTAGACCCGCATTAACATGCGTCACGGTCTCAGTAGTTAGTCATGGTAGCGGGCGTCTGGCAGAGCAATTAATCGAACAGTTGCTGGCACAAGCGGGGGTCGACAAAATCATATTGACGCTCAACATCAAAGAGTCACTTAACCTACCATTATCTAATCGATTGGTGGTCATTCATAACGATCAGCCCAAGGGGTTTGGTGCTAATCATAATGCCGCGTTTACTCAATGTGAAACTGAATTTTTCTGCGTGCTAAACCCTGATGTAGTGCTGATGCAGCCAATATTTGAAGGGCTCATAGCAAACATGCGTGCCTCAAGAGCCATTCTTGCCGCTCCCGCAGTCGTGTCGTTATCTGGGGAACCTGCCGACAGCTGGCGGCAATTTCCGACAGCGAGAGATCTGTTGCTAAAAGCAGCAGGGAAGGACCCTTCGGTGATCCACCCTGACCCCAAAATGGACATTATGTTTCCAGCCTGGGTTGGTGGAATGTGCTTAATAGTAGAGCGCGAGGCGTTCAAGCAACTCAGCGGATTCGATGAGGGGTATTTTCTATATTACGAGGACGTTGATCTATGCGCGCGCATCTGGCAACAAGGTTCGCGTTTGATAGGTTGCCCCAAAATCATAGTCACGCATGGGGCTCAAAGAGCTAGCCGCCATAATTTTAAATACATGCTTTGGCACGCTCGAAGCATGGCTCGCTACTTCAAAAAATTTCTTTGGCGGCTACCGACTATCGAAAAATAATAGCCCTTGCTCAGGACATCCTGTTCAGGACATTTTTACTAGGGCGATTTGCCAAAATAAGCATTGCAAACTTCATCTGAACTGGCATCCATTTTAATTTTTCCGTGCTCCAACCACAGAGCACGGGTACAGAGCGTCATGACGAGTTCGCGCGAGTGGGTTGCCACGACAAGGATGCTGGTTGACCGCACCACATCATTCATGCGCGACTCCGCCTTTCGCTTAAAGCGCTCGTCACCCACGGACAACCACTCGTCCATTAGGAGAATCTCCGGTCGCAGCGTGGTTGAGATGGTGAATGCCAAACGCATATGCATGCCTGTTGAATAGGTACGCACCGGCATGTCAATGAAATCACCCAATTCGGAGTATTCAATAATTTCCGGGGTTTTTGCACCAATCTCGCTAGCACTCATACCCAACAGACGTCCTCGAATAAAAATATTTTCAAGTCCCGATGCTTCTGGATCAATGCCCAGCGAAATGTCGATCAGCGAGCCTAGCTGGCCCTGCACAATCCTGTTCCCAAAGGTAGGGGCATAGACGCCACTGAGCACACGCAATAACGTAGTCTTACCGGCGCCGTTGTGGCCCAGTAAAGCCACACGTTCACCATCCTTGAGGACAAAGTTGATATTATCCAGCGCGCGCGCGATCACAACACCACTTGGATCGGCACTCAGGCGGCCACCGGTTGCAACGCTCATCAACCGTTTTTTCAGCGAGCGGCTAGCTGAGTTATAAATGGGAAAGTCAACACCGACTCCCTTAAAATCAATCAATGCCATGATGAGTTACAACCAGTAGCTGATGCGGTTTTTATAACGGCCGTACACCAAAATTGTGACAAACCAACCAATAACAGCAATCAAAATAGACACCAACCAGTTAGTCAGCGTTGGGAGGCTGCCTAGGAGTGGCGCGCGAATGACTTCAATCAAATGATAAAAAGGGTTAGCGTCTAGAAAAATCAAGCTTCGGCGACCAGCCAGTAACGAAGGCATCCAGATAATTGGCGTTACATAGAAGGCAATCTGCAAAACGCTGGCAGCAATTTGAGATAAATCGCGGTAACGCGTGCACAGAATCGCTGCCAACAATGCCACCCAAGATAACGTTAAGGTAGTAAGCGCTAGGCCCGGAATAACCAACAAGCTGACCCAGCCAATCGGTTTCAAAAACACCATAAAAAGAATCGGAATGATAATGACGTTATGTGCCAAAATGACCGCATTCCTCCAAATGACCCGCATGACGTGAAGAAATAGCGGCAACGGCAACTGCTTAATCATGCCATCTGCGCTTGAAAAAGCCGTGCAACCCTCATTGATGACTGTTGAGATGTAAGACCATAAAATAATACCAACCGCTAAAAACGGTAAGAACTCTTGCATGGGAGCATTAAAGATGGCCCCAAACACCAGTCCTAACGCCCCGATCATCACGCCCATGCTAATTGTGAGCCAAAAGGGCCCTAGCTTTGATCGCCGATAACGTTGCTTGATGTCTTGCCAGCCTAATGTGCCAGCAAGACCTGCGTGCAACAAAGCCGCTTTGATGTCTTTAGTGGCTACTGAAATGTGCGATGTGCTCATATTCTTCGTTGTCAGTCAATACTTCAATTATCGCACGGGTGTATCAGTGCTCTTGGTCGGCATTGCGCAGGCACTGGCCGAGGCTGGACCGCCAACCAAGACTAACACTCAGCGTCATGATATTGATTTCGGCTTGGCAGCCGTCTCTAACGCTTGTAATGTCAAATTTGCCGTTCTTTCCCAAGAAAATTGCTGCGCGCGTTCACGACCGGCACCAGAGAGACACTGCCGAAGGGACTCGTTGGTTAACAAAGCCCTGATACCGCCAGCAATTGCATCGACACTTAGTGGGTCTACCAAAACAGCAGCACCGTGGGCGATTTCTTCAGTCGCCCCCACAGCACTTGTCAGTACAGGAATGCCATAAGCCATGGCTTCAATGACTGGCAATCCGAAACCTTCATATAACGACGGGTAGACAAAAAGATGCGCCTGCTCCAGATAAGTATGCAACTCTAGGTCACTGACATGTCCCACAAAATCAACAGAATCGATGTCAGTGGCGATTTGCTCAAGTTCACCAACCATCCAGCCCTGCATGCCAATAACGATCAAGCGACATTCCTGTCTATCGCCAGGTGTCAGTCTGCCCCAAGCCTGAATGAGCCGAACCAGGTTTTTGCGAGGTTCGAGGGTGCCAACAAACAAGGCGTAAGGTGCAGATTGCGGCAGCAGCGGTTTCGACGAGACGCTTTGCTCACTCAAAGCCGACCGAGCAGCCAAAAGCGTAACTGTGGTTTTGTATTGGCTAATGGGTATCGCCTTTGCCAGATCTTGTGCGGTCGATTGAGAGACGGCTAAGACTTGGCGGGCGTGCTTAACGGCGTAACGGATCATCCTTGGAAAGTAGATGCGCTTAATAAACTGGTGGACCCCAGGAAACAGCTCGAAGGTCAAATCGTGAATCGTGACAACCATGGGACAAACAGGCAAAAACGGCAAGACAAAGCCGGGCCCCCAGAGAACATCAAAATGGCCCCGCCAAAGCGCTAGTGGCAGTCCTGTCTGCTGCCAAAGCATTTGGATGGGTTTTATGCGGGACACCATCTCCAGCTCAAACCGGTTGTCAAGTTTAAGTGTGTCGAAATGATGCCGTGTATTGGGTGAACAAAAGATGACAAAAACATGATCAAGTGATCGATCAATATTCCACTGATTCAATATTTCAACGATATAGGTTACTGTTCCTGTCCGATAGCTATTGATTCCTGAGGCGTCGATACCGATTTTCATAAGAGCGACTTCATTGTCATGGCCAGCTTTCGGCCCTCTGTTTGCCAGGAGGTGTCATGTCCCTCACCGGGATTGGCTCTGGGCAAAAAATTTTCCAAAGCATAATCTTCAGCAAAAAACTCCCTGAGCGCGTTCGCAATCCCGTCAACTGTTGGTTCGAAATAAGTCGCTTGGCTACCACCCGCTTCTCTGATTTCGGGTAAATCAGTTGCAAACACGCGCGCGCCGCAACGAACTGCCTCCAAAACCGGCATTCCAAAGCCTTCATAGACCGAGGCAAAGACAAACGCACGTGATGCGGCATACAGCGCTGGTAAATCTTTATTAGGCACGAAGCCAGTCTGGACAATCCTGATGCCGACCAGCGTGGCTTGATTGATTATCTTTTGTAATGATCCAGACTTCCAACCCACTTGTCCGACCAAACAAAGGTCAGAGACCACCAAACCATTTGCCTTCAAAACTAATAAAGCTTGCAGAAGAAGCGACAGGTTTTTGCGTGGTTCAAGTGTTGCAACCGTCAAAAGGTAAGGTCGTTCAAGCCCATAATGCCTTTTTACCCGCTCCACATCAGAGGCGGCAGGCGGAACGAAAACATCGGCCGTGCATGGGTAGATGATTTCATCAGGTTTACGCCCCCATATTTGCTCAATACGGTGAGCTGACCCCTTTGAAATAGTCACCAACCGGTCAGCCTCCCTTAACGTTCGGTCAAAGTAGGCCCGATGAACCAACCGATGCCTCCAAGACATGGTTTCGGGAAAAAGTACCGGCACAACGTCCAAGACCGTGACGACACTTCGGCATTGGCCTTGAACACCGCGTGGCAAGAAGTTTGCCCCCCCCCAAAACAAATCGAGCTTGTCATGGCGCGCCAAGGTTCCGACACGTTCTAGGTACCAAAGTGAGGCGGGCAACTGAGACCAAAGTTTTGAATGATCTTTTCGGTGAGTCCACCTCAGATCCGCAACTGGCATCGTTATGGGTTTATTGCTGTAAACAAAAAACTGGGCCCCAGGAAATTCTTCACTCAAAACTCGGCAAAGCTCTTGCCCATAGCGACCTGTACCAGCTAGGTTACCTTGGAAGGGACGGCCATCGATGCCGATTCGAAACATGCGTGTTTAATTAATAAAAAATAATGGTCGACTGACGTTGTCGAGAAAATCCGACCGATGTCAGAGCTGTTCTGAAGAATCACAATAACAATCTAAGATCGGCTTATCATGGAGGCTTCAACACATCATGAGCCAATAGCCGTTTTCAATTAGCGTAGAGGGTACTGTCATTACTGACAATGATAGCTTTAAACCAATCAGAGTAGTCAATCGTGTCATTCACAACAAAGATTAAACAGTTCTTGAGACCATTTGTGGCTTGGGCTGTGCTTTACATTGCGCATCGACCTACTTTGCGGCAAAAGCTGGTCGATCTGATAGGCACACATCCAAAACTAAAGGCAACACTTTGGCGGCTAGCCCATGCTGCCCAAGCAAGCGAGTTCTCGAGAAAAAAAAAGACATCCTTGCACTCAGGAAACGTACTTGAGCTAAGTCCTCGCGCTCGAACCATGCTGCACGACCTGCAGTCTCGCAAGGCAAAAAAAGGTGGGGAAACTCGTTGATGCGACTTGTCATTGATATGCAGGGCGCCCAGTCAGTTGGCAGTAAAACCCGTGGCATTGGTCGTTACACCCTGGCAATTGTTCAGGCCATGATCCGGCAACGATCCACTCACGAGATACATCTTGTGCTCAATGGTCGTTTCACCGACACAGTCAATTCCTTGCGCGCCACATTTGGCGGCATCCTACCTCAGTCGCAAATTCATGTTTGGCAGGGGCTTTACCCTGTCTCTTATATTGGTCTGTCAAACCAAGACCGGCGCAAAACCAATGAACTTATTTATGAGGCTTTCTTATCTCGCTTAGAGCCCGATTTCATCTACATCACTAGCTTATTCGAAGGACTCAGTGACGATGCACTGAGTAGTGTTCATCGGCTTCAGACCCTAGCTCCCGTTGCGGTAACGCTCTACGATCTTATCCCCCTTCTGAACCCAGACCTCTACCTCGAAAGCCCCATCGTCAAGTCTTGGTATCAAGACAAGATTGAACACTTTAAGCGTGCTGATGTCTGGCTCGCCATATCGGAATCATCGCGCCAAGAAGGCATCAACCACCTGGGCTTACCCCCTCACCGCACGCATAACGTTTCAACTGATGCCGATGATATGTTTCGAAAAATCGACGTTTCTGCTGAATCCGAAAAATCAATTCGGACAAGGTATGGCCTAGAGAAACCCTTTGTGATGTACACCGGCGGACTCGATCACCGCAAAAATGTTGGCGGGCTGTTACGCGCTTATTCATTATTGTCGAAAGACTTAAAATCGCAATACCAACTGGCTATTGTCTGTGCAATCGAACCAGCCAATCGCAAGTTACTAGAGGAACAATTAAAAAAGCTTGGCCTCGGGTTGCAAGACGTTTTATTCACGGGCTTTGTCGACGACCGCGATTTGCTTACGCTCTACAACCTGTGTGAATTGTTTATCTTTCCTTCATGGCACGAAGGGTTTGGACTGCCTGCGCTTGAAGCCATTCGTTGTGGGGCACCAGTGATTGGCGCCAATACCTCAAGTCTGCCAGAGGTTATTGGTTGGGAAGAGGCTCTCTTTGATCCATATGATCACTTGGCCATGGCGAACATGATCGAACGCGGACTGACCGACCAAACCTACCGTCGAGCGCTGATCGAGCGCGCCAACATTCAGTCGCGACAGTTTTCATGGGACGAGAGCGCGCGCCGAGCACTTTCAGCAATACAGTCGTGTTGGGCCGAGTCAAACAGATCAAATATCCGGGTGCCTATAAAAACCAAACGTCCTAAACTTGCCTATGTGTCGCCACTGCCGTCGGCACAATCCGGCATTGCTGACTACAGCGCCGAACTACTACCTGAACTCAGCAAGTACTACGACATTGAAGTGATTGTTGAGCAAACTGAGGTCATTGAGAGTCCGTGGGTTACCAATAACGTTGCCATTCGATCCAGTGACTGGTTCGCGAAAAATGCTAATCACTTTGAGCGCGTGCTTTATCACTTCGGCAACTCGGCCTTCCACAAACATATGTTCGACTTACTCGAGGACATTCCTGGTGTCGTTGTACTCCATGATTTTTTTCTCTCCGGGATTCAAGCTCATCGCGAGGCTAGCGTACACAATCAAAATGCTTGGTCCACTGCGCTTTTTAGTAGTCACGGCTATCAAGCGATCAAGGATCGATTTTCAGTTACTAATACCGCTGATATTATTTTTAAGTATCCGGCGAACCTACCTGTTTTACAAAGATCGCAGGGTGTTGTGGTGCACAGCCAGCATTCGCTTGAACTTGCCGATAAATTTTACGGGGCAAGCGCTTCCAAACATTGGGTAACGATTCCCTTATTGCGTATCCCACCAGAAACAGATAACCGAGTTACCGCTCGGCAACTGCTTGGTTATCAGCCGACCGATGTGCTGATTTGCTCTTTCGGTGGGCTAGCACCAACCAAACTTAGTCACCGCATACTTGGGGCCTGGCTCGACTCAGCGTTAAGTAAAAACCCAGCAGTTCACCTCATATTTGTTGGGCTCAATGAGGGCGGGGCATATGGACAATCGTTGCAACAGCGAATAGACGGCAGCACAGCCAAAAAGCGAATAAAGATTACTGGGTGGGCCAGTGCCGATATGTTTAAGCAGTATCTGGCGGCTGCTGATGTGGGTGTGCAATTACGCACCCTTTCCCGAGGAGAGACTTCGGCGGCTGTTCTCGATTGCTTAAACCACGGCATGGCAACCATCGTTAACGCGCACGGTAGCATGAAAGACTTAGACCCCAATATTGTTTGGCAACTACCTGATGAGTTCACTGACGAAGCACTCATCCATGCCTTGACATCGCTTGCGAGTGATCCTCAGCGGCGCGCTCAACTCGGTGAGGCTGCGCAGCGCTTTATTCATCATAGGCATGAACCTGCCAAATGTGCTCACCAGTACTACGAGGCGATAGAAAAATTCCACGCACGATCATCAAATGGTTTGGACCAACTACTGACCGAGTTACGTGCGGCTCAGTTACCCACAGCTGAAATGTTCGATGTCGCTGAAAAACTGGCCGCCAGCTTTCCCCCAACCCCTCGTCTGTGCCAGTTGCTGGTAAATGTGACTGGCCTCATGGATAGCCATTCAAAAGAGTCAGTGCAGATTACTGAACAGGACGAACATGCTCATGAAGATCTTGTTCAGAAATCAAAAAAGCGGGCACAGCTTCTATCTATGCTGCAGCAATGGATAAGAACAGCGCCGCTTGGTTACAGGGTGGAGCCGGTGTACGCCGCCAAGGGCGCAAATTCCTTTCGTTATGCGCGTGCTTTCACTTTTGAACGACTCGGCGTTCCAGACCTCGGCTTCGATGATGCGCCTGTGGATGCTTTTCCCGGCGATGTGTTCGTTGATTTGAACCATCAGCCAAACGTCGCACCTGAACAAATTGCTTGCCTTCAAGAGTGGCGCGGACGGGGTGTCACAATGTGGCTGGTGGTCAGCCATCAACTGTCTTCCTTTAGGAAGAGCGCTTTGAAACCATCTGAAGGTAACGTCAGCCCTGATTGGGTTGCGCAGTGGCACAATATCGAAAGCCTCTTGGACGGTGCTGCTTTTACATCTGAAGCAACGGCCGCGCAGTTCAGAGATGGGGTGTCAAATAGCCGCTTCAAATTGTCCCGACCCTTGGTTTTGGCTTGTTTAGGGCCTCTGACTTGCCCCAACAATACTGATAAACTGATCCAATTGCTGTGTTTACCCAATGACCGCTGTAACGGACAAGTCCAGCGCTTGGGTGGAACACTCGAAACGGTATATCCCCCGAGCTCGCATCCCGGCGCTATATAAGTCAACTGAAGCTCATACACCGTGTGCGCCTAACATGCTATTTTTTAAAGTGAATTAGATAAAAGGCCTCTGCATGAAAACTGCTCTGATTACTGGGATCACTGGCCAAGATGGCGCGTATCTTGCCCAATTGCTTCTGGACAAGGGCTATATCGTTTACGGAACGTATCGGCGCTCGAGCTCGATTAACTTCTGGCGCATCGAAGAGCTTGGCATTGCGAGTCATTTAAATCTTCATTTGGTTGAGTACGATCTGACCGATTGTGGTGCAAGCGTCGCACTGATCCAAGAAGTGCAGCCTGACGAAATTTACAATTTGGCTGCCCAGAGCTTTGTCGGGGTCTCATTTGACCAACCGAATACAACCACACAAATCACAGGGGTTGGTGCGCTGAACTTGTTAGAGGCCATCCGTTTGGTGAATCCTGAAATCCGCTTCTACCAAGCGAGCACCTCCGAGATGTTTGGGAAAGCACAGGCCGTCCCTCAAAAAGAGGATACCCCCTTTTACCCACGCAGTCCCTACGGTGTTGCAAAGCTTTATGCTCACTGGATGACTGTTAACTACCGCGAAAGCTACAATATTTTTGGTTGTAGTGGCATCCTATTCAACCATGAAAGTCCGCTGCGCGGTCGCGAGTTCGTGACACGCAAGATCAGTGATGGTGTGGCTAAGATAAAACTCGGACAACTTAACTGTCTTAAGCTAGGCAATATTGCTGCAAAGAGAGACTGGGGCTTTGCAAAGGATTACGTTGACGGCATGTGGCGCATGTTGCAGGCTGACAAACCAGATACGTATGTATTGGCGACCAACCGAACAGAGACTGTTCGAGAGTTTGTTCGCATGGCCTTTAAAGCTGCGCAAATCAATGTTGAGTTTCAAGGTTCCAATGAAAATGAGATTGCCGTAGACACCATGACCGGTAAAGTGGTGATGCAAATTAGTCCCAAGTTTTACCGCCCCGCTGAAGTGGACCTTCTTGTTGGAGATCCCACTTACGCCAAAACAAAGCTCGGCTGGGAACCAACCACGACGCTTGAGCAGGTGTGTCAGATGATGGTCGAGGCTGATGTGCGCCGCAATACCAGTGGGGTTTCTTTTTAACGATCGCCTGCGATCAGCCGTAAAACCCCTTTGTTTAGACCAGATTTCGATACTTTGGTGTCAGAGCAGCACTCGGATTCATCAGACACTCATTGCTATCTTAAGCTGAGTATCCCAACAATTTCCATTGCGGCTCATGCTCTTTAAGAAGCCGTGCTTTGCAAGGATGGCTTTAAATGAATTGATGTTCTCCCAATAAACTAAGCCAGTTTTATTTAAGTTATTGACATCGAAACCCCATTAATTATTCATAAATGCTAAACGGTTAAGCTCTCCCGATGTCAGGATAGATGTATCGTCTAATATGTGTGTAACAGGGGCGACAAGGAAATGGAATGGCTCGGTACTCATTGGAGTTCAAACAGAAATCGGTGGCTCGTCGAATTAACCTCAATATAGGCTTTGACAGTCTTAATCTCGAGTAACTCGAATTGGGCAACACGTGGCGCTAATAAGATTTCGCGGAAATCGTTAGTTACGCGTTTATGTTTGGGAGTTAAGGTTAAGTGCGTTCCGGGTTATCCCTAACGTACTGCGGTAGCCATGGACAAGCTTAATTTCGCAATGAAAACAACTAAATCGCGCTCACAAGTCGCCGTGCTTATGGCCACCTATCATGGCTCTAGGTTTTTGCTCGAACAGCTCGACTCGATTGTTGCCCAATCGCTTACAGATTGGACAATTTGGGCCTCAGATGACAGTGAGGATGACACGACTTGGAACGTTCTGAAGCAGTATCAAGAGCGGATCGGTGGTGCATTGCTTCACCTTCAAAAGGGGCCACAAAAGGGATTTGCGGCCAATTTTTTATCTTTGGTTTGCCAGTCCAACATTGAGGCAGACTATTTTGCCTACTGCGATCAAGATGACGTCTGGGAAGTTGATAAACTTAAGCGTGCCATTCGATGGTTAGCAGAAATCCCGGAAAACGTACCTGCGCTTTACTGCTCTAGAACGAGACTGGTTGACGAGCAAAACAACGAAATTGGCTTATCACCACTATTTTCAAAACCCCCGAGATTTGCAAACGCACTGGTGCAAAACATTGGTGGTGGCAATACGATGGTATTTAATCAGGCAGCCAGATCGCTGCTTATGCAAGCAGGTGCTGAATTGCCTCTGGTTGCGCATGATTGGTGGACTTACATTGTGGTTACTGGCTGTGGTGGGCAGGTGCATTGCGATCCAAAACCGTCTTTGCGTTACAGACAACACCCCCTAAACCTCATTGGCCGTAACGATAGCTCGTTTGCACGAATGACTCGACTAAAAATGCTGTGGAAAGGGCATCTATTAGTGTCTAATGACAAGCATTTCGCAGCATTGGAGCGCGTCAAAAAGCTAATCACCCCTGAGAACCTTTACATCATTAATGAGCTTTCTTCGGCAAGGACCATGCGTTTGGCTCGTCGGCTAAAGGCGTTCAGGCGAACGGGCATTCACCGACAAACAAGCTTGGGCAACCTCGGTTTGTTTGCAGCCGCTTTGTTCAACAAGATTTAACTAAAGACTCGACAGAAATGACTATTCTAGTAACTGGTGGAGCAGGGTTTGTTGATTAGCACCGCAAAGTGAGCCACTATTTGCAACCAATATTGAGCCACCGGTTTTTAAATAATTTGGCCTAGTCGGTTGTGGATAAGTTTAACTGCTCTGCATTTTTTGCTCCTTTCCCTTTTGATTTCTTTGCGTT
>CAWUWI010000006.1:0-115119 GCA_963926245.1 uncultured Burkholderiaceae bacterium | reverse complement strand
CAACCCGCCGTGCCACCCAAAACGACATGGTGTGACGAACTCACTGAAGCGGCACGTGATGGGGATTGGTACCAATGGATTGAGTCTTGGCAGGCGCTACAAGCAATGCTACTGTCTTTAGATACAAACGCAGAGGTGGTGCTACTCGGCACGGATCGCTCGGTGAGCCTGCGAGTCGCAACCCAAAAGTGGTGGCAAGCAATGATAGGGGTCGGCAAACCCAAAACCTGGACCGCATGGTGGAGTCAACCATGACACAAGTCCCCCTTTTAACCGTGCGCCCTGTGCCAATGACCGAAACCGATGGCTTGGTGGCCGAAGGCATACATCCGCTGTTGGCTCGGCTTTTATCGGCTCGGGGCGTTAAATCCAATCAGGAACTATCAACCGATTGGAACGGTTTATTGGCGCCTAAGATGTTGAGCCACATTGATGAAGCGGCCGTTGTTTTGGCCGATGCCATTGAAGGGCACAAAAGACTACTAATTGTTGCCGATTACGACTGCGACGGTGCAACCGCCTGTGCCGTTGGTATTCGTGGCCTACGTGCCATGGGTGCGATCGTCGAATTTTTGGTGCCGAATCGGTTCGAGACAGGCTACGGCCTGTCACCTGAGGTGGTCACACTCGCCGCCAACCACCCTGCGGGCAAACCGGACTTGTTGATTACTGTCGACAATGGAATTGCCAGTGTCGACGGGGTCGCCGCCGCAAAAGCTTTGGGTATTGACGTTGTGGTGACCGATCACCACCTCCCAGGTGACCAACTCCCTGATGCGCTTGCCATTGTGAACCCAAACCAAAACGGCTGCGGTTTTCCGTCAAAGAACTTGGCCGGTGTGGGCGTGATCTTTTACGTCTTGTTGGCTGTCCGCGCAGAGCTGCGCAGCCGCGGTCACTTTAAAGACGGCCAACAACCGCGCCTAGACTGCCTGGTCGACTTGGTGGCGCTGGGCACAGTCGCTGACGTCGTGAAGTTGGATCACAACAACCGCTTGTTGGTTGCTCGAGGCTTGCAGCGGATTCAACAAGGCCAAGCCCAAGCCGGGCTCAGGGCTTTGTTTGCCGTAAGCGGTCGTGACACCCATCAGGCCAGTGCCTTTGATTTGGGTTTCACCTTAGGGCCTCGAATCAATGCGGCTGGTCGGCTAACCGACATGCGTCTGGGCATTGAGTGCTTAATCACCGATGACGACCAACACGCACTGGGCTTGGCGCGTGAGTTAGACCGGATCAATCAGGAAAGGCGACACATCGAAACCACCATGCGCGAACAAGCGTTGGCCGTGGTTCAAGACATCGAAGACATGGCCACCGACGCCCAGTCTGCCGCCATCTGCGTGCACCATCCTGACTGGCATCAAGGCGTGGTTGGCTTGGTAGCCTCGCGCTTAAAAGAAAAGTATTACCGGCCTGTGATTGCCTTTGCACCGGGTGGTGACGGTCATTGGCGAGGCTCAGGGCGATCCATTCCAGATGTCCATTTGAGAGACGTCTTAGACTTGGTCTCTAAGCGAAACCCTGGCTTGATTTTAAAATTTGGTGGGCATGCCATGGCTGCAGGTCTAACACTCAATGGAGATGGCATGGCTGAATTTGCCAGCGCGCTTAGCCAGGCTGTGATTGAGCTGACCGGACGCCAACATTTTGACCCTTTGATTGAAACCGACGGTTCACTGGAATCAGGCTATGCCAATGTCCAAGTGGCCAACCTATTGCAGCAACAAGTCTGGGGCGCTGGGTTTCCTGCGCCGCTATTTTTGGATGAATTTGACGTTCAAGACCAACGTTTGGTCGCTGAAAAACACCTCAAAATGTCCCTGAGCCGCGATCGGCAGCGGTTCGAGGCCATCTGGTTTAACCACGACACGCTCATGCCAGCAAGAATACGGGCGGTCTATCGCCCCACACCAAACACTTGGCGCTCGGTGGTGACCCTGCAACTTGTCATTGAAACGGCCCTACCTGCCTAAACCTATCGCACACTGGGCTAAACTGGGGACTTCTAGACTAAGGTAAGTGAAACAAGCATCATGGAAGCAGAACTGTTAAATGCCCTTTCAGCCCGTTTGGCTGACTATAAGGCCCGCGAACTCGCCGCTCGGGGGTATCTTTGACTACGAAGTCAAAGCCGCTCGCCTAGAAGTTGTTAACGCTGAGTTAGAAGATCCCAAGATTTGGAATGACCAAGCCAACGCTCAAGCGCTTGGCCGTGAAAAAAAGAACCTAGAAAAGGTGGTTCAAGCGCTTGAACAGATGACGCAATCCATTGGTGATTCGCTTGAACTGTTTGAGCTAGCCAGCGCAGATGATGACGATGAAACCCTAGAGGCAATTGCACAAGACGCCGATAGCTATCAGCAGACCATCGAAGGGCTAGAATTCCGTCGCATGTTCTCAAATCCAGCCGATCCCTTAAATTGCTTTATTGATATTCAAGCTGGTGCCGGCGGCACAGAAGCGCAGGACTGGGCTTCGATGTTGCTTCGGCAATACTTGCGCTATTGCGAACGCAAAGATTTCAAAGTCGAAGTGCTTGAAGAGTCTGAGGGTGACGTCGCTGGTATCAAATCGGCCACCATCAAAGTCGAAGGTGAATACGCCTTTGGGCACTTGCGCACCGAAACCGGGGTACACCGCTTGGTCAGAAAAAGTCCGTTCGATTCGGCCGGTGGTCGTCACACCTCTTTTGCCAGCGTTTTTGTTTACCCGCAAGTCGATGACTCGATCGAAATTGAAGTCAACCCCGCTGACTTGCGCGTTGACACCTACCGGGCCAGTGGCGCGGGGGGGCAGCATATTAACAAAACCGATTCAGCGGTGCGATTAACCCACCTGCCCTCGGGCATCGTGGTGCAGTGTCAAAACGATCGCTCTCAACACCGAAACCGAGCCGAAGCCATGGACATGTTGCGCTCTAAGCTCTACGAACTTGAAATGAGGCAGCGCATGGCAGACCAACAAAAGATGGAAGACGCCAAAACCGATGTTGGATGGGGCCATCAGATTCGCTCTTACGTGCTAGATCAAAGCAGAATTAAAGACTTGCGTACTTCCGTTGAAATATCCAACACGCAAAAAGTTCTTGATGGCGATCTTGATCCGTTCATCCAGGCAAGCCTCAAGCACGGGCTATAAAAACAAGATTGGAGAATAAAAATGAGAACTCAAGAAAACATTGTCACGGTATTGACTGGTTGCACCAAGGGCTTGGGCCTAGCCATGGCGACCCAATTAACGGCACAAACAGGCAGCCTCATTACGCTGAGCCGCTCGGTTGTACCAGCAATGGCCGAGGCGGCCTTAAAATATCAAACCCATTTGACTCAAATTGCCGTTGACCTTGGTGACGGTCAGGCGCTTCAATCTGCTGCCCAGCAAATGCGCGACGCCATCGGCCAAGCGCTCACCCGAAAGCCCTCGGCAATACGGATCATTCACAACGCCGGCTCAGTTCACCCTATGGCCCCAGCTGATCAGCAGACCGATTGGGATGCCATCAATATGGCTTTTAATGTCAACATCACGGCGCCCATTTTTTTGAATGCGCACTTCTTACAAGCAACTGAGGGCGCGCCTGACAGACGCATCATGCTGATTTCTTCAGGCGCAGGTCGCAATGGCACTCACGGTTGGGATGTTTATTGCGCCACCAAAGCGGCCATGGATCGCTACGCCCAGGTGATTGATGTTGAGAAACACGCCAACACCCGAGTCAGCTCAATAGCTCCTGGTGTCATTGACACTCCCATGCAAGAAACAATTCGCGCAGCACCACTTGAGAACTTCCCCAACCGACAACGGTTTGAAGACATGCACGCCCAAGGCGTTTTGGCGCAAGCGCCAGAAGCAGCCCGGCGCTTGTTGACCATTTTGCAACGTGATGACTACGGCCAGACTGTCATCGATGACGTGCGTAACCACACTTTCTAACCATGACTGATACAGACACCCAGACCCCTGCGCACGATGAAAACCACCTGATTGCCGAGCGTCGGCATAAGCTTGCGCGCCTTCGCGAACAAGGTGTGGCCTACCCCAATGACTTTAAGCCGACACATCGCGCGGCTGTGCTGCATTTTTTACACGACAACAGCACCAAAGAGACGCTTGAACAAGAAAACCACACGGCAGTCGTGGCCGGCCGAATGATGCTTAAGCGGGTGATGGGTAAAGCGAGTTTTGCGACCCTGCAAGACGCCACCGGTCGGATTCAAATCTACCTTGACAAAGGCATGCTCGGCGAAGAGGTTTACGAGGCATTCAAGCACTGGGACTTGGGCGACATCATTGGTATAAACGGCACGGTTTTTAAAACCAACAAAGGCGAGCTATCGATTCACGCTAGCCAAGTGCGCGTTCTGGCCAAATCTTTGCGGCCGATGCCTGACAAGTTTCACGGCATGGCAGACCAAGAGTTGCGTTACCGCCAGCGTTACGTCGACTTGATAGTGACTGAGCACACACGACAAACCTTTGAGCGGCGCAGCAAGGCAATCTCAACCATGCGCGACATCATGGTTGAGCATGAATTTCTCGAAGTCGAAACTCCGATGCTGCAAGCGATACCGGGTGGCGCCACTGCCAAACCGTTTGCCACGCACCATAATGCTTTAGACATGCCAATGTTTTTACGTATCGCGCCTGAGCTTTATCTCAAACGCTTGATCGTCGGCGGCTTTGAACGGGTCTTTGAAATCAATCGCAACTTCCGCAACGAGGGCGTGAGCCCGCGCCACAATCCTGAATTCACCATGATGGAGTTCTATGCCGCCTACACCGACTATCAATGGCTGATGGACTTTACCGAAACGGTCATTCGTCGGGTGGCCGAAGCCACCACTGGTAGTGCGTTACTCACCTATCAAGAGCGCTCGCTTGATTTGAGTCAACCCTTCGCCCGCCTGACCATTTGCGAGGCGATTCTGGCCCATGCCCCGCATTATCAAGCCGAACAATTAAACGACTTCGAATTTCTGAAAGAAGCCTTGACCAAGCTGGGCGTGAATTTGAATGCGCCTAATTTTGTGCATGCAAAATTGGGTGGCTTGCAACTGGCTTTGTTTGAAGAAGTCGCTGAGCACAAGCTCTGGGAACCAACCTACATCATTGACTATCCCGTTGAGACCTCACCACTGGCGCGCGAATCCGATGCCCGCCCTGGGGTAACCGAACGTTTTGAGTTGTTCATCGCAGGCCGTGAACTGGCCAATGGCTTCTCAGAGTTAAACGACCCTGAAGATCAAGCCGCCCGATTCCATACTCAAGTCGCCGCTAAAGACGCCGGTGACGAGGAGGCAATGTTCTTTGATGACGACTATATTCGGGCCTTGGAGTACGGCATGCCGCCAGCTGGTGGTTGTGGCATTGGCATCGACAGGCTAATCATGCTGCTAACAGACAGTGCCAGTATTCGTGATGTGATTCTCTTCCCTCACCTAAGACGCGAAGACTAAGAACCAGCTTTGACATAATCCCTGCCCTAAAGGGTAGGAACTCCTGCTGCTAGAAGACGATGCCCCGTCGCAAGAATGTTTAATGCGGCAGTCAAATAAAAAACCAGATGCCGATCTAAAGCATCTGGTTTTTATATACTTAGACTGCACGAATCTCATCAAATCACAGGGTCAAACCCATCGATGGTACCCATTGCAGGCCCCGAGCGACATCGCCACGGGGCTTGTACTCGCAACCTATCCAACCGCTGTAGCCAAGCGCCTCGAGCCCCTTAAAAACAGCCTCATAGCGCACTTCGCCTTCATCTGGCTCGGCGCGCAATGGCACTGAAGCAATCTGAATATGACCGATATGAGGCAAATACTGCTCGAGCTTCATCAAAATATCGCCCTCAGTCACCCCAACGTGATAAACATCGAACATCAGCTTGATGTTGCCACGCCCAACCGATTGACGGATTTCGTTGGATTGCGCTTGGTAGTGATAAAAGTAGCCTGGCTTATCGCGTGGATTCAAGGCTTCGAGCAAGATTATGATGTCGTGGGCTTGGGCTTGATCGCTGGCCCATTCGAGGTTTTTAAGAAAAACGTCACGCGCTTGGCTGTGGTTTGCAGCATCAGCGGGTAACATGCCAGGCAAAACGTGAATCATGCCAGCCTGACTTTCGACTGCCCATTGAAGACTTTCTGTAAAAGCAGCACGAAATGCCATTTCCCTGCCCGGTTGAGCTGCCAATCCACTGTCACCCCGGCTTGCACCCCCAACGGGGGTATTCACCGAAAGCAATCGCATGTGATGCTGCTCACAGGCGGCCTTAACCGCTCGGGCTGGTGTTTCATAAGGCCAATGCAACTCGATGGCTTTAAAGCCAGCGGCGCCAGCCGCTGATATTCTATCCAGTAAGGGCAGTGGCGCCCACATCATGCCCAGATTGGCTGAAAATCGCAATGTCATTGTTCAGTACCCCGAAGCACCAGTGGATTTGGTGCCCGACTGACCACCCTTAATTGTCTCAAGCGCGGCCTTGCAGGCTTGATTGAGCAGGCCCGCTTCATTTCCCGGTGTCACCATCCTAAAGCCTTGTGACAGTCTCATGGCGGCGGCCCCCCCCGATGAACAAAAAATACCGGGTATTTTTTTGTGTGCAAGGGCACGCTCACAGATATGGGCAATGGCATCTATAACCACTTGGGCTGTCGGCTCAGAGCTCGGTGCCTGTCCAAGCGCCAAACTCAAATCGTTGGGGCCGATATAGACGCCATCCAAACCTTTAACCGACAAAATCGCGTCCAAATTGTCAAGGCCCAACTGGGTCTCAATCATACCAATGGTCAAGATTTCATCGTTGGAGTGCGCAAAATAATCGGGCCCACCGTAAAGCAACCCACGCGCTGGACCAAATGAACGATCACCAATCGGTGGGTAACGACAAGCACTGACAAACCGGCGGGCATCATCTGGCGTTGAAATCATGGGGCAAATGATGCCGTAAGCACCAGCATCAAGCAGGCGCATGATTTGTGGACCATCATTGCCCGGTACCCTGGCAATCGGGATGGCTGGGGTGGCAGAAAGCGCCTGCAACATAGGCAGGGCCGCATCAAAACCGATCATGCCATGCTGCAGGTCCACCGTAACGCTGTCAAAACCTGACATGCCAACGACTTCGGCAGAAAACGATGAGGGTATGGCTAGCCAGCCATTGATGATTGACTCGCCCGCAGCCAAACGCGCTTTGACCGTATTTTTTCTCATTAAACGCCCCTGTTGTTTGTCCGAACTGTATGACCGGTGCCAACGGGTGAGGAATCACGCCAATTGTCGGCACTTAAAAAATGCAGTGTAAAGGGTAATCGGGGCTAATGGTTAACCACCAACGGGGTCAGTGGTGTTCGCGAGCGTGATTGATGGTGTAGCGCGGAATTTCGATCGTGAGGTCGGCGTCAGCGACCTTGGCTTGGCAAGACAGGCGCGAAGTGGGCGTTAAGCCCCAAGCACGGTCTAACAAGTCTTCTTCATCGTCGGTTGCCTCTGACAGCGTCTCAAAACCATCGCGCATGATCACATGACAAGTGGTGCAAGCACATGAAAGCTCACAAGCGTGTTCTATTTCAATGTTGTGATCAAGCAAGATGCGACAAATGGACTCGCCACTGGCAACGTTCTCGATAACTTTACCCTCAGGACAAAGGTCGGGGTGCGGTAATACGGTTAATTTAGGCATAGTGGATTGGTATCGACATTCAAAAATAGCGTTAGATTTCGTTAAGGCTGCGTCCAGTGAGTGCTTGACGAATACTTCGGTCCATTCGTCGTGCGGCAAAGTCATCCGTACATGCGGACAGGGATTTGACGGCCGCGCGAATGGCATCTACCGATTCTGTCTCAAGCTGTGCTCGCATATTTGCCATCTGCATCTCAATTTGCGACAACTCATCAGCATTCAAAAGGTTAGAGTCCTGCGCCAATGCGGCTGTGACCGACTCTAACAACTGCGTGGCTTGCACTTGCTCTTCGCGCAACATTCTGAGCTTGGCGTCGTTATCGGCCCCTGCCACGCTTTCTTGCAACATTTTGGCGACCTGCTCATCGGTTAAACCGTGCGATGGTTTTACCGTTACTTCAGCCTGCGTCCCACTGGTTTGTTCTTGCGCACTGACATTCAAAAGCCCGTCAGCATCAACTTGGAACGTCACGCGAATGCGTGCGGCACCAGCCACCATGGGGGGAATGCCACGCAACTCAAAGCGTGCCAATGAACGGCACTCGGTCACAAGATCGCGTTCGCCTTGAACCACATGGACAGCCAAAGCCGTTTGACCATCACGATACGTGGTGAACTCTTGACCACGAGCCACAGGGATCGTGCTGTTACGAGGAATAATGGTCTCAACCAAACCACCCATCGTCTCCAAACCCAGCGATAGTGGCGTGACATCAAGTAGTAGCCAGTCTTCGCCGGGATGCCGGTTACCGGCCAACAAGTTGGCTTGCAGTGCCGCACCAATTGCGACTACCTCGTCAGGATTAAGATTGACCAGTGGTTCACGCCCAAAAAAAATCTTAACCATCTGCTGCACAACTGGCATGCGCGTGGCGCCACCTACCATCACAACGCCTTGCACCTCAGCTAGCGACAGCGCTGCATCATCAAGGGCACGCTGCGAGCAGGACAAACTACGCTTAATCAAAGGCGTCGCTAATGTTTCAAACTCGGCGCGCGTCATGGTCATGCTGGCAAGTGCGCCATCAAGACCTGTCTGGACGCTGGCCTGATCGACCGAGGAAAGCTGCTCGCGCAGGCGACGTGCCGCCATTAATAAGTGTCTTTGCGCTTGTGGTTGCTCGGAAAAATCAAGGCCGGCTTGCTGACAAATCGTTTGTACGATAACTGTATCGAAATCATCGCCACCGAGTGCGGTGTCACCGCCCGTTGCGATGACCTCAAAAACCCCCTGGGTCAGACGCAACAGCGATAAGTCAAAAGTGCCACCACCAAGATCATAAACCGCGTAGACACCCTCAGAGGAATTGTCCAAGCCGTAAGCGATGGCAGCCGCTGTCGGTTCGTTGAGCAAACGCAACACATTCAATCCTGCCAAACGAGCCGCATCCCGTGTGGCTTGTCGCTGGGCATCATCGAAGTAAGCCGGTACGGTAATGACAGCCCCAACCAAGTCATCGCCGAGCGTTTCTTGTGCTCTTTTGCGCAGGGATAATAAAATTTGTGCCGCGACTTTGACGGGCGTCACTACCGCGTTTTCTGTGGCAATGGCCACGCTGTTGCCCATGTCTTCAAAATGGTAGGGCATGCCTGTGCTCAAAGCCTCAGCGCGAGACTTTCCCATTAGTCGTTTGATCGACACCAAAGTGTCTAGCGGCTTGGATTCCTGCAAGGCGAGCGCATCGTGTCCAACCACTACTTCATCAGCCGATCTGTAGTAAACGGCTGAAGGCACCAACGCACGTCCTTGCGCGTCAGGCAATACCTCGGCCACGCTATGACGCACGGCGGCGACGAGCGAGTGAGTCGTCCCCAAATCGATGCCAACCGCAACCTTGCGTTGATGGGGAATGGGACTTGCGTCCGGCTCTGAGATCTGAAGCAATGCCATGTGGTTTATTCCGTTGCTGCTTGCGCGCGTTTGACTGCCTGCACTTCTTTTAAAAATTTCTCAATGAACATCCACTCGTTCAAGCTCTTCACAGCCTCAGGCCAAAGTTGTTGTTCAATCAGTTGACTGGTATGAGTTTGGCACTTATCGCGATCGGACTGGACTTGCGTCAGTAATTCAACAAGTCCGTTACCATCATTAGCGGCTTCTAGGTTTTCGAGTTCCTCGCGCCATTCCATTTGTTGGCTCAAAAAAACCATACCAAGTGTGTTTGAGGCATTCTCACTAACATCTTGGGCGGCAAGCTTACACAAATATTTGGCGCGTTCCAAGGGATCGCGCAACACGCGGTGAGCCTCATTTAACTGAGTGCTCCACTGCATGGCCACCCGCTTTTCGGGTGCGCTGGCATTGACAAACCGATCAGGATGGACCTGAGCAACCCGTACCTTCCACTGAGCATCTAAAAATGATGCGTCAATGGAAAAGCTCGGGGTCAAGCCAAATAGCTCAAAAAAGTTGGCTTGCGTCAAATCGTCAAACCGTAAACGATTCGCCGCAACCGCACGTGGCTTTCTCGTTGGGGTTACTGAACTTAAACCCTTCATTCAAACCTTCGCGTGCGTAATCGAGCTGGGTGCCCTCAAGATAAACCAGGCTCTTGGGGTCAATGAAGACCTTGACGCCGTAACTCTCAAAGACTTGATCCTCTGACAATGGATCATCAACGTATTCCAACTTGTAGGCCATACCTGAGCAGCCTGTGGTTCGAACACCAAGGCGCAGACCCACACCCTTACCTCTCTTTTCGAGATATTTTTCAATGTGGTCTGCTGCTTGTGTTGTAAGTGTTACACCCATGATGTCTGACTCCCGTTCAACTACCGTGCTTGTCCTTGTAATCCTTGACCGCCGCCTTAATGGCATCTTCGGCAAGAATCGAACAGTGTATCTTGACTGGCGGTAAGGCCAACTCTTTGGCGATCTGGGTGTTGCGAATAGTCATCGCCTCATCCAGGGTCTTTCCTTTGACCCACTCAGTCACCAAAGAGCTTGAAGCGATGGCTGAACCACAACCGTAGGTCTTAAATCGTGCGTCTTCAATAATGCCGCTGTCATTAACACGAATCTGTAGCTTCATGACATCACCACAGGCAGGTGCACCAACCATCCCTGTGCCGACATGATCGTCACCCTTCTCAAACGAACCCACGTTGCGGGGATTTTCGTAGTGGTCTAGCACTTTCTCACTGTAAGCCATGATGTATTCCTCCTTCAGATAACTGCATTTCAATGCGTTAGTGGGCAGCCCATTGGACAGATTCGAGATCAATGCCGTCTTTGGCCATTTCCCACAGCGGCGACATGTCACGAAGTTTTTCAACTCGCTGCTTTAACAAACCAACTGCAAAATCAATGTCTGCTTCGGTCGTAAAGCGGCCCAAGGTGAATCGTATCGAGCTGTGCGCCAACTCATCGTTACGCCCCAGCGCTCGCAAGACATAAGAAGGCTCAAGACTTGCAGACGTACAAGCCGAACCGCTCGAGACAGCCAGCTCTTTGAGCGCCATGATAAGTGACTCACCCTCAACGTAGTTGAAACTAATGTTTAGGTTGTGTGGCACCCGACTTTCAAAGTCACCGTTCAAATACACTTCCTCAATTTCTTGAGCACCTTGCCACAGACGGTCACGCAACATACGAATACGCTCATTTTCAGTGGCCATTTCTAGTTTTGCCAATCGAAACGATTCACCCATGCCGATAATCTGGTGAGTAGCCAACGTACCCGAGCGGAAACCACGCTCGTGACCGCCGCCATGCATTTGTGACTCAATGCGAATTCGGGGCTTGCGTCGAATGTAAAGGGCACCGATGCCCTTAGGGCCGTAGGTCTTGTGCGCACAGAAAGACATCAAATCAACTTTCAGATGCTGTAAATCAATGTCAACCTTTCCTGTGGCTTGGGCCGCGTCTACATGAAAAATGATCCCTTTCTCACGACACATCTCACCGATGGCTTCAACATCTTGAATCACACCGATTTCGTTGTTGACAAACATAATTGAGATCAAAACGGTATCTGGACGCGTTGCCGATTTGAGTGCTTCTAGATCAACAAGGCCGTTTTCCATCACATCAAGGTAAGTGACCTCATAGCCTTCGCGTTCGAGTTCGCGGCATGGATCCAAAACGGCTTTGTGTTCGGTTTTAACCGTAATCACATGTTTGCCGCGTTCAGCATAAAAATGTGCTGCCCCTTTGATGGCCAGGTTGTTGGACTCCGTTGCACCAGAAGTCCAAACAATTTCACGAGGGTCCGCATTCACTAGCGAAGCCACATCGGCGCGAGCCTGCTCAACGGCTTCTTCCGCTGCCCAACCAAAAGAGTGGCTGCGGGAAGCGGGGTTACCGTAGTTCTCGTAAAGCCAAGGCACCATCTTGTCGACCACACGTGGGTCAACTGGCGTGGTAGAGGAATAGTCCAAATAAACGGGATGAACAGCCATAACTTCTACTCCTGAATCTTGTGTTTCAAACAGCGAATCAAATCGTTACTGATTCGCCGGCCTTGCGTGCAAACGGATTGGCTGCTGTATCAATACTGGTTGGAAACCGCACGGATGTTTCGGTGCGCGACTGTCCGTTGTCTTGCAACTGACGCATACGCTGTTGGTCAACCAAGTCTTGCAACGAAACCGAATCCAAAAAATCGACCATCGTACGATTCAATGCAGCCCAAAGCTCGTGTGTCATACAGGCACTTGGGCGGCCATCGACACTCGAGCAATCTGTCTTACCACCACAATTGGTGGCATCAATTGGCTCGTCAACTGCAAAAATGATGTCTGCGACCGTGATGTTGCGGGCCAAGCGAGCCAGCGTGTAACCACCGCCCGGGCCTCGAACGCTGTCAACGAGTTCGTGGCGGCGTAATTTGCCGTATAGCTGCTCTAAGTAAGAGAGCGAGATACTTTGTCTTTGACTGATTGCTGATAAGGTGACCGGGCCGCTGTGCTGGCGAAGCGCCAAATCGATCATTGCAGTAACAGCAAATCGTCCTTTTGTGGTGAGCCGCATGTTTTAGTCCCTCTATTTAAAAATTGATAGAAAAGAAAGCAACCAAGGTTTTGAACACATCCATTGACTTGCTTTTACTTGACTTGCGCACTTGCCGAACCAGACTGATTTAATCCAACTAACCCGACTAAACAACTCAAGTATAGATCATTTCCGACCAATATACTCGGGTAATCACCTATTTTTTCATCAATGATGCAAAAAAAACCGCGCAAGCGCGGTTTTTTTGTGGTGGTTACTTGGTTTGTTAAGGCCAATCCCGTGATGTTAAGCGCTAAGCAGCCTGGTACTGCGTTGCGCGCTTTCGAACCAGTTCGAGCACACCTTGGCAGGAATCTTCAATGTAATCCATAACCTTGCTAAAGCCGTCGGGACCCCCGTAATAAGGATCCGGAACAGTGGCCTCCTCATACTCATTGGCAAAACGCATCAATAGCATCAGTTTGTGGTGGTGGATCTTGGGGCATTGCTGCTGCAATGCAGACAAGTTTTCCCAATCCATTGCCAAGATTAAGTCAAAATCTTGGAAATCAGTCGCATCCACTTGTCGTGCCGTCCTCTCTGCGATGGCGTAGCCGCGTTTACTTGCAGCTGTTAGTGCCCTCGCATCTGGTGCCTCACCAATGTGAAATCCATGGGTACCTGCAGAATCCGTTCCAACGACGTCTGCTAGACCCGCCTCATTAAGCAAATGGCGAAATACACCCTCCGCACTTGGCGAACGGCAGATATTACCCATGCATACGAAAAGTACTTTTGTCATCATGATTAAATTTTGAGGGATAACCCGTAAATTGTCTAGAGATTTTTTAAAAAGTTGTAAATGCATGACAGATCATAAAATGCAACTTTTTTCAATAGATTTAATGGTTTATAAGATTTTATTAAAAATTTAATAGTTACAGCTCACAGGTGTTTTAGCAACTAACCCTGTTGTTATCTAGGGGCAACTACAGCCCCGATTGCAATACACGGGTTTTTAACGAATTAAGAGCATCACGTGTGGCTGCTGCCTGCTCGAACTCCAAATTTCGCGCATGATCGAGCATTTTCTTTTCCAGCGACCTGAGTGCTTTGGCCACTGATTTCTCGTCGTCTAGACGAACCGGTTCTGTCAACAATCCATCGGCCGTCTCTTCTGGCACTGCTTGCAGCACGCCATCGATCATCTCTTTGACAGCCTTTTTAATACTTTTTGCCTCAATGCCATGAGTCTTATTAAAAGCCAACTGCTTGGCCCGTCGGCGGTCCGTCTCATTGATTGCCCGCTGCATGGAATCGGTAATTCGGTCACCATACAAAATGGCATAGCCTGCTAAGTTCCTCGCAGCCCGCCCAATGGTTTGAATCAAGCTACGCTCAGAACGCAAAAACCCCTCTTTATCGGCATCAAGAATCGCCACCAGTGAAACTTCAGGGATGTCGAGCCCTTCTCGCAGTAAGTTGATTCCAACCAGAATATCAAAAGTACCCAGGCGCAAGTCTCGGATAATCTCAACCCGCTCGACAGTGTCAATATCCGAGTGCAGGTAGCGAACCTTGAGTCCCTGCTCAGTTAAAAAGTCCGTTAGGTCTTCCGCCATTCGCTTGGTAAGCGTGGTAACAAGAATCCGTTCTTGTTTGGCGATTCGCGGCTTGACTTGGTCTAGCAGGTCATCAATTTGAGTGCGTGCGGGCCGCACTTCGATAATTGGATCAACCAGTCCCGTCGGACGCACGACCTGTTCGGCCACTTGATCGGACTTTTCAGCCTCATATTTTGCCGGGGTCGCTGACACGAAAACCGTTTGCCGCATCCGCTGCTCAAACTCTTCCATCTGCAATGGGCGGTTATCAAGCGCCGAGGGCAATCTAAAGCCGTACAACACAAGTGTTTCTTTGCGCGACCGGTCACCTTTATACATGCCGCCAAGCTGTCCGATCGTGACATGGCTCTCGTCAATAAACATCAAAGCATCGGCTGGCAAATAGTCAATCAACGTTGGCGGTGGCTCTCCAGGTGCAGCACCCGACAAATGCCGAGAGTAGTTTTCAATGCCCTTGCAAAATCCAAGCTCAGCCAGCATCTCTAAATCAAAACGGGTTCGTTGCTCTAGTCGCTGAGCCTCCACAAGTTGCCCGCCATCAACGTATTGCTTGAGACGGTCTCGTAGCTCCTCCTTGATTGTCTCAATGGCGCGCAAAACCGTTTGTCGGGGCGTCACATAGTGTGAACCGGGGTACACCGTGAAACGCGGCACCGCCTGACGCACCTTGCCTGTCAGCGGATCAAACAGCGCTAGGGATTCGACCTCATCATCAAACATGGTGATCCGAACAGCTAAGTCAGCACTTTCTGCAGGGTAGACATCGATTACTTCCCCTCGCGCACGAAACACACCGCGGGTGAAATCCGTGTCATTTCTGGTGTATTGCATCGCAACCAACCGAGCCAGCATTTCACGACGCGACAAACGATCGCCGACGCGCAAAATCAACACCATGGCGTGGTAATCAGAAGGGTTTCCAATGCCGTAAATACATGAAACGGTGCCAACGATGATAGTGTCACGTCGCTCTAGCAGACTTTTCGTGGCAGAAAGTCGCATTTGCTCAATATGCTCGTTTATTGACGAATCTTTTTCAATAAACAGGTCACGCGAAGGCACATAGGCCTCTGGTTGGTAATAGTCGTAGTAGGAAACAAAATATTCAACCGCATTGCGCGGGAAAAACTCGCGCATCTCGGCATACAACTGGGCGGCAAGGGTTTTGTTAGGCGCGAGCACTAACGCTGGGCGACCCGTTCGTGCGATCACATTGGCCATCGTGAAAGTCTTACCCGACCCCGTCACACCCAAAAGGGTTTGGTACATCAATCCATCGGACACACCTTGAGCGAGCTTTTCAATGGCAGCCGGCTGATCACCGGCGGGTGCGTAGGGGTGAAAAAGAGAAAACGGGCTGTCTGGAAACTCTATAAACTGACCTTGCGACATGCTAGACTTTATCCTAGGGGAACTACCAAATAAAGTTACCAGTGGTGGGTAACAGCTCTCCATTATCAAGCTTGTCACTCCTCACGTCTAGCTTTAACCCTACACGCTTAACTAATCTCACCTTCTGCACAGGCTATGAGCACACTATTTTCAAACGTCGAACTAGCACCCCGCGACCCCATTCTCGGGCTTAACGAACAATACAATGCGGACACGCGAACCAATAAGGTCAATCTCGGTGTTGGTGTTTATTACGACGATGCGGGTAAAGTACCCCTTTTGCGATGTGTGCACGAGGTTGAAATTGAGCGCATACAAGCAGCTGCGGCGCACAGTTACCTACCCATTGAAGGTTTGAAAACACTGAACAATGGCGCGCGCGCCTTGGTCTTGGGCAAGGCATCGGAGGCCATCGCTTCGGGACGCGCCTTCACAGTGCAATCCGTGGGTGGTACGGGCGCTCTGAAAATTGGTGCTGATTACCTCAGGCAATTACTACCAAAAGCAAAAGTGGCTATCAGCAATCCCAGCTGGGAAAATCACCGTGCCTTGTTTGAAAGAGCCGGTTTTGAAGTAGTCGAGTACCCTTATTACGACCCCACAACACGCGGCCTTAACTTTGAAGCCATGATAGCTGGCTTGCGTGCGCTGCCACCGCAAAGCATCGTGGTTCTGCATGCCTGCTGCCACAACCCCACCGGTGCAGATCCCTCGCCCGCTCAGTGGCAGCAAATTGCCCAAGTGGTTCAAGACAAATCGTTGGTTCCCTTTTTAGACATAGCCTATCAAGGCTTCGGTGACGGCTTGGAGGCAGATGGGCAGGTCGTTCGTCTATTTGTTGAAATGGGGCTAACATGTTTTATCAGCGCTTCGTTTTCAAAGTCATTCTCGCTTTACGGCGAACGGATCGGGGCACTTACCGTGGTCACCGGCAGCGCTGACGAGGCTAAACGGGTTCTCAGTCAAGTCAAACGCGTCATTCGCACAAACTACTCTAACCCACCCACTTTTGGCGCGGCCATTGTTGCTGAAGTGCTAAACAACGAAAAGCTTTTTGCCATGTGGGACGGCGAATTAACTGAGATGCGTGACCGCATAAAGCTCATGCGCTCTGCTCTCGTTGACAAGATCAACAAACATGGCTCGGCTACTGATTTTTCTTTTGTGCTCGAACAAAAGGGTATGTTCTCTTACTCAGGCCTCAACAGTACCCAAGTCGATGCGCTAAGAAACACATACGGTATTTATGCTGTTTCAAGTGGCCGCATTTGCGTCGCGGCCCTAAACAGCCGCAACATTGACGTTGTTGCCAGCGCCATCGCTGACGTTATCAAAACAGCCTAAGCTTTTTACTTGTGGTTTGATCAGTCTTAACCACTGAGTCGTCGGCACCGTGCCTCGACTCAGTGGTTAAACAGTCAGCAATACCAAACCATGATTGACCGTCAGTTGCTATTTTAACGGCTTTGGGTGACAATACTGTATGTACATACAGCATAGGGTGCCTAATGGCGACCAAACTGACAGCTCGGCAGTCTGAAATCCTTTCTCTGATTCAAGAGGCAATTGCCCAAACAGGCTTCCCCCCGACACGCGCAGAGATCGCACAGACATTGGGCTTTAAATCCGCAAACGCCGCTGAAGATCACTTGCGCGCCTTGGAAAAAAAGGGCTTTATTACCCTCACACCAGGTGCATCCAGAGGCATCCGCTTGACCCAAGCCGCCGATTTGTTGACAGATAAAACCACAACAACCGGCATGCTAGAAAAAGCCATTTCTGCACTAACGCTGCCCCTAATTGGTCGGGTCGCTGCCGGCACGCCCATCCTTGCCGCAGAAAACATCTCTCGTGAACTCAATGTCGACACCAATCTTTTCAGTAAGCAACCTGACTACCTGCTAGAGGTTCGTGGCTTAAGTATGCGTGACGCTGGCATTTTGGATGCAGATCTTCTGGCCATTAAAAAAGTGCAAGAGGCTCGCTCAGGACAGATTGTTGTGGCTAGGATTGGGGAGGAAGTCACTGTTAAGCGCCTGAATGTTCAAAAAGGCAGGATTCAACTCGATCCAGAGAATCCAGATTTCAAACCGATCGTTATTTCAGACACAGATAACTTCGCTATTGAAGGGTTGGTGGTTGGCCTTATTCGAGCAACACCCCTACAGTAGTTGAAGGGCTAGCTCTCGTCCTTTGAAAACCTTTCTATGGCTCGACGGTTGCGTTTGGTCGGGCGTCCAGCGAGGTTACGGGTTGGCTCAGAATAAAACCGACGAGTTTCTGCCGCTACTTGTCTCGCCGTTTGGCTTTCAACCGTTTCGTCATACAGGGCTTGCGCTAGTGATGCTGAGCGTCTAACACCGCTTAACATTCGTACAAAAACTTCAATACGGTCAGCACCTCGGTAAACTTGAATCTTTTCATCAAGTTTGACGTGTCGGGATGGCTTGACCCGCTCGCTATTAATGTGGACACGCCCCAACTCGATGGCTTCTGCTGCGAGCGAGCGCGATTTAAAAAATCGCGCTGCCCATAGCCATTTGTCTATGCGAAGGATCTGATCAGACTCTTCCAAGGCCACCTCGCCTTTTAGTGCTTAATAACAGGATCCACAATACCTTTGGCTTGAGCACCGCTCACAACTGCCTCAGAGGCAATCTCTTCTGGTAAAGCTTCAGGCATGCGCTCAAGGGCAACTTCAAGGGCTTGATCAATCCATTTAATGGGAATGATCTCTAAGTGGTTTTTCACGTTATCAGGTATTTCGGCCAAATCCTTAACGTTCTCAGAAGGAATCAGCACCGTCTTGATGCCACCTCGACGGGCAGCCAATAGCTTCTCTTTCAGCCCGCCAATGGCCAACACCTCACCACGAAGCGTGATCTCACCGGTCATCGCCACATCCGCACGCACAGGGATCCGAGTCAGTGCTGATACGATAGCGACGGTGATCGCTACACCCGCTGAGGGCCCATCTTTGGGCGTCGCACCCTCAGGCACGTGAACGTGCATGTCGCGCTTTTCAAATACCACATCGCTGATTCCAACCCGTCGCGCTCGGGCTCTCACCACACTGCGTGCAGCCTCGACAGATTCCTTCATCACATCACCAAGCGAACCGGTGCGAAGAATCACGCCCTTGCCTGGCATGTCAGCGACTTCAATTGTCAGTAAGTCGCCGCCCACTTCTGTCCAGGCTAGGCCAGTAACCTGTCCGATTTGGTTCTCTTTCTCAGCCATGCCGAAGGTGTAACGCTGCACACCCAAGTAGTCAGACAAATTGTCGCTGTTCACAACAACTGTGGCAGCTGTTGCCATGGCCTTCGAAGCCTTTCGAGCAACCGCTTTGGAACTACCGGCAGGCACATGTGCAACGAGCTGCTTGACCACTTTGCGACAAATCTTACCAATTTCGCGTTCTAGCGAACGAACACCGGCTTCACGTGTGTAGTAACGAACCATGTCTTGAAGAGCGCTATCCTCAACGGTCAGTTCCTCTGGTTTCAAACCATTGTTCTTGACCAACTTGGGCAACAAGTGATCCTTGGCGATATGGATTTTTTCGTCTTCTGTGTAACCCGACAGTCGAATAACCTCCATGCGATCCAAGAGTGCAGGCGGAATATTTAAGGTGTTGCTTGTCGCCACAAACATAACATCCGAAAGATCAAAGTCGACTTCAACGTAATGATCTTGGAATGTGTGATTTTGTTCTGGGTCTAGCACTTCAAGCAATGCTGAGGCTGGATCACCCCGAAAATCCATGCCGAGCTTGTCGATTTCATCGAGCAAAAATAGCGGATTTCTCACGCTGACCTTGGACATGTTTTGCAAGATCTTGCCTGGCATTGAGCCGATGTAAGTACGGCGATGGCCACGAATTTCGGCCTCATCACGCACGCCTCCTAATGCCATACGAATGAACTGGCGATTCGTTGCCTTGGCTAACGACTGACCAAGCGAGGTCTTACCCACACCGGGCGGGCCCACCAAACACAAAATCGGTGCTTTTAACTTATCCACTCGTTGCTGAACAGCAAGATACTCAACGATGCGCTCTTTGACTTTTTCTAGTCCGTAGTGATCGTTATCAAGCACGGACTCTGCGTGGGGTACTGAGTAATTAACAGTACTTTTCTTGCGCCACGGCAATCCAATGACAGTGTCGATGTAGGTACGCACCACGGTTGCTTCAGCCGACATCGGTGACATTAGCTTGAGCTTTTTGAGTTCCGTATCAACCTTCTTGCGTGCTTCTTTTGGCAGCTGTGCAGCTTCAATACGTTTTTCGAGTTCCTCAATGTCAGCGCCATCTTCGCCTTCGCCAAGTTCTTTTTGAATGGCCTTCACTTGCTCATTAAGGTAGTAGTCACGCTGACTCTTTTCCATTTGTTTTTTAACGCGACCACGTATCCGTTTCTCCACTTGGAGAATGTCTATTTCCGTTTCGAGCTGCGTCAACAAACTTTCCAAACGCTGAGCCGTATCCATGACTTCTAACATCTGCTGCTTTTGCTCTAACTTCAAGGGCAAATGAGCAGCGATGGTGTCAGCCAAGCGGCTCGCATTGTCGATGCCTGCCAAGGATGTCAGAATTTCTGGAGGGATTTTCTTGTTGAGTTTGACGTAGGTCTCAAAATGTCCCACGATTGCACGCCGCAAGGCCTCGACTTCTGAGCCACTGACCTCATCAGGCAGCACAGGCATAACGTCTGAAGAAAAATGGCTCTCGGCATCTTCAATCGACAAAACGCGCGCGCGCTGCGTGCCCTCAACCAGTACCTTGACCGTACCGTCAGGCAGCTTGAGCATCTGTAGGATAGTAGCCAGACAACCGATTTCATACACATCTTCAGGTGTTGGATCGTCTTTACTAGCCGATTTTTGAGCAGCCAGCATGATGTTTTTGCCACCTTCCATTGCAGCTTCTAGCGCACGAATAGAACGGGGCCGGCCCACGAATAGTGGGATCACCATATGGGGAAAGACGACAACGTCGCGCAGTGGCAGCAAAGGCAGCGTTAATCGCTGTGCGGGCAGTAGGTTTTGACCAGACATAGGAGATTGTCCTGTTTAAATGTCACCTCGACATAAACGACCGAGGTGCTTTCTCTAACGATGTTAGTGATATTGGGACAATAGCTTAAAAATCAAGATCAGGCAGCGGCGTCACGAACTTTTTTGGGGCTTCTGGATTTGCTCTCAGCAGGTGACTTGCTTTGTTCCTCAAAAACAAGCAAAGGCTCGCCATTACCTTCAATCGCTGCTTCGTCAAGCACAACTCGAGTGACATTGGTTTGCGAAGGCAGGTCAAACATCACGTTCAGTAGACATGCTTCAAGAATTGAGCGCAAACCGCGGGCACCGGTTTTGCGGCGTATCGCCTTTCGTGCAATGGCGTGTAAGGCTTGTTCACGGATCTCGAGCTCAACACCCTCCATCTCAAACAGTTTTTGAAACTGTTTCACCAGCGAGTTAGCAGGCTCCGTTAACACTTTAACCAGTGTTTCTTCATCCAGCTCTGATAGCGTTGCCACCACAGGTAAGCGACCAACCAGCTCAGGAATAAGGCCAAACTTAATCAAGTCCTCTGGTTCAACCGAAAGAAAGGTCTCACCAGAACTTTTTGCGCTCTTGGCAGCCACTGACGCCCCAAAACCGATACCGCTGCGCTCGGTCCGATCAAGAATAACTTTCTCTAAGCCATCAAAGGCTCCGCCGACGATAAACAAAACGTTCGTGGTGTCGACTTGAACAAAATCTTGGTTGGGATGTTTTCGGCCGCCTTGCGGTGGCACCGAAGCAACGGTGCCCTCGATTAATTTTAGCAAAGCTTGCTGAACGCCCTCGCCTGAAACATCTCGCGTGATCGATGGATTGTCCGATTTGCGGGAAATCTTGTCGATTTCGTCAATGTAAACAATAGCCCGCTGTGCTTTTTCAACATCATAAGCACAGTTTTGAAGCAGTTTTTGAATAATATTTTCGACATCCTCACCCACGTAACCGGCCTCGGTTAGGGTGGTGGCGTCTGCCATCACAAAAGGCACGTCGAGTTGGCGCGCGAGCGTCTGAGCCAGTAATGTCTTACCCGAACCAGTTGGTCCAACCAAGAGAATATTACTTTTGCTCAACTCGACATCATCGCCCTTAACGGCTCCGTGGCGCAATCGTTTGTAATGGTTGTAAACAGCAACCGCTAGTACACGCTTGGGAGAGTCTTGGCCAATGACGTAACGGTCAAGAAAGGCTTTTATTTCGGACGGTGTTGGCAACTCTGTTTTGATCGCATCACGCGTACTTGACTCGATTTCATCGCGAATGATGTCATTGCAAAGATCGACGCATTCATCGCAGATAAAAACAGACGGCCCGGCGATAAGTTTACGGACTTCGTTTTGTGTCTTGTTACAAAACGAACAATGCAAAGTCTTAGCAGTCGTCGGTGTGTTTTTTTCTGTCATGGGTGTCTTGTAAATGTTCAGCCGGCATCGGCACGAGTGGTCAACATCTTGTCAATGATGCCGTAGGTCACGGCTTCTTCAGAAGACATAAAATTATCGCGCTCTGTGTCGAGTTCGATTTGGCTAACCGATCGCCCAGTGTTTTCTGACAGAATCCGGTTCAAGCGCTCGCGCAAACTCAGGATTTCCTTAGCCTGGATTTGAATGTCCGTGGCCTGCCCCTGAGCACCACCTGAGGGCTGATGGATCATGATTCTTGAGTTAGGCAAAGCGAAACGCTTACCTTTGGCACCCGCTGCCAACAAAAACGCTCCCATGCTGGCTGCAATGCCAGTACACAAGGTCGACACATCAGGCTTAATGAAGCGAATCGTGTCGTACATCGCCATGCCCGCATAGACAGAACCGCCGGGTGAGTTGATGTAGAGCGAAATATCTTTGTCTGGATTTTCGGACTCAAGAAAAAGCATTTGCGCCACGATTAAGTTAGCTGACTGGTCATTGACAGGACCAACCAAAAAAATCACGCGCTCTTTTAACAAACGAGAGTAGATGTCGTAAGACCTTTCACCCCGGCCAGATTGCTCGACGACCATTGGAATATATCCAAGCCCCGTCGGAGTCACTGAATCACCGCCATGCATCGATGCATAGAAATCTGTAAATCCACTCGTATTCATTTACTCTTACCTCAATGTGCTGCGACAGTTAAGCCGCTTGTGCAGAAGTACCCATCAGCTCATCGAATACAACCGCCTCATCTGTGACTTTTGCGTTAGCCAAGACATGATCAACCACATTGTCCTCGAGAACGATTGCCTCGATTTCGGCACGGCGCTGACGGTCCGACAAGTAGTAGCTCACAACTTGAGCAGGTTGTTCGTAATTCTGTGCGAACTTCTCAATTTTCTCTCTGACCTGCTCAGGTTTGGCTTGAAGACCAACCTGGCGAATCAACTCACCAATCATCAGACCAAGCTTAACGCGGCGTTTTGCCTCATCAGCAAAGGTTTCTGGTGGGATTGGGATGGTTTCTGCGTTAGGCAAGCCGCGCTGTTTTAACTCCTCGCGAGCAGCCTCTACACGACTTTCCGACTCCGTAGCAACCAATGCCTTCGGCACTTCAAAACCAGCGGCAGCCAAAAGTGCATCCATCACACTGGCCTTGGTGCGCGAAGACGTGCGCGACTGAACTTCACGCTCAAGGTTTTGACGTATATCCGTCGTCAGCTTTTCAACACTGCCTTCAGCTTGGCCAAGCGACTTTGCAAAGGCTTCGTCAACTGCCGGCAACTCAGGACGCTCAACTTCTTTCACTTTAATGGTGAATTGTGCCGTTTTACCAGCCACCTCTTTCCCACCATAGTCGGCAGGAAAAGACAGTGGGAAGGTTTTCTCGTCACCGGCTTTTAAGCCACTAACGGCGGCTTCAAACTCAGGCAACATGCGACCCTTGCCCAGCACAAAAGCGAAGTCTTCAGCCGTACCACCTTCAAAAGCGACATCGTCGATCTTGCCAACAAAATCAATTTTGACTTGGTCGTTCTCGCCCGCCAAACGGCCCTCTTCAGCAACATATTCTGCGCGTTGCTCGCGCAAAACTGTTAGCGTCTTTTCAACTTCAGCGTCAGTGACAGCGCAACTGGCACGCTTGACAGTCATGGCACTCAAATCTGGCACTGTGATTTCTGGGTAAACCTCAAAAGTCGCGAAAAAAACGAGTGTGTCGTCTGGCACGCCATCTTGCTTTGGCTCCAGTGATGGTGAACCGGCGACTTTCAAGCCCGATTGTTGCAGGGAGTCGTCTAAGGCTTGACCAACCTTTTGATTGATCACGTCGTATCGGATGCCAGGCGCGTGTGAACGCTCAAGAATAGACATAGGGACTTTGCCTGGTCTGAATCCGGGGGACTTCGCGGTGCGAGCCGCTTTCTTCAGCTCGGATTTCACCGCTAGCTCAACATCAGCTAGGGCAACAGAGATTTCGATTCGGCGCTCGAGGCCTTCTAGCGTTTCAACCACGGGTTGCATAGATTGTTCACCAACTCGATCAAGTCGGGGCTAAGCACATCCACCAGCCCCGGGGGTTGTAAAAAAATGGTGCGAAGGGCGGGACTCGAACCCGCACACCCGTAAGGGCGTCAGGACCTAAACCTGGTGCGTCTACCAATTTCGCCACCTTCGCATTAATCCTGATTGTAGCGCACACACACAAACTATATATTGAACCC
This sequence comes from uncultured Burkholderiaceae bacterium, assembly GCA_963926245.1. Lineage (GTDB taxonomy): Bacteria > Pseudomonadota > Gammaproteobacteria > Burkholderiales > Burkholderiaceae_B > Algicoccus. The sequence continues at coordinate 90,793 of CAWUWI010000006.1, read as the reverse complement.
CCACAACAGTCTGGCTAAGGCTAAAATTCATCCCATGAACAGACGCCTAAACCTACTCCAGCCCTACCCTTTTGAAAAGCTTCGCGAGCTGCTTGCGAGCGCCAAACCAGAGGCGACTGGCCTTCCTTTTATTGATTTGTCGATCGGTGAGCCCAAACACGATGCCCCTTTGCTGGCAAAACAAGCCATCACAGATTCTCTCGCAGGCTTGTCTGGTTACCCACCAACAAAAGGTAGCGATGGCTTGCGCCAAGCTATCGCCAAATGGTTACAAAAACGGTACAGCCTGCCCTTTATCGACCCCCAAACGCAAGTTTTACCAGCGCTTGGCTCGCGCGAAGCGCTGTTCGCTTTTGCGCAAGTTGTTATCGATGACAGCCGAGGCGGCTGGGTTGTTTGCCCCAATCCTTTTTACCAAATCTACGAAGGTGCCGCGCTCCTAGCAGGAGCGCGGCCTTATTACGTCAACAGCCAACCTGAGAAAAACTTCCTCTCAGATTGGCGTAGTGTCCCCCCAAGTGTTTGGCAAGACACCCAACTAATGTTTGTTTGCAGCCCCGGCAACCCTGCCGGCAGTGTCATGGGGCTTGAAGATTGGCGCTATCTTTTTGAGCTAGCTGACCGATATGACTTTGTGATTGCTTCGGATGAGTGTTACAGCGAAATCTACCTCGACGAAGGTAACCCGCCAATGGGTGGATTGCAAGCCGCCCAAGTGCTTGGGCGCTCGACTTTTGACAAACTGGTCAGTTTTTCTAGCTTGTCGAAACGATCAAACCTACCGGGACTACGGTCTGGCTTTGTGGCGGGTAACGCCGATCTCATCAAGCAGTTCTTGCTCTATCGCACCTACCACGGTAGTGCCATGTCGCCCGTTGTTGCCGCCGCAAGCGTGGCCGCTTGGCAGGATGAAACCCACGTCATCGCAAACCGCCAAGCCTACCGCGACAAGTTTGAGGCCGTTTTGCCCATTCTTGCCCCTGTTCTTGACGTCAAGCGACCTGATGCTTCTTTTTACATTTGGGCCGCTACCGCCTCTGACGACGCCAAATTTACCCATGATCTGCTGGATCAACAGGCCGTAAAAGTTCTGCCGGGTAGTTATGTGTCGCGCGAGGCTGGCGGCATAAACCCTGGCACCAACCGCATAAGAATTGCATTGGTTGCACCAATCGAACAATGTGTCGAGGGCGCCAAACGAATTGCAGCCTTTGTCAGCAATCAACGCCCGGTAGGCTGATGGGCGATTGCGCCCCAGATCCCCATTATTGGCTACACTGCCCATCATTCGTAATAATGAACGATACTTCTAAGGAACGACTGAACCATGACCCTTGATCTGCAATCCGCTATTGAACTCGCCTGGGAAGAACGTGCCTCTTTGTCACCCCACACCGTAGATGCTGCTGTGCGCGAAGCCATTGAGCACGCGATTGATTCGCTTGACCAAGGCACGTTGCGTGTCGCTGAAAAAATCGATGCTCAATGGGTGGTCCATCAATGGTTAAAGAAAGCGGTTCTACTTTCTTTTCGCATCAATGATAACGAAGTCATGGGGCAAGAACCGCTGGAGTTTTTTGACAAAGTACCGCTTAAGTTTTCTGGGTTTGGCCAAACGGCTTTTAACGCTGGAGGCTATCGCGTTGTTCCACCTGCGGTTGTCAGACGTGGCGCTTTTATCGGCAAAAACGTTGTTTTGATGCCTTCGTACGTCAACATTGGTGCCTACGTTGACGAAGGCACCATGGTCGATACTTGGGCCACGGTTGGCAGTTGTGCCCAAATTGGTAAAAACGTCCACCTGTCGGGCGGCGTTGGCATCGGTGGCGTACTCGAGCCCCTGCAAGCCAACCCAACAATCATTGAAGACAATTGCTTTATCGGCGCCCGTTCTGAAGTCGTCGAAGGCGTCATCGTAGAAGCCAACTCAGTGCTTGCGATGGGCGTTTTTCTTTCGCAAAGCACTCGCATCTTTGATCGGGAAACGGGCGAAATCACTTATGGTCGCGTGCCTTCAGGCTCCGTGGTTGTGCCAGGCTCATTACCGGCCGCCGATGGCTCGCACAGCTTAGCGTGCGCCGTGATTGTAAAAAAAGTGGACGCCCAAACCCGAGCCAAAACCAGTATCAATGACCTATTGAGAGCATAACCGTCGTGACTGAGACCCTTGTCTTAAACCGAGTCAAAACCCTAATTGAGCGCGCCTCTGTAACGCCAGAAGACGAGGGTTGCCAAGAGCTGTTGATGACGATTTTGTCGCCACTTGGATTTGTGGCCGAAACGTTTGAACGCGGTGGGGTCAAAAACCTCTGGGCCAGACGCGGCGACAAAGCGCCTTTATTGGTTTTTGCGGGTCACACCGACGTGGTCCCAACAGGACCACTAGATCGTTGGCAAACCGACCCTTTTGTGCCAGTCATTGTTGACGGCAAACTGTACGGTCGGGGCGCGGCCGACATGAAAAGCTCGATCGCTGCCTTTGCAACGGCAGCCGAAGAGTTTGTCCTGGCTCACCCTGACCACGAGGGATCGATTGCGCTCTTAATCACATCTGACGAAGAAGGACCGGCCACTGACGGCACAGTTATTGTTTGCGACGCACTTAAGGCTCGTGGTCAAACCCCTGACTTTTGTATCGTGGGCGAACCCACCTCGGTGGATCGGCTAGGCGACACAATCAAAAACGGTCGTCGTGGCTCCATGTCGGGCAGGCTAAAAGTACAGGGTAAGCAAGGTCACATCGCCTACCCACACCTAGCCCGCAACCCCATTCATGAAGCCAATCCAGCGCTTAACAGCTTGATCGCTGAAGTTTGGGATGAAGGCAACGAATACTTTCCCGCCACAAGCTTTCAAATATCGAATATCCATGGCGGCACGGGTGCGAGCAACATTATCCCAGGTGAAGTCGTGGTTGATTTCAATTTTCGATTTTCCACCGAAAACACCGTTCAAACATTGCAAGCTCGGGTGCGCGACATTCTCGACGCCCACCAGTTGACTTACGCGCTTGACTGGTCAGTCAGTGGCCTTCCCTTTCTGACTCCAAAAGGCACGCTAAGCGATGCCCTATCCCAAGCCATTCATGCCGAGACAGGTTTTGAAACCACGCTTTCAACGACGGGTGGCACATCCGATGGTCGCTTCATCGCTCAGATATGCCCACAAGTGGTTGAGTTTGGTCCTTTAAATGCCTCGATTCATCAAGTCAATGAGCATATTGATATCGCCGAGCTTGAGCCTTTAAAAAACATTTACAGGCGCACGCTTGAACAGCTTTTGTTGAAATGACAACCACGGTTATAAAAAAAGATCACCTTTTGCAACTGGTTACCGTTCGCGATTGGTTGCGATTTGCCGTCAGCCAAATGAACCGCCATCACGTTCATTTTGGCCAAGGCACTGACAACGCATGGGATGACGCTGTCTTTCTGGTGCTCAGAAGCCTTGACCTACCCATCGAGCAACTTGACCCGTTTCTGGATGCCAATTTGCTACCAACAGAGCGCCAACAGCTACTGAGTGCCATCGAACAACGTTGTGAGCAGCATATTCCAACGGCTTATATCGTTTCAGAAGCCTGGCTTCAAGGATTTAAATTCAGGGTGTCACCCGATGTCTTGATTCCCCGTTCGCCCATTGCCGAATTGGTGTTGACGTCACTTGATCCGTGGGTGACCGATGCCCATGCCGTCAAACGCATTGCTGACATCTGTACAGGATCGGGCTGCTTGGCCATCATGGCCGCACTTCATTTCCCACATGCGACAGTCGATGCCACAGACCTCTCGCCTGCAGCTTTGGCTCTGGCTCAGTTAAACATTGATGACTATGGACTCAATGATCAAGTTCATTTGCATGAAGGCAACTTGCTTGATGCCTTGCCTAGCGGCTGCACTTACGATCTGATCATTTGCAACCCACCATACGTTAATCAGGCCTCGATGAACGCCCTGCCAGCTGAATTCTTAAAAGAACCAAACATGGCATTGTCAGGTGGTGATGACGGCATGTTTTTGGTTAAACAATTGCTCAACAAACTTGCGTCATACTTAAATGACGACGGTTTCTTACTTTTGGAAATCGGCCATGAGCGTGCCCATTTTGAAGCCGCTTTCCCCTTGCTAAACCCTCTCTGGATCGACACCATGGCCACCGAACAAAACCTTTTTCTGATCCGTGCGGATCAACTGTCATCGTGATTAGAGCCAGTGAACTAAATATCATGCGCGGGACTCTCGTTCTCTTTGAGGGGGCTGAGTTTGTTGTGCACCCAGGTGAGCGAGTGGGTCTGGTCGGACGTAATGGCAGTGGGAAATCGACACTTTTTTCTGTCATCAAAGGTCACATCGACCTTGATGGTGGCGACATTCGCTACCCAGACAGTTGGCGTTTGGCCTGGGTCGAACAAAACGTTGACGACATGGATCGGTCAGCGCGTGAGCATGTCATTGATGGCGATCGCCATTTACGCGCACTACAAGCACAACGCGCGCTGGCCGAAACGTCAACCGCCAGCGGTGAGCTGATTGGTGAGCTCGAAGCGGCTTTAAACGAGGCGGGTGCATGGCAGGCGAATGCGAGAGCAGAGTCTTTACTGGCCGGACTTGGTTTTAGCGCTGAGCAATGGAACCATCCAGTGGGCTCGTTTTCTGGCGGCTGGCAGATGCGTATCAGCTTAGCCAAAGCCCTCATGGCGCCCTCAGATTTATTGCTTCTAGACGAGCCAACCAACCACTTAGACCTTGATGCCATGCTTTGGCTAGAGCGGTGGTTGGCCAGTTATGAGGGCTCGGTGATCGTCATTTCTCACGATACTGAGTTTTTGGATGCGGTCTCGCAGGTTATCTTGCATGTCGACCACCGCAAACTGGTGCGTTACAAGGGAGGCTATGACTCCTTTCTCAACCAGAGGGCTGAGCGTTTGCGCCAAACCCGAGTGGCCTGGGACAAACAAACCCAAGAAACCGCTCGTCTACAATCGTTTATTGATCGCTTTAAAGCCAAAGCATCAAAAGCGAAACAAGCTCAAAGCCGTGTGAAAGCAATGGCACGCATGCAGGCGCTTGCGCCACTTCAAGCCGAAGCAAACATTGATATTCGCATTCCTCAACCGGATAACACCCCTGATACGCTGGTGCAGTTAAAAGACGCCAGCGTGGGATATTCGGTCAACGGTAAACCGCACACCATTTTGTCAAAAGTGACTCAACGCGTTGAGGCTGGTGACCGCATTGGTGTGCTCGGCGTCAATGGCGCGGGTAAATCCACACTGATCAAACTCATCGCTGGTGAACTCGAGTCAATGGCCGGCGACAGGCTGGCTGCCAACACTCTCAAAATCGGCTATTTCGCGCAGCACCAAATGGACGTGCTTGATGCCACCGCTACTCCACTGTTGCATTTGGCTCGCATTTCCCCTGGCGTCAGGGAGCAACAACACCGCAACTATTTGGCTCAATTCGGTTTTACTGGCAGCCGTGTCAATGAAATCATCGCGCCATTTTCGGGTGGAGAAAAAGCCCGGCTGGCATTGGCACTGGTGGTTTGGCACAAACCAAACTTACTGGTTCTCGATGAGCCAAGCAACCACTTGGATGTTGAGACCCGAGAAGCACTGACCACCGCACTTGCCGAGTACGAGGGTAGCTTGTTGCTGGTCTCCCACGATCGACACTTACTAAGAACCACTGTTGATCAATTTTGGTTAGTTTCCAATGGATCAGTGCAGAAATTTGAAGGCGATCTTGATGACTATCGTCAGCTGGTCTCAGGCAGCGCAGCACTTTCGCCTGCGGCGAGGGCCGAACAAGCCGCTGACAGAAAACAACAGCGCCGCGAACAAGCGCAAGCAAGACAGCAATTGGCCAATGCAAAAAAACCACTGGATAGGAAAATCACCTCAATTGATACGCGTCTGGAGGTCATCCGTAAACAAGTGGCTGCCTTGGATATACAACTGGCTGATGAGTCTTTTTATTCCGACGCCGATACCGAGGCGCGTCAAAAAGTGCTCTTAGAGCACGGACAACTCGTTCAAGAAAAAGCCCTTCTTGAAGAAGACTGGCTATTGACGATGGGTCAGATTGAAGCGCTGCAAGAAACAACAGCGACAAATTAAAACGGCTTAACCTAGCCCTCGATGATGTCGAGCTTGGCAATGCCAAGTGCGAGCGTCTTGGTGCCGACATCCAGAAAATGGATCTGTGCTTGGGCATCGAGTCCGAGGCCTGACAAAGACAATATCGTTCCATCTCCGAAGCGAGGGTGTCTGACCCCTTGCCCAACTCTGAAGCGCACCCCGGCAATCTCAAGACCCGTCGTCAGGCTTTGGGTGGCCCTATTAGCATCAGTCATGCTCTTCAACATGGGTTGGTCGGCCCATGCTTGCTTGACTCGAGGTGACAGCCATTTGGCATTGGCCTCAGGCACCTCTTCAAGAAAACGTGACCGTATGCTGTATCGCGTCTGACCATGGAGCATTCGACTTTGTGCCAAACTCAAGTAAAGGCGTTTTCTAGCCCGCGTCATGGCCACATACATTAGTCGGCGCTCTTCCTCGAGGCCACTGGGCTCGTAAATACTGTTTTCGTGCGGGAAAAGACCGTCCTCAAGCCCGGAAATAAAGACGGCGTCAAACTCCAAGCCTTTTGCGGCATGCACGGTCATGAGTTGCACTGCTTGCTCACCGGCTTGGGCCTGGGTGTCACCCGACTCAAGCGCCGCATGCGACAAAAAAGCATCGAGCGGCGACATGGGAATAACTTCAGTGCCCTCAACGGCCTCACCACCGGGAGCCAAGTCACGTGCGACCCCACAAGGCACACCTGCCAAACCCTCTTCAAGCTCAAAAACTTTGGCCGCATTGACCAATTCGTCTAAGTTTTCTACTCGCTCGGCGCCATCACGTTGAGCACGGTAATGCGCACGCAACCCAGACGCTTCAATAATCTGATCCACCGTCTCCGCCAGTGGCAACTTAAACGTGTCTTGTTGCATCTGTTGGAGCAAAGCCAAAAACTGAGCCAAGTGACTACCGGCTTTACCCGCCACGCGAGGCACAGCCTGCGCGAGGCTGGTTCCATTGGCCCGAGCATGGTCTGTCAAAGACTCAAGGCTACGAGCACCGATACCACGGGCAGGGAAATTAACCACACGCAGCCACGATGTATCATCTTCGACCCGACTCGCCAAACGCAAATAAGCCAGCGCATGCTTGACCTCTTGTCGCTCAAAAAACCGCAATCCGCCATAAACCCGATAAGCAATGCCAGTTGAAAACAGCGCGTGCTCCAAAACACGAGATTGCGCGTTACTGCGATACAGGATGGCAATGTCATCGCGCTTGAAGTCATCACGCGCGAGCGCACGAATCTCATCAACCACCCACTGTGCCTCGGCAAAGTCAGTAGGCTGCTCGATCGCTCGGATTTGTTCGCCTTCACCGGCGTCCGTCCACAAGGTTTTACCCAAGCGTGAGCTGTTATGCGCAATCAGTGCATTGGCAGCGTCAAGAATGTGTCCATGTGAACGATAGTTTTGCTCTAGGCGTACCACAGTGCCTTGCGCATATTCTCGCTCAAAATCAGCCATGTTACCGACATTAGCACCACGGAAAGCGTAGATTGACTGATCGTCGTCACCAACAGCAAAAATACTGGCACCACCGTCGCCGAGTAATTTCAACCACTGGTATTGCATTCGATTGGTGTCTTGAAACTCATCAACCAGGATGTGTTTAAACCGCTGCTGATAGTGGCTGCGGATGGGTTCATGGCGCTGCAACAGCTCTAAAGCGCGTAACAGAAGCTCGGGAAAATCAACCACGCCATCGCGCTGGCATTGCACCTCGTAGAGCGCATAAATTTCGCGCATACGACGACTAAAAGGGTCATCAACAATCACCGCATCTGCACGAAGACCCTCTTCCTTTGACGCGTTAATAAAACGTTGAACATCACGCGCAGGAAACTTTTCATCGTCAACACCATTGGCTTTTAAAAGGCGCTTAATCGCAGCCAATTGGTCCGTGGTGTCAAGGATTTGAAAAGACTGTGGCAAACCTGCGTCGCGGCTGTGCGCACGCAAGAGTCGGTGGCACAGGCCGTGGAAAGTGCCAATCCACATGCCACGTGTGTTGATCGGCAACAAAGCTGCCACGCGAGTTTGCATCTCACGAGCCGCTTTGTTTGTAAAGGTGACGGCTAATATGGCCAGTGGACTGGCAAATCGGTTTTGTATGAGCCAAGCAATCCGCGTGGTCAGAACCTTGGTTTTACCGCTACCTGCCCCTGCCAAAATGAGAGCATGCCCCTGCGAGGATGTGACTGCCGCTCGCTGGGGGTCATTGAGCTGTTCAATCATGCCGCGTAACGGCGTAATCGCAGAGCGAACTCCTGTAGGCTAACAATGCCACTTTGTTGGGCGCGATGGCACCACTCTTGAAGATCATGTAACAGTTGCTCACTACTGGCGCTAGAGCTATCCCAGAGCTTGACCAAATCATGCCGCATTTGAACCATCAGAGATAGTGATTCGGTTTGCGAAAGGGTTTGATGGATGCGTTCACGTTCTTCGGGGGCCAGTGTTTCGTCGCCACGCCCCAACCAGTGAGCGGCTGACTTTAAGGCCTCAGCATTGACCAAAGTTCCGCCTTTGTGGGTAAGTTTGGTCACTTCCTCTCGGCAAGCCTGCTTCATCAAACCCGTGTAACGAGCCAAGACTTCGTAGCGATGTGCAATAACACCCTGCAAAGTTTGTAAGTCAACAGCCGGTTTATCGTAAGACTCGAGTTTCAACTTAGGCGCTACTTTGCGAACCTTTGCCAAACCAAACCAACTAAGTAGCGTCAAGTAGCCCCAGCCGATATCAATTTCAAACCAACGGCTCGAGAACTTGGCTGATGTACCGTAGGCGTGGTGATTGTTATGCAACTCTTCGCCACCAATCAAAATGCCGATTGGAAACACGTTGGTGCTAGTGTCTGGTGAAGCGAAGTTACGATAGCCCCAGAAATGGCCGATACCGTTGACAACACCCGCTGCCCAAAACGGAATCCATGCCATTTGAACAGCCCAAACAGCCAAGCCAAGTGCACCAAACAACAGAACGTCGATCACCAACATCACCACAATGCCAGAGGCTGAGTAGGGTGTGTAAAGGTTCTTTTCTAACCAGTCGTTTGGCGTACCGTGACCGTACTTGGCAGCCGTTTCCATGTTTTTTGACTCGTCACGGTACAACTCGGCACCGCGGAACATAACTCGGCCAATGCCGTAAATCATGGGTGAATGGGGGTCGCCTTCGCGCTCGCAGCGCGCATGGTGCTTACGATGAATCGATACCCATTCTTTGGTCACCATACCCGTTGTTAGCCAAAGCCAAAACCGGAAAAAATGCGAGACCGCTGGGTGCAAGTCAACACCGCGATGCGCTTGTGAACGATGCAAAAAGAGCGTAACAGCAACGATGGTAATGTGCGTCACAGCCAAGGCGAACAACACAACTTGCCACCAACTTGCTTGAGTGATGCCAGCTGCTGCAAACGAAATAATTGTGTCCATTGAGTCTCAAAATCCTGCGTGTTTAGATAACTTGTTAAGTGTAGCCCAGTGAGGAATTATTAGATAGGGTCTATATTGTGGTTATTGTTGAGCAAAATCAATCGTTTAGGCTTTTTTTGGTACCACGCCCCTGAGTCTTCGCCAAATCAATCAAATAACATCACGAACAGTCGTAAATCTGCCACAAAGCCCCTTCAATCACTCAGCCTTTGGATCCTCTTCGACCAAGACCTTGGCGGGTGCCACCTTTTTTTGCAAAACAGCCGCAAAGAAGCCATCGGTTTGGTGCAGGTCGGGCCTCAAGCGCATCATGCCGTCAGCGCCAACACTGTTGCTTAACGTGTCGATAAGACATTCGGTTGCCGGCACCAAAACGAACTCGGTGTTTTTTTCCAAAAATGCATGGACCTGATCTTCGTTTTCTTCGGGCAAAAAGCTGCAGGTTGCATAAACCAAACGCCCACCTGGGCGGACCAGTCGACTGGCTTGCTGCAAGATACTTGCTTGTTGCGGCTGCAGCCGCGCTAACTCATCAGGCGTCTGACGCCATTTGAGATCTGGGTTGCGTCGCAACGTACCCAAACCCGTGCACGGCGCATCAACCAAAACTCGGTGGGCCTTACCAGCCAGTCGCGCCACTCGATCGTCGTGCTCACCGCGAATGGTCACGGGGTAGACGTTGCTCAGACCACTTCTGGCAAAACGTGGTTTGGCTCGCGCGAGTCGCGCAGCTGAAATATCAAAAGCATACAAGCGCCCGGCTGAACGCATCATGGCGGCAAGCGCCAACGTTTTACCGCCAGCACCAGCGCAGAAATCCACCACCATTTCGCCACGACGTGGGGCCACCAATTCGGCCAACAACTGGCTACCCTCGTCTTGCACCTCGACAAAGCCTTTCTCAAACAGGGACCAGCGGTTCAGTGGCGGGTGACCACTGAGCCGAACACCATTGCTGGCATATGGTGTCGCGACCGCACTAAATGGACTGCCTTCAAGCAAAGACTGAATTTCTGCGAGCGCCGCGTTGTGTGTGGCTTTGAGGGTATTAACGCGTAGATCCAGCGGTGCACTTTGTAATAAAGCTTCAGCCAACGCCGCTGAATCTGGCAATTTAGCGATGGCCGTTGCCACCCAGTCGGGTAAGCTGTAACGAACCTCAAAAGGCATGGTGTCAAGCGCAATTTGTTCGCATCGGTCAACCCAATCGCGATACTCATCAGTTAACCATTTGCTTGCCGCCTCTGCGTCAAGCGTTGCCGCCAAGCCGCGCACAGCCAATGCGTATTCAAGGGTCACAGGCGCACTTTGCGCCTCACGCCTGAAGCGCCTCAAATTGCGCAGCACATGAAAAGCCGCCTGTGCGATCTGAGCTCGCTCACGCGAACCGAGGTAGCGGTTTTCTTTAAAAAACTGCGACAAGACCTGGTCCGATGGCCACTGCCAGCGCAGCATAATCTTCAATACGGCGACGACTTGCTCAACTCGGTTGGTCAACACAACAGGCTCGGACCGTACGCCAACACGAGCTTTCACAGCCCCAGTTTCTAGTGAGACACCGCGGTGCGCTTTGCCGCCTCTTGGATTGACCGCCTTGGCTGTAGGGCGCGAGTTGCGACGGGGTGTTGAGTTCATTATGACGTTCCAATGTGGCGATAACTAACGCCGTGTAAGGTGACTCTTCCGTTGTCGTCTAAAGTGACTTGGTCGCGAGACAGCCACTGGACAACTTCCGGGTAGAGCTGATGCTCGAGAACCAAAACGCGTTGAGCCAATTGCTCAGGCGTCTCAGTGCTTGAAACTTCTAGGGCGGCCTGAGCAATAACGGGACCATGATCTAGATCATCGGTCACAAAGTGCACGCTACACCCGTGCCGATCGACGCCCGACCCAATGGCTCTTGCGTGTGTATGAAGCCCTGGGAAGGCCGGTAGTAACGAGGGGTGAATATTGATGAGCCGACCTTTAAATTGATTCACAAAACCAGGGGTCAAAATGCGCATAAAGCCCGCTAACAAGACGTAGTCTGGATCAAACTTCGAAACAACACCAGCAAGGGCTTGGTCAAACGCCTCTCTATCTGGAAACAACTGGTGGTCAACCACAGCCGTCTCGAAACCTTCTCTGGCAGCCCATTTCAGGCCGGCAGCGCTGGGTTTGTTTGACACCACAGCTTGGATCGACACAGGGCTTGCCGGATCATTGGCCAATCGAGCGATTTGTCGCATGTTACTGCCTAACCCCGAAATAAGGATCACAAAACGCTTTTTTACAGGCCTATTGGTCTGATTAAGAGAAGAATCGGTAACAAACATGATCACTTTGGCAACATCAATGGTGGCAAGATTGTAAACTGCCACTCGAGATGAAACCCTTACGACTTATACGAAGCCTGCCAAGCCAGGCACCCATTGGCCCAAGTGCCCTCACAATCGGTAACTTCGATGGTGTTCACTTGGGCCATCTGTCGATGCTAGAAAAGGTTAAAGCCGCAGGATCAAGACTTGGACTATGCCCGTCGGTGCTGACATTTAGCCCGCACCCTGAAGCATATTTCGCACAGCTTCAAGGCAAGCCTGCCCTAGCACCAGGCCAAATTAACGGTCTACGCGATAAAACCGTCTTGCTAGCCGAAGCCGGCATGGAAAAGGTTTTTTTACTGCCCTTTAACGAGGCCATGGCAAATCTATCGGCTGACGATTTTATTGAACGACTACTTATCGACAGCATCAAGACGCGGTGGTTACTTGTCGGTGCTGATTTCAGATTTGGCCATCGACGAGGTGGTGATGTTGACCTGCTGAAAAAAGCCGCTAATCACCACGGTTTTGAACTCACTGTTTTACAAGACATTACGGATACACAGGGCGCTCGCATTTCCAGTTCCTCGGTCAGAAGCGCACTTGCTGCTGGTGATATGCCAACTGTCGCCCGATTATTGGGGCGTGCGTATCGGGTGAGCGGTCACGTCATCCACGGCAAAAAATTAGGTCGCACACTTGGCTTTCCGACTTTGAATGTTCGTGTCAGTCCAGGCACTGCCACACGATTCGGTATTTATGTCGTGCGGGTGCACGGGTTAGCTGACCTACCGATGGCTGGCATCGCCAGTTTGGGCTTGCGTCCAACAGTTGATCAAAGCACTGACGTATTACTCGAAACCCACCTTCTTGATACCAGCGTCGATGCCTACGGTAAACTCGTGTGTGTAGAGGTCCTGCAACACGTGCGGGACGAAAAGAAGTTTTCCGATTTATCGACCCTGAGCATCGCCATGCAGCAAGACCGGCAGCATGCGATCGACTACTTTGCGCATCATGGACTACAAGACAACCTTAAACCTGACTGACACGCCATTCCCCATGCGGGGCAATCTGCCTAAGCGGGAGCCGCTCTGGGTTGCCCAATGGCAAGAAAAAGGCGTCTACCAAGCCATTCGGCGGGCAAGTGCTGGGCGTCCAAAATTTATTTTGCACGATGGCCCTCCCTATGCCAATGGCGCCATCCACATCGGTCATGCGGTCAACAAAATCCTGAAAGACGTGATTGTCAATAATCGCAGCTTGGCTGGTTTTGATGCCCACTACGTACCCGGTTGGGATTGCCATGGCATGCCGATTGAAATTCAAATCGAAAAAAAGTACGGCAAGTCTTTACCCGTGGCTGAAGTGCAAGCTCGGGCTCGGGCTTACGCGCTTGAACAAATCAGTGCCCAAAAGGTAGACTTCGAACGACTCGGTGTACTGGGACTGTGGGAGCAGCCGTACTTGACCATGGATTTCAAAACCGAGGCTAACGAGCTTCGTGTTTTGGGCAACATCCTCAAAAAAGGCTATGTGTTTCGGGGCCTGAAACCCGTGAACTGGTGTTTTGACTGTGGCTCTGCCTTAGCGGAAGCGGAAGTCGAATACGCCGACCGCACTGACACTGCTGTGGACGTGGCCTTTCCCTATGCTGACCATGAAGCACTGGCGCGCGCTTTTAAGATCGATCAAGTCGCCGACGGCGCCATCGTCATTTGGACCACGACACCGTGGACTATTCCTGCCAACCAAGCATTGAACGTGCACCCCGAAATCGAATACGCGCTGGTGGCGCTTGACAATCCTCGTGCAACTGGCCCAACGCTTATTTTGGCAAAAGACCGAGTCAACGCATGCCTGGAAGAATGGGGACTAAGTGGCCAAGTCATCGCCATTGCGAATGGTGAAGCGCTAGACGGCATTTCGTTTCACCACCCATTGGCTAAAGTGGATCCCGCTTTTGAGCGACGATCACCAATTTATCTCGGTGACTATGTCACGCTCGAAACCGGAACCGGTGTGGTGCATTCAGCACCAGCCTACGGTATCGAAGACTTTGTCTCTTGCAAGGCCCATGGTCTTGCTGACGCAGACATCCTGAATCCGGTTTTGGGTGACGGTCGTTATGCGCAAAGCCTTGCTTTGTTTGGTGGATTAACCATTTGGGAAGCCAACCCCAAAGTCGTTCAAGCCCTCACCGATGCCGGCACAGTACTCAAGGCACAAAAGCACCAACACAGCTACATGCATTGCTGGCGCCATAAAACCCCAATCATTTACCGGGCCACCAGTCAATGGTTCGCCGGAATGGACATTACGCCCAACGACGGCCAGCCCTCGCTCAGAGAGTCTGCGCTGGCTGCTATCGCAAAAACAGACTTCTACCCCGCATGGGGTCGTGCTAGATTACACAACATGATCGCCAACCGACCCGATTGGACACTGTCGCGACAGCGACAGTGGGGTGTACCGATGGCTTTCTTTGTCCATAAAGAAACGGGCGCCCTTCACCCTGAGACCCCTCAACTGATCAAAGAAGTCGCCAAGCGCATTGAGGCCCAAGGCATAGAGGCGTGGCAAACCCTTCAGCCTGCCGACCTGCTCAGCGCTGAGCAAGCCAATCAATACGAAAAGAATCGCGACACACTCGATGTGTGGTTTGATTCAGGATCCACGCACGCCACCGTGATCGGCGGTAAAAATAACGTTGCTCACGGCACCCATGGTGACTTGCTGTCTTGGCCAGCTGATTTGTACCTAGAGGGCTCCGACCAGCATCGCGGTTGGTTTCATTCTTCGTTACTGACCGGCTGCATGCTCTACGGTCGTGCGCCTTACAAGGGATTGCTGACACACGGCTTTGTGGTCGATGGCCAAGGTCGCAAAATGAGCAAGTCAATGGGCAATGTGGTTGCCCCTCAAACGGTATCGGACTCACTGGGTGCCGAAATCCTTCGACTCTGGGTCGCATCCACCGACTATGCCGGTGAACTTTCAATTTCAGATGAGATCTTAAAGCGAGTCGTCGAAAGCTACCGTCGCACGCGCAACACGCTTCGCTTTTTGCTGGCCAATCTTTCGGACTTTAATGAAACGCGAGACAGTATTGCCCCTGAGGCGATGCTAGAGATCGATCAGTACGCCATGATAATGACTGATTCAGTGCAAAAAGAGGTGCTTGCTCATTTTGAAAAGTATGAGTTCCACCCTGCCATGGCGCGCCTGCAGACGTTTTGCTCTGAAGACTTGGGGGCTTTTTACCTCGACGTTTTAAAAGATCGGCTGTACACCAGCGCACCCAACAGCCATGCGCGTCGAAGCGCTCAGACGGCTCTACTTCACATCAGCCTTTCATTGGTTAAGCTGCTAGCACCCGTCTTGTCATTCACCGCTGAAGAGACATGGCAGGTTTTAGGCGAAACCACATTAGCACAAGTTTCACCAGAAGCTGAGCTGTCAATCTTCACGCAGACTTATCACACCTTACCCGTGATCGCCAATCGTGAAGGCTTGTCAGCCAAATGGCAACGCATCCGTGAAATTCGCGCCGAGGTGTTGCGAGAGCTTGAAGTTTTAAGAACGGGTGGCGCGATCGGTTCATCACTGCAAGCTGTGGTAGCCCTTTTTGCGAGCGAGCAAGATTTAGGTTATTTGGAAAGCATCAGCGATCAGCTTAAGTTTGTACTGATTGTTTCGCACGCCGATGTTCACGCAAGCACCGGTGAGCTGAAAATCAAAGTACAGGCCTCAAACAAACAAAAATGCGCCCGCTGTTGGCATTATGCTGACGACATTGGATCGGATACCACCCATCCGGAGATTTGCGGCCGTTGTGTCACAAACCTAGCAGAGGCAAGCATTGGCTAAATGGTGCTGGTTGGCTGTTATATTGGTCTCACTGGACCAACTCACCAAGTGGCTTGCTGAAAGAGCGTTCACTTATGGCGAGCGCGTTAATATTTTTCCGATGTTTGACTTAACGCTGGTTTACAACACGGGCGCGGCATTCAGTTTCTTAGCGACTGGCTCAGGCTGGCAGCGATGGGTATTGATTGCCATCGCCGTTGTAGCCATCATTTTTATTTCGTGGCTTTTAAAGCATGAGTACAAACGCACACTCACTGCGCTTTCTCTGACGCTCATCTTGAGCGGCGCCATTGGTAATTTGATTGACCGTGCTTTGCTCGGCCATGTGATTGATTTTTTGATGTTTTACAGAGACAACTGGTATTTCCCAGCCTTTAACATCGCCGACATTGCCATCTCTGTTGGTGCCGTTTTGCTGGTCTTTGATGAGTGGCGACGGTGGCGTCAGGCTAGCGCCTTGCGAAGAAAGGGAGAAGCGTCATGAACCAGCTCGACGGCAAGCGTATTGTGTTGGGACTGACAGGCGGCATAGCATGTTACAAGTCTGCCGAACTGCTGCGCCGATTGATGGACCTTGGTGCAACCGTTGATGTTGTCATGACAGCATCAGCCAGCAAATTTATTACACCACTGACCTTTCAGGCACTCTCGGGGCGACCTGTTTTTACCGATCTTTGGGATAGTCGGCCAGACAACAACATGGCCCACATTAATTTAACGCGCACCGCAGACCTCATCGTGGTGGCTCCAGCCACGGCTAACTTCATGACTAATCTCTCGCACGGTTCAGCCGACGACTTGTTGTCAACGCTGTGCTTGGCGCGCACTATTCCCCTGATGATTGCACCGGCGATGAACAAAGAAATGTGGCAAGCACGGCCCACGCAACGCAATGCCAGTCAGTTGCGCGATGATGGTGTGATCCTCATCGGACCGGCCAGTGGCATCCAAGCTTGCGGTGAAACCGGCGATGGTCGCATGGTAGAACCCAACGAACTCTTAGCTGCCATCATCAGTCACTTCGAACCCAAAACAATGGCTGGACTGAACGTTCTCATCACGGCGGGACCAACCTGCGAGCCGATTGATCCCGTGCGTGTTTTAACCAATCGGTCCTCCGGCAAAACGGGCTACGCCATCGCGCAAGCCGCCGCGCAAGCGGGCGCCATAGTGACCTTGGTTTCGGGGCCGACCAGCTTGCCTTGTCCGGCTGGTGTGACTCGAATGGACGTTCAAACGGCCAACCAAATGCACGAGCTCGTTATGTCAGTGGTTGCCGGTCAGGATATCTTTATTGCCGTAGCGGCAGTCGCTGATTGGCGAATTGATAACGTATCAACCGAGAAGCTTAAAAAAAATAATGGTTTGTCACCGCCTGACCTTTCCTTTGTGTTGAACCCTGACATCTTGGCAAACGTAGCAGCCTTGCCCAATGCACCGTGGTGCGTTGGATTCGCCGCTGAAACCATGCTCAACCCAAATGAAGTAGAGCGCAAGCGCCAGCGTAAAGGGGTGCCTCTGCTAATCGGAAACTTGGCACAAGAAGTCATGGATGCTGATCACACCGCAGTGGAGCTCTATAGCGCAGCGGGTCGACAAACACTTGATCGTGGCAGCAAACAATGGGTTGCGCACCAAATCGTGGCGGAAATTGCCAAGCGCTTTACACAACAATAAACCACACCCTCGGGTTCAACCAACAGGATAAGCAGCAAACTCATGCAGGCATATCTCGATCAGATTGGTCTCTTTATAGAAATCAACCAAGCATGGGCGGGACCTGTTGTTTTTATACTGACATTCGGAGAGTCGCTGCTGGTACTGGGTATTCTGATGCCTGCCACGGCCCTACTACTTTTCACTGGGGGTCTTGTCGGTGCAGGTCTGGTGTCGCCGATAACAGTGCTGATATGGGGCATTACGGGTGCAATAACTGGTGATGCCGTCTCTTATTGGATGGGTCGATGGGTAGGACCAACCATATTACGGTGGCGCTTGGTCAAGCACCACCGCCCCACCGTTGCACGCGCACGTCTTTTTTTCTACAGGTACGGATTTCTGTCGATTTTTATCGGTCGATTTTTAGGCCCAATTCGATGCACGATCCCAACGGTTGCTGGCGTGATGGGGATGTCGCAATGGCGCTTTCAACTTGCCAATTTTCTTTCTGCGATTATTTGGGTGCCACTCATGTTAACGCCTGGGTACTTAGCAGCAAAGAGCGTTTACATGGCTAGTTACGCCAGTCAATTGATTCTCTATGCGGGTGGTGGTTTATCCATTGTGATTGGCTTATCACTACTTTATCTTTTTACCCATCAACGCAAAACATCTCAGGCACGCAGCAAGGTGCGTGGGCAAAACGACCGCCACAAGGAGATCACTTGATGTTAGCTATCGACTTAAAGATCTTAGATCCAAGGATCAATGACCTCATGCCGTCTTACGGCACGCCTGGTTCTGCGGGGCTTGATTTAAGAGCATGCCTGGATGAGGCAACCGTGATTGCACCCGGAGAAACCATTTTGGTGCCAACCGGCATTTCAATTCACATCAAAAACCCAGGCTATGCGGCCATGATATTGCCACGCTCAGGCATGGGCCATAAAAACGGCATCGTGTTGGGAAATTTGGTAGGATTAATTGATTCTGACTACCAAGGCCCACTGATGGTGTCGACTTGGAATCGTGGAAAAAAGCCTTTCACATTAGAGCCATTAGAGCGCTTGGCGCAACTGGTTATTGTGCCTGTTGCACAGGCTCAATTCAGGCTGGTGGACGCTTTTGATGAGGTTACAGAGAGAGCGTCTGGCGGGTTTGGTAGTACTGGAAAGCACTAGCCAAACCCACTGAAACCAACACCCAAAACCCTAACTCACTTAAAACAACCCCGCTAGGTGCTAAAAACGATTACTCGACCGCCAATGCCGGGGTGTCTTTGGCATCCTTGGCATTTTTGGCGTTTTTATTACCTTCGCGCTTTTTGTCGGCCGCTGAAGTAGGCGATGGATCAAACTCGAGTTGAACCTTACCTTCCTCATCAATGTCCAGCGTCACCCCACCACCGTTGACCAAACGCCCAAACAACAACTCATCAGCCAAGGCACGACGCAGCATGTCTTGAATCAACCGCTGCATTGGCCTAGCACCCATCAGTGGGTCAAAACCATGATCTGCCAAATAGTCCCTGAGTCGCTGCGTGAAAGTCGTTTCAACCCGCTTTTCATGCAGCTGATCCTCAAGCTCCATCAAGAATTTATCAACCACGCGCAAGATCACTTCCTTGCTCAGCGCGCTGAAGTGCACGATCGCATCTAAACGATTGCGGAATTCTGGTGAAAACAACTTCTTGATGTCGGCCATTTCGTCACCACTGGCCCGTGAGTTCGAAAACCCAATTGAGGGTTTGCTAAGCGCTTCGGCACCCGCGTTGGTCGTCATGATGATGATCACGTTGCGGAAATCTGCCTTGCGACCGTTGTTGTCGGTCAGCGTGCCGTGATCCATCACCTGCAACAAAATGTTAAAGACATCTGGATGTGCTTTCTCAATCTCATCGAGCAGCAACACACAATGGGGTTGCTTATTGATAGCTTCAGTCAACAAGCCACCTTGATCATAGCCAACGTAACCTGGGGGTGCACCAATCAACCGTGACACGGTGTGACGTTCCATGTACTCCGACATGTCAAAGCGCAAAAGATCAATGCCCAGTGTGAAAGCCAACTGCCGTGCCACTTCGGTTTTACCGACACCCGTTGGGCCCGAGAACAAGAATGAACCGATGGGCTTTTCAGGTTTACCAAGACCTGAGCGAGCCATTTTTATAGCCGCTGACAACGCCTCAATTGATGCTTCCTGACCAAAAACAACAGTCTTTAGGTCGCGCTCAAGTGTGGCCAAACGGCTACGGTCATCAGTTGACACAGTTTGAGGTGGAATACGTGCAATCTTGCAAATGATGGTTTCAATTTCGTGTTTACCAATCACTTTCTTTTGCTTGGATTTGGGCAACAACTTTTGCGCCGCACCGGCTTCGTCGATCACATCGATAGCTTTATCAGGCAAGTGACGATCATTAATGTGTCGTGCCGCCAACTCAGCAGCAGCCGTTAACGCGGCTGCTGAATACTTAACGTTGTGATGCTCTTCAAAGCGCTGCTTTAAGCCGCGCAAGATTTGAACAGTCTGCTCAACGGATGGCTCGGGCACATCGACCTTTTGAAAGCGTCGCGATAAGGCCGCATCTTTTTCAAAAATGCCACGATATTCGTTATACGTCGTTGCACCGATGCAGCGCAGTTGACCCGAGGATAGCGCAGGCTTCAATAAATTTGAGGCATCCAGTGTGCCCCCGGAAGCCGAACCAGCGCCAATCAACGTATGAATTTCGTCAATAAACAAAATAGCTTGCGGGTTGCTCTTGAGCTGCTTGAGAACAGCTTTCAAGCGTTGCTCGAAGTCACCGCGGTATTTTGTGCCTGCTAACAAAGCACCCATATCTAGCGAATAAACACAGGCGTTTTGCAAAATTTCAGGCACTTCATCTTGGGTGATTCGGTAAGCCAAACCCTCAGCAATGGCGGTCTTGCCAACACCTGCCTCACCCACCAAGAGTGGATTGTTCTTGCGTCGCCGGCACAAAATCTGAATAACTCGTTCAACCTCTTGATCACGCCCAATCAGCGGATCAATGCGTCCAGCAATTGCTGCAGCGTTCAGGTCTTGCGCGTATTGATCAAGTGGTGTCTGCCGCGAATCGGGCGTTTCCTCACCACCTGCGGGCCCCTGGCGTTCGGTGGCAGGTGCTTCTGCCTGTTGATTTTTGGTGATGCCATGTGACAAAAAATTAACCACATCCAAGCGTGAAATACCTTGCTGTTGCAGGTAGTACACGGCGTGAGAGTCTTTCTCACCAAAAATGGCCACCAACACGTTAGCGCCAGTCACCGGCTTCTTTGACGTGCCGCCTGCGGACACATGCATGATAGCTCGCTGAATCACGCGCTGAAATCCAAGCGTAGGTTGGGTGTCCACCTCACCGCCTTCGGGTATAACTGGCGTGTTGTCGCTGACGAACTTGCGCAAATGTTGGCGCAACTCATCTGTGTTGGCCGCGCAAGCTTTCAACACTTCAACCGCTGCCGCATTATCAAGCAGGGCGAGAAGCAGGTGCTCGACGGTGATGAATTCGTGCCGCGCGGAGCGCGCTTCGACGAATGCCATATGCAAACTAACTTCGAGTTCTTGGGAAATCACATTTCCTCCCGTTGCTTCTGATTCGATCGGCCGTACAAAAATATGTTGTGAAGACCGACTGCTATAAATGCAAAAAAAACTAGCTTAATTCGATTCTATGCTTATCTTTACAAAACCCTCTAATCCCCTACAGGTTCCATGACACACTGGAGGGGGTGTTGGCGTGATTTGGCAAACTGAAGTACTAAAGTAATCCGCGTTGCAGCCACATCTTTAGGGTAAACCCCACAAACACCTCGACCCGTATTGTGCACAGCGAGCATGATTTGCATGGCCTCTTCTTGGCTCTTACCAAAATATTTTTGCAGCACCAAAACAACAAACTCCATCGGTGTGTAATCGTCATTCAAAAGAATGACCTGATACATGGGTGGGGGTTTGGTTTTGGCGCTTTGCCGATCCACCAATGCAGTTCCCGACGATTCAATTCGATTTGGCATAGTTCTGTTTCAAGACCACAAGATGCTTTGATTGAGTTTATGGCAGGTTACAACTAATAAAAAAACCGCTGAAGGCTTGACTCTAGTCATAAATGTGCCCAAAAATGGGCTTAGCAGTCAAAATGACCGATACAGCACTATTGATGCATGGCTGCCTTGCGTTGGGCTATTTATCCAAACGGCCCAATTCGTTTCTATCCACAACAACACTAGAGGCCGTTCAAATGTCCGATCCGACCAATGCCCCCGACTCTCGCGGAAAAGCCACCGCCACTGGCATCGTCAAATGGTTTAACGATGCCAAAGGCTTTGGATTTGTCACGCCCGATGACGGCAGTGACGACTTATTCGCACACTTTTCATCGATACAGATGAACGGCTTTAAAACCCTCAAAGAGGGCCAGCGAGTCAACTTCGAAATCACGCAAGGCCCAAAAGGCAATCAAGCGATTAATATAACGGCTGGTTAACTCAAAGGGGTTAAAAACCCCTCCATGCCCATGCTTGTTTTAAATACTATTCGGTCCCAGCAGGTGATCGCCATCGGCTTGTCGCCTTTAAAGTCTTTTGGCCTCGCCCTGGTTGCCTTATTTTTAACAGGGGCAGCCCAAGCACAGCCAACACCGCTACCCACTATAGAGTTGTATGTCGGGATGCACCGCGTACAAACCGAGCTTGCCGTCAAAGCCGACGAACGTGCGAAAGGCTTGATGGGGCGCCCCTCTTTGCCCGAGATGCGTGGCATGCTATTTGTGTTTGACCGACCCGGCGTCCAGTGCTTTTGGATGAGAAACACACTCATTCCCTTATCGATTGCCTTTTTGCGCGACGACGGTTCAATCGTCAACATCGAACACATGCAGCCGTTAAAGGACGACAGTCATTGTTCAGCCGAACCCGTCAGACTTGCACTTGAGGTCAATCAGGGCTGGTTCGCCAAGAGAAACATTTCCCCCAGCATGACCGTTAGAGGTTTGCACACTTTGAAGTAATGCGTTGTTGGCGTTGATTTAAAGCAGAAAAATAAAGGAACTTGCCTTTATTTTCCTGCATCATTTCAATACTAAACGCGCTCAACAATCATTGCGATTCCCTGCCCCACGCCAATACACATCGTACATAGCGCATACCGGCCCTGCGTTTTGTGTAACTGGTGCACCGCTGTCATCACCAAACGGGCGCCACTGGCACCCAAGGGGTGACCTAAAGCAATTGCGCCCCCATTGGGGTTTACGCGAGGATCATTATCCGCCACGGCCAGCAAACGTAGCGTGGCCAAGCCTTGTGCGGCAAAGGCCTCATTGAGCTCAATCACGTCCATTTGATCAATGGTCATACCCGCTAAGGCAAGTACTTTTTTCGATGCCGGTGCGGGACCGATCCCCATGATACGGGGCTCAACGCCAGCCGTTGCCATGGCAATGACGCGCGCGCGCGGGGCCAGTTGGTGGTCTTTGATGGCCTGCTCATTGGCTATTAAGAGTGCTACTGAACCGTCATTGACACCCGAGGCATTCCCCGCTGAGACCGAGCCACCCTCACGAACCACACCTTTGAGCTTAGCCAGCGCTTCTATACTGGTTTGGCGGGGATGCTCGTCACGCGCCACAATTAGGGCGTCGCCCTTGCGTTGCGGGATATGCACAGGCGTGATTTCTTCATCGAAATAGCCTGAGGCTTGAGCGGCAGCTGCCTTTTCTTGACTCGCCATGGCGAATTTGTCTTGATCTTCACGCGACACGCCAAATTGGTCTGCCACGTTTTCAGCGGTTTCAGGCATCGAATCCACACCGTGTAGTTCCTTCATCAGCTTGTTCACAAAACGCCAGCCAATGGTGGTGTCATAAATCGACGCAGCACGAGCAAACGCGGTTTCTGCCTTGCCCATCACAAACGGTGCTCGGCTCATGCTTTCAACACCACCGGCGATGATCAAAGACGCTTCGCCTGCGCGAATGGCGCGCGCGCCCGTACCAACAGCATCCATGCCTGAACCACACAAACGGTTAATCGTGGCACCAGGCACGTCAGCCGGTAAGCCTGCCAGCAACGCGGCCATGCGTGCGACGTTTCGATTGTCTTCACCCGCTTGGTTGGCGCACCCGTAGAGAACCTCATCAACGCGAGTCCAATCAACGTTTGCATTTCGAGCCATCAATGCCTTGATCGGCAATGCACCCAAGTCGTCAGTGCGAACGCTCGAAAGACCACCACCATAACGCCCAATCGGTGTCCGGATGGCGTCACATATGAAAGCATCTATTGCTGCCATGTCTATCCCTTTTTTTATTGTCTCAATCGATGATCATAAAACAAAAGCGCCAGCTAAGGCCGGCGCTTTTGGTAATGACTTTTATAAACACATTAACTGCTTTTAAGCAAAGTTCTTTTCAGCAAACGACCAGTTCGCTAGCTTCCAAAACGTCTCCAAATACTTTGGACGGGCGTTGCGGTAATCAACGTAGTAGGCGTGCTCCCAAACATCACAGGTTAAAAGTGGCGTGTCGTCTGTGGTCACAGGCGTACCCGCATTGCTGGTATTAACAATGTCAACACTACCGTCTGATTTTTTAACCAACCATGTCCAACCAGAACCAAAGTTGCCAGCGGCCGATTTATTGAACGCTTCCTTGAAAGCATCAACACTACCCCATTTCGCTGCAATGGCTTCAGCCAACCTACCACTTGGCTCACCACCGCCGTTAGGTGTCAAGCTGTTCCAATAAAAAGTATGGTTCCAAACCTGGGCCGCGTTGTTAAAAATGCCGCCGCTGGACTTCTTAACAATCTCATCCAAAGAAGCCGACTCAAACTCTGTGCCTGGGATCAGATTGTTCAAGTTTGTCACATATGTTTGATGGTGCTTGCCGTAGTGGTATTCAAGCGTCTCTTGCGAGATGAGAGGCGCCAAGGCGTCGATGGCGTATGGAAGCGCAGGTAACGTGTGTGTCATGGGGTCAGTGTCCTTTTGGTTTGCCAATTGATTCGCTAGTGTACGGTGTTGGCCTTCACGCATAAACCATTAAGATGGTCGAGCGCGATAACCATCCTTAACATTTATTGTAGCCAAGGCTTACCTGTTATTTGTACTACCCCGCCAAATGGGATGGTTTTCCAATCAACTGGGGCGTTTCACGCAAATGATAAAAGCGTTTAGCTGTCAACCGTGGCTTTTAGCCTGCCTTTGGCCAAGACAATCGACAGTTCATCTGAACCTTTGACTTGTGCCGCATCGGTCAAGATGACACCATCTGACCCTCGCACAATCGCAAACCCGCGCGCAAGCGTGGCCGCTGGCGCCAACGTTTCAAGCTGTGATCGCTGTAGCGTCAATCGATTGTGCCTGATCGTCAGGGCATCAGACATGAGCCGTGTTAACGACTGAGATCGACGTTTTAATTGCTCTTCCAAACGCTCAATGCCAGGGACGCCGTGTTCAAGGCGCTTGCTCAACAGTGCTAACGCCTGCCGGCGCTGCTCAAGGCGTTGCGTAGGAGAAACCAACCTGTAACCCAGGCGGTCAAGGCGCTGTCCCAGAAGCTCTAGTTTGCGCATCACGATTTGTTGTGACGACAGACATAAGCCTCTGATTTGATCGAAAAGGGCTTGGCGAGGCAGACAAGCCAGTTCGGCTGCCGCTGTCGGTGTGGGTGCTCGCAAGTCAGCCACAAAATCAGCAATCGAGACGTCGGACTCGTGTCCAACACCCGCAATAATCGGTAAGGCACTTGAGGCGATATCGCGCGCCAAGCCCTCATCATTAAAAGCCCATAGGTCCTCTAAGCTGCCACCACCGCGCACAAGCAACAGCGTATCCACCTCTTGCCGTCTGTTGGCTGCTGCCAAAGCCAGCCGCAGCTCATGGGGCGCTGACAAGCCTTGAACCAAACTGGGATAAACGATAATGGGCACATGTGGCGCGCGTCGCGCTAATGTGGTTAAAACGTCATGCAGGGCCGCCGCCCCCAATGAAGTAATGACACCGATTGCTTTGGGGTGTTCGGTCAAAGGACGCTTGTTGGCTGAGTCAAATAGGCCTTCGGCTTGTAAGCGCTCCTTCAACAATAAAAACTGCTCATAGAGCGTGCCTCGCCCTGCCCTACGTAGCGTTTGAATGTTGAGCTGAAAATCACCCCGCGGCTCATACAAACCGACTCGCGCCTTAATTTGAACTTGATCACCTACCGACGGTTGGAACTCACAGTAGGCCAGCCGCCCTCTAAACATCACTGCGCGCACACTGGCAGAGGCATCTTTGAGAGTTAAGTAAAGATGGCCTGAAGACGCGCGCGTGAAAGTCGACACCTCACCCGTAAGCCAAACCAGGCCAAACTCGTTTTCAATCGATTGGGCAACCTGCCGGTTGAGTTCGCTAACCGTTAGAAGATCTGGCGCAGTTTTGTCATCCGTGACACGACTTTCAATTGTCATGAACCATTCCGCCTACAATCTGTCCACAAAGCGCGCCAACCAAAGATTTGGTGCTTTGTGAAACGATACGGTACTTGAAGTTTCGTAAATTTATTCATGTAAAACATCATGTTTTTGACATAATCAATTGAAATTAAAACACTTGTACTTTTAGCACTGTAAAGTGATCATTTTTTGCTCAAAGTACCTCGAGCGACTGTTTTAGGCATGCGATTTGGTTTCAGCCAAAGTTATCCACAGAAACTGTGGATAGATTAAAAGGCCCTTCACGTATTACATTGCTTGCCACTGGTCGGGACTAAACCGTACCATACAGAATTCAAGACTTTTACTCTTTATCAAGGCGAATCTATCTTGCAGTCAATCATTGTTGAGGCCGGCTGGCCCGTCTGGCCACTACTGTTTTTATCCGTGGTGACTTTGGCCATCATTTTTGAACGCCTGATGGCATTACGCCTCAGTCGTGTTTGCCCAGCCGACGTACCGATTGAAGCCTCGCGGCTGCTCAGAGGCAATAGCATGACCGCAGAGTCACTCGATAAGTTGACCCAATCAAGTCTTGGCGGCAAAGTGTTGTCGACTATTTTGGCCAATAAGCAGCAAGCCATCGATGAAATTCGGCTGCGCGCTGAAGAGACTGGAGCCGATGTCGCCCATGAAATGCAACGGTTTTTGCCAGCTCTAGGTATGATTGCCACGATTGCACCGCTGATGGGTTTGTTCGGTACTGTTATTGGGATGATTGAAATCTTTGCCGCCTATCAACCTGGCGGCACCGATCCGGGGCAACTCGCCCGTGGCATCTCGATTGCGCTCTACAACACGGGTTTTGGCATTCTCATCGCCGTCCCAGCTGCCATCGCACACAGGCTGCTTCGGGTCCATGTCAATAATTTGTTGGTCAAAATTGAGCAGTCAGCCCGTTCTCTTATCCAGCAAATTTACCCTTAACTCAAGAAGCCAGCCATGCACCTGCGCGCCAAACACGCCGACGACTCACCAGACATCAATCTTATTCCCTTAATTGATGTGTTGCTGGTCATTGTGATATTTCTGGCCGTTTCAACCACTTTCACGCAGGAACGCGCGTTGGATGTGTCACTACCGCAAGGGCAATCAGCCGTTGAAATCCCAGCCTCGATTAGCATCACCATCGCTGCTGACGGGCAGGTTGCTGTGGACCAACAAGTACTAGAAAGCACAAACGTCTCAGCCATTGTTGCGGCCTTGACTGCTGCCGCGGCAAGGGATGGTTCTAGCCTTGAAAAAACTGTAGTGATCCGCGCTGATGCCAATGCCACGCACCAAGCCGTGGTCACTGCCATGCAAGCTGCAAGGCTCGCAGGCCTTAATAAAATCAGTTTGGCCGCCCAGGTTGCGGACTAACCATGCAATGGCCAGAGCCTGCCGTCGCGTGGCTTACAAGACAGTGGCGAGTTCGCGGGGTTTGGTATTGGTTGATGCAACCCATGTCTTGGCTCTATTCAAGAACCGTTGCACTTAATCGGTGGCTTTATGACCGCCAAATCTGGCAACGCAACCAGTTGTCAGTACCCGTCATTGTGGTGGGTAATTTGTACATCGGCGGTACCGGCAAAACGCCAGTCGCCATCGCCTTAGCTCAAACACTAACCGCCCAAGGCTACAAGCCCGGCTTGATCAGCCGCGGCTACGGCAGTGCGCGTAAAACAACACCTGCCACTGCCCAAGGGACAATGCTTGACTGGCAAACATTTGGCGATGAGCCTGCCTTGATTGCGAAACGAACAGGTATACCCGTGAGTGTGCATGCCAACCGCTTTTTAGCGGGTTGCCAGTTGCTCAACCGATTTCCTGAGGTCAACGTCATCATCAGCGATGACGGATTGCAGCATCAGCAACTGGACCGAGAGATTGAGTTATTGGTTGAAGACGACCGTGGCTTGGGCAATGGCGCTACCCTTCCTGGCGGACCACTGCGTGAAGACAGACGAGCCCGCGACAGCGTGGATGCGATTTTGCGGCGCGCCAGTGATAACAATTCAACGGTGAGCGGCCAAACATCAGCAAACAGAACCACACCGTTGTTTGGCTTCGAAGTCGCTCTGGAATATTTCTATTGCCCTGCCTCTGGCCAAAAGCTGACCATTGCCGCAACGATTCAAAACCTAAAGACCACCAATGCCAGCACCGCTCGCACAGTAGCTATCGCCGGCATTGGCGTACCCGATCGTTTTTTTCAAAGCCTTAAAAAACTTGGCATTAGACTCGACCAGACTGTCGCCTTATCGGATCACGCCCCCATGACTGCAGCACTGCTCGCGTCTATTGACGCTAAGACTATACTAATTACGGAAAAAGACGCGGTGAAATTTCCCGCTGACCTTGACCCAAGGATCTGGGTAGCTGGCGCAAGCGTGAAATGGTCTAACGATAAAATCTCGGATTGGCTCACAAAGACACTGCGTGACAAAAGCGGTGTGCGCTTAAAGCCGTTATCAATTAATCAACGTTGACTGAAGACCATGGATCACAAACTACTCGATATATTGGTATGCCCGGTATGTAAGGGGCGGTTGCAGTTCAACGCCGAAAAAACTGGACTGATCTGCCGCGCTGAAAAACTCATCTATCCGATCGAAGACGGCATCCCACTGATGCTAGAGTCCAAAGCGCAGCCGCTCAATGAGACGACTGGCATCGCGCCGGGCGTGATTTAAAGCCCCCGACGGTGACAGGGATGCCATTTCACGTGATTATTCCAGCCCGCTGGGCTTCAACCCGCTTGCCCGGCAAAATGATGGCCGACCTCGGCGGCGTGCCGATGGTGGTGCGTGTTGCTCAGCAAGCCGAGCGCTCGGGCGCATGCTCGGTCACGGTAGCTACCGACCAAACGCAAATCGCGGAGGCGGTAAAAAAACACGGCTTTTCTGTGCTCATGACGTCAGTTGACCATCCGACTGGTACCGATCGCTTGGCTGAGGCCGTGACGCAACTCGGACTGCAGTCGCATGAAATAGTGGTCAACGTTCAAGGCGATGAACCCTTCATTGACCCAGCCCTCATTGATGCGGTCGCGCAAGCCCTGCATGATGACCCACAAGCCGACATCGCTACTTGCGCTAGTCCCTTGACAGATGAAGTGCTGCGGCACAATCCCAACGTTGTGAAGGTTGTTTGCGACTCCCGTGGCCATGCGCTTTACTTTTCTCGAGCGCCCATCCCGCACGACAGGGATGGGCGTGGAAAAGCCCAATCGCTTCACCACATTGGCATTTATGCTTATCGAGTTCGGTTCTTAAAAGCCTTTCCATCACTGACACAGGGCTTACTAGAAGCATGCGAATCACTGGAACAGTTGCGCGCACTCGAACATGGCTTCAAAATTCACGTTAACGTCACAAATAAATCCATTGCTGGTGGCATCGATACCCCAGAAGACCTTTTAAACGTTCAAAAAACTTTTCAAAAAACTCAATAGAAATTTTGCGTCAAAAAATGACCCACGTAACCACGATGCAATGCGGCATAATCAAAACCACGCTTAGGCGCGTGTCATAAAAAAAGGATTGCGTATGCGACTAATATTGCTAGGCCCACCTGGGGCTGGAAAAGGAACTCAAGCGACATTTATCACCCAGCATTTCGGGATTCCACAAATTTCGACTGGCGATATGCTCAGGGCGGCAGTCAAAGCCGGCACACCGTTGGGTTTGAAAGCGAAATCGGTAATGGCCTCTGGCGGTCTCGTCTCAGACGAACTGATTATTGGTTTGGTAAAAGATCGCCTAGAGCAGCCCGATTGCGCGGGGGGTTACTTGTTTGATGGTTTTCCACGCACCATTCCCCAAGCTGACGCGCTAAAAATGGCAGATGTGAGACTGGATTTCGTTGTTGAAATCGACGTGCCGCACGAAGACATCATCTTGCGCATGAGTGGTCGTCGCGTCCATCCGCCTAGCGGTCGCTCTTACCATGTTGCGTTTCACCCACCGAAAGTCGCCGGCCAAGATGACGAAACAGGTGAACCTTTGGTGCAACGCGATGACGACAAAGAGCAAACCGTGCGCCATCGTTTATCTGTGTATGAAGACCAGACCAGACCGCTGGTTGACTACTACTCAAGCTGGGCCGAGCAAGACTCGAAAGCAGCAAAATACAGAAAGATCAGTGGCGTAGGATCGGTTGAGGAAATTCGCAATCGTGTACTCAAAGCACTTGATTAATAGACCTGCGGGGTTTGATCGAAGTGTTCATCAATCGACGTTACCGATCATTTGAAAGAGGAACGAAACAACATGCAGATTGCAGGTAAGGTATTTATCGTTACGGGCGCCGCCTCAGGTTTGGGCGCGGGCACCACCAAAATGTTGACCGACAACGGTGCACGGGTGGTGATGGCTGATTTGCAAGATGACGCTGGAAAAGCCCTGGCGCAATTGCTCAATCAAACCTACGTCCATTGCGATGTCACGCAAGAAGCTGATGCGCAATCGGTGGTGGCGACTGCCTGTGCCATGGGACCCTTATATGGTCTGATCAACTGTGCTGGTATCGCACCGGCGGCTAGAACCGTCGGTAAAAAAGGCGCGCATCCGCTAGACATGTTTCAAAAAGTGTTGATGATCAACACTGTTGGCAGCTTCAACATGATTCGTCTGTGCGCTGAAGCCATGCAACACAACGCCCCAGAGGACACAGGCGAGCGTGGCGTTTTAATCAATACGGCATCGGTTGCTGCCTTCGACGGACAAATTGGTCAGGCAGCGTATGCCGCTTCAAAAGCCGCCACCGTGGGTATGACGCTGCCCGTCGCTCGTGACCTGGCCCCCTTGGGTATCCGTTGCATGACGATTGCCCCTGGTATTTTTGGCACACCGATGGTGTTTGGTATGCCTCAGGCCGTGCAAGACTCCCTGGCTCAAAGCATCCCCTTTCCTTCGCGTTTGGGTCGCCCCGAGGACTATGCCAAATTGGTTCACCAAATCATTACCAACGAAATGCTTAATGGTGAAACCATTCGCTTAGACGGTGCGATACGTATGCCACCCAAATGAGCTTAATGCGCTCAGCCGCGACTGTCAGCCTCTTTACGCTGCTTTCTCGGATCAGTGGACTCGCCCGAGACATCATCATTGCGCGGGCATTTGGTGCCAGCGCAATGACAGATGCCTTTTGGGTCGCCTTTCGAATCCCAAATTTATTACGACGACTGTTCGCCGAAGGCGCGTTTTCTCAAGCGTTTATTCCCATTTTGGGCGAAGTCAAAGAAACACACGCCGATACCGCAACGGTCAGACAAACCATTGACCGAGTGGCATCGGCGCTTTTCATTGCCCTTTCTCTCATCACGATCTTAGGTATTGTTGGCGCACCACTGGTGGTGCTTGCCATGGCCAGCGGCATGAGCGGTGAGGCGCGGGCCGATGAGTTTTCGGCGGCGGTCTGGATGACACGGGTGATGTTTCCCTACATCGTGTGCATGTCGCTGGTTGCCTTCGCCTCTGGTGTACTGAACACGTGGCGTAAGTTCGCGATTCCTGCTTTCACACCGGTATTGCTCAACCTTAGCATCATTGCGGCCAGCCTTTTGCTGTCAAAGCACTTGGCGCAACCCATCTACGCCTTGGCGATCGGCGTGATGGTCGGAGGCGTGGCCCAATTGTCCATGCAGTGGATAGCTCTTTCGCGACTGGGCTTGAGACCCCGACTCGGTGGCAATGTCGTTCAGACCTACAAAGACCCGATCGTACGCCGTGTGATGCGGCAAATGGTGCCAGCCACGCTAGGCATGTCTGTGGCGCAAATTTCCATTTTGATCAACACCAACATTGCCACTTGGCTAACCCCAGGTAGTGTCACTTGGTTGTCCTTTGCAGACCGACTGATGGAATTCCCCACGGCCTTAATAGGCGTGGCATTGGGCACGGTTCTTTTGCCAAGCCTGTCAAAGGCACATGCGAGTCAATCAAGTGATGAATACAGCCGACTGCTGGACTGGGGTTTGCGTTTGGTGTTGCTGCTGGGACTGCCCGCGGCATTGGCAATGATACTGTTGGCAGACGCCATGGTCTCCACCTTATTCCAATATGGCGCTTTCTCTGCCAACGACGTCCACCAAACTCAGACGGCTGTCATGGCCTATGCCGTTGGTTTGATCGGACTATTGATGATCAAAATACTGGCGCCCGGCTTTTACGCCAAACAAGATATCAAAACACCAGTCAAGATTGCGATTGTCGTGCTCATCTTGACCCAATTGTTCAATCTTATGTTGGTACCTATGCTTGATCACGCGGGCCTCGCGCTGGCGATTGCATTAGGCGCCAGTATTAACGCTGGTGCGCTCTATATCGGCCTTCGTCGTCGCGGGGTCTACCAAGCACAACCCGGCTGGTTACTCTTCTTTTGGCGTCAAGTCGTGGCGTTAATCGCCATGGGGGGGGTTATCAGCTTGGTAGGATCGGGCGTCGATTGGACGGGGCAAATCATGGGTAGCTGGCTCAGAGTGCTCTGGTTGGGTGCCACTTTGGGCGGTGGTCTTGCCACTTACGGCCTCTCGTTGTGGCTTCTGGGCGTCAGACCTTCTGATTTTCAGCGTAAACGATAGAGTCGATCGGAAAATCTGGGCAAGAAACCCACTTAATCGGGCTATTTGTGATATATTTAAAGACTACTTGAATTAGTTCGAACATAACAAAGGCTCGTTTAGAAACATGGCTAATACTGCCCAAGCTCGCAAACGCGCTCGCCAGTCTGTGGCGCGCAACATGCACAACACCAGTCTGCGCTCAATGCTGCGTACCTCCATTAAGCGCGTGCGCGCGGCTGTCGCAGCCGGTGACAAAGAGTTGGCTGCTGAAGTTTTCCGTAAAACATCAAGCGTCATTGATAGCGTGGCTGACAAAAAAATCATCCACAAAAATAAGGCTGCTCGCCAGAAGAGTAGACTATCTGCTGCTGTTAAGGCTTTGACACTAGCCTAAGTTACACAAACAGTATTGTCGCGTTATGTGCCCGTCAAGCAACGCTAACCCAACAAAAAAGCTCCTTCATGGGGCTTTTTTGTTGGGTTAGCGTTGCTTGCAAAACCGAATAAGCAAGCGATAACATTAGACACAAGCAGCAATTGTCAATGGTGAATAACCAGACCAAATTTTATTCGATCACAAAATGCGGTCACTACGCTAAAGTAAGACTTGTCGTGTTAAGCAAGTCTTAACAACAATATTTTAAAAACAACGAAAAGGTCATCATGCAAAAGCCTAGCATTCTTCAAGTCGGCTCATTGGGCGGATCGCCCGGCGCTGATATCTCGCTGCAAGAGAACCACGAGATCACCGCGCTTTGGCAAGCCACTGACCGGGCCGCCTGCTTGGCGCAAGCCGCAGATGTAGAAGTGGTGGTGACCTCGGCCGTGCACGGCTGTGATCGTGACATCATTGAGCAATTACCCAACCTTAAGTTTATTTGCAGCTGGGGCGTCGGTTACGACACAATTGACATTGAAGCAGCCAACGCACGAGGCATTCTTGTCTCAAACACCCCTGATGTGCTCAACGACTGCGTGGCAGACGAAGCTTGGGGGCTTTTGCTTGCAACGGTTCGGCATATCGCCTCAGGCGATCGCTTTGTTCGCGAAAACCGCTGGGAAAACAAAGATGGTATTTTGCCCCTAGGCAGGCGTGTCAGTGGCAAGCGCTTGGGCATCGTTGGCCTCGGTCGTATTGGCCTGGCCATTGCCAAGCGGGGTCTGGGTTTTGATATGCAGATTGGTTATCACAACCGCAACAAACGCACCGATGTCGACTACAGCTACCTGCCGACTTTGGTCGAATTGGCCAAATGGTCCGATTTTCTTGTTGTGGCCACAGTGGGCGGCGCAGATACTCGGCAATTGGTCAATCGCGAGGTGCTTACAGCACTTGGCGCCAAAGGCATTCTCGTCAATATCGCCAGGGGCCCTGTTGTGGACGAAACCGCCATGACCGAAATGCTCAAATCGGGCGCTCTCGGTGGCGCCGGGCTTGATGTTTTTGAAAATGAGCCAAAAGTACCAGACGCGCTTAAGCAATTACCAAATGCTGTGCTGATGCCACACCAGGCAAGTGCAACTGTGGAAACCAGAAAAGCAATGTTTGATTTGGTTAAACAAAACTTAGCTGCCTACTTTGCTGGACAGCCACTGATCACACCAGTGAATCGAAACACATTGCCATAAAGGGGCCAAGGACTTGCCCTTAAATTCAAAACGGTAAGTTAGGCTGACAACTGAAGCCACCTATTTAAGTCGGTTTGATGACATCGGTCAAAGCTTCTGCTGTTTTGAGATGATTCTCTTTGGCGAAGTCGTGTACGAACTTCCACGCTAGCGGCTCAATGTCGCGTAACCGATGATCGATAACAACCACCTTGGTGCCGTTGATAACGCGTGGCACGGCGTAGGGTGAGTAGGTCAGGTGTCCGCCAAGCGCGCCCACAGGCCTATAGGGTGCCAAGACGCCAGCCAACCGCTCTGCCCAGTCACTCGGCCGGAACCGCTGACCCTCGAGGGTTTCACCATATATGACAAAAAAAACTGTAGAACTGCACATTAAGAGGTCTCTAACGCAAATCTAATCGCGACACGCCCGTGGATTCGCACGATCGATGCTCGGATTGTATATTATTGAGGATTGCGCTTTTGTTGACACCCCTGACTGCTTGGAACCCACCCATCATGAGCTCTGCCCTCTCACCAATCTACGGTCGTTTGCCTATCGCCTTTACACATGGCCAAGGCGTTTGGCTGTGGGATGAAAGCAACAAACGATACCTAGACGGTTTATCTGGCATCGGTGTTTCTTGCCTTGGTCACGCCCATCCTGCACTCGTTAAAGCGATCAGTGATCAGGCTGCCCGAGTCATACACACCTCCAACATATATCAAGTGCCGCTTCAAGAAGCATTGGCGCAACGCATCACCGCAATCTCTGGTTTAACAGAGGTATTTTTTGCCAATAGTGGCGCCGAGGCGAACGAAGGCGCAATCAAAGTCGCCAGGCTTTATGGTCACCTGAAAGGCATCAAAGTCCCAACCATCATCACCATGGATTCTTCTTGGCACGGACGTACGATTGGCACACTAGCGGCCACTGGCAGCGAAAAAGCCAAAGAAGGGTTTGGCCCATTGCCGGCAGGCTTTATTCAAGTCACGTACAACAACCTTGATGCGGTTAAAAATGCAGCCAACGACTGCCCTGATGTGGTAGCTATCATGATAGAAGTATTGCAGGGCGAAGGTGGTGTCCGACCATCGGACATCAGTTACATCCAAGACTTGCGCAAACTTTGTGATGAGCGCCAGTGGTTGCTGATTATTGATGAAGTCCAGTCTGGCATTGGCAGGACCGGCAAGTGGCTAGCGCATCAATGGGCTGATGTATTGCCAGATGTCATGACCTTGGCCAAGGGCTTGGGTGGTGGCGTACCCATTGGCGCTGTGGCCTTACGTGGCCGAGCTGCAGGCATATTGAAGCCTGGCCACCACGGCACCACATTTGGTGGCGGGCCGTTGGTCTGTGCTGCTGCTTTGGCCGTTCTTGATACGCTCGAAAGCGATGGCCTGCTTGGGCACGCTCACAAGGTGGGTGAGGCCATGAAAGCACGATTAGACACTGAGCTAGGGTCTCTTGCTGGCGTAAAAGAAATTCGCGGGCAAGGCTTGATGATTGGCATTGAACTTGACCGCCCCTGCGGTGAGCTCGTGACTAAAGCCATGGGTAACGGTCTTTTGATAAATGTCACGCGTGACAGAGTGGTTCGCCTTCTACCACCGCTTATTTTGACGACGCAAGAAGCCGATATGCTCTTGGATATCCTGATTCCGTTGATTCAATCCTTTTTGAGTCAACAACCATAGGAAAAATGCATGATTTTGCAGCAAAGCGACACGCCGTTGACCACCAGCAAACCGATCCGTCATTTTTTACAACTGGCCGATCTTAGCCGCGATGAACTCGAATACGTGCTCAAACGCGCGCGCGTGATCAAAGATAAGTTCAAACGCTACGAGCCATACCGCCCGCTTGACGACATGACCCTTGCGATGGTTTTTGAAAAGGCCAGTACGCGCACCCGAGTATCGTTTGAAGCGGGCATGTACCAAATGGGTGGTGCGGTCATTCATCTCACCACCACTGACTCTCAACTTGGGCGCTCTGAGCCAATTGAAGACACGGCTCGCGTGGTCTCGCGAATGGTTGACCTCATCATGATTCGCACCTTTGAGCAGACCCGTATTGAGGCCTTTTCAAAATACTCTCGCGTTCCCGTGATCAACGGCTTGACCAATGAGTACCACCCCTGCCAAATCCTGGCCGATGTGTTTACCTTTCTAGAACATCGGCAATCAATTCTGGGCAAGGTCGTCACCTGGATTGGTGATGCCAACAACATGGCTTACACCTGGATTCAGGCTGCCCAACTGCTCGGTTTCACCCTGCATTTCAGCGCGCCCAAAGGCTATCAGCTCGACCCAGATCGGTTGCAAGGCATCCCTGCGGGGATTTACCGCTCGTTTGATGACCCGGTCGCGGCCTGCGAGGGTGCCCACTTGGTCACGACTGACGTCTGGACCAGCATGGGCTATGAAGCAGAAAACGAGGTCAGAAAACAGGCCTTCCAAAATTGGTGTGTTGATCAACGCATGATGGCTTGCGCCAGCCCTGACGCCCTTTTCATGCACTGCTTGCCAGCGCACCGTGGCGAAGAAGTGAGCGCTGAGGTGATTGATGGCCCACAAAGTGTGGTTTGGGAAGAAGCTGAAAACCGACTTCACGCTCAAAAGGCGCTGATGGAATTTCTCTTGCTTGGCAAGGTTTAAACCGCAGGCGCTAAAATCTCTTCAACTCTCGATCAAGTCTTTTGCTTGAAAGACAATATTTATGAATATTTCAAATTTGAAGGTCATCCATGAGTAACGATAATAAAGTGGTACTCGCCTATTCTGGCGGCTTAGACACCTCTGTCATTTTGAAGTGGCTACAAGACACCTATCAGTGCGAGGTCGTCACCTTCACAGCCGATATCGGTCAAGGCGAAGAAGTCGAGCCCGCTCGTGCAAAAGCCATTCAGCTGGGCATCCGCCCTGAAAACATCTTTATTGACGATTTACGCGAAGAGTTTGTTCGCGACTTTGTTTTTCCGATGTTTCGCTGCAACACGGTCTACGAAGGCGAATACCTTTTGGGTACCTCGATCGCCCGGCCGTTGATCGCGAAACGCCAGATTGAAATTGCTCGCCAGGTAGGGGCAAATACCGTCTCGCATGGTGCCACCGGCAAAGGCAATGACCAAGTACGATTTGAGCTAGGCTACTACGCCCTTGAGCCTGGCATTAAGGTGATTTCTCCATGGCGTGAGTGGGATTTGCTCTCTCGCCAAAAGCTGCTTGCTTACGCCGATGCCGCTGGCATTCCCGTGGACATGAAGCATAAGCAAGGTGGCGCGCCCTATTCGATGGATGCCAACCTTCTGCACATCAGCTTTGAGGGGCGTCACTTAGAAGATCCCAAGGCACAAGCTGAAGAATCCATGTGGCGTTGGACCGTGTCGCCAGAGGCCGCACCAGACGACCCTGAATTCATCGATATCGAGTTTAAAAATGGTGACCCAGTGGCCCTGAACGGCCAAGTACTCAGCCCCGCCACCATGCTCGAACGATTGAACCAACTCGGCGGAAAACACGGCATTGGCCGCTTGGATCTGGTTGAAAACCGCTACGTTGGCATGAAGTCTCGCGGCTGCTATGAGACGCCTGGCGGCACTATTTTATTGAAAGCGCACCGCGCGATTGAATCCATCACACTTGACCGTGAAGTGGCTCACCTGAAAGACGACCTCATGCCCCGCTACGCCGCTTTGATTTACAACGGCTACTGGTGGTCGCCTGAGCGCCACGCGCTGCAAGCCCTGATTGATCAGACTCAAACGCATGTTAATGGCTGGGCTCGGTTAAAGCTTTACAAAGGCAACGTGTACACGGTTGCACGTGACTCGGCAGACAGCTTATTTGACCAGACTATCGCAACCTTCGACGACGATGGCGGTGCCTATAACCAGGCCGACGCAGCTGGCTTCATCAAGCTCAATGCCTTGCGCATGCGCATTGGCGCCAAGCTCGGTCGGCAGTCTTGAGCACACCACGTCACTGTCAAGCCCGGCAGTGACGTGGCTAACCGGCTAGAACCATTCAGGCATTAACCACGGCGCTTAAGCTTGGCAAAGGCATCAGCCATTGCCCCTGTCGATGCGGGACTTTTGCGGGGCACTGCAGCTTGACGCACCGGCTTTTGGACGGCCCGTCCAGGGTGGCCAGCCTGTCCCGACCTCTCTGCACTGCCACGTGGTGCCTGACGAGCCATGACATCATCATCTAGACGCATGGTGAGCGCAATTCGCTTGCGAGCTTGATCGACTTCAACCACCTTGACCGTAACCATTTGACCGGTGCGCACCACATCGCGCGGATCTTTCACATAAACGTTGGCCAAGGCTGAAATATGAATCAAGCCGTCCTGATGCAAGCCGATGTCCACAAACGCCCCAAAGTTAGCCACATTCGTCACCACACCTTCCAAAACCATACCGACCTGCAAGTCCGACATTGATTGGACGTGCTCATCAAAGGTCGCTGTCTTGAATTCGGGACGAGGGTCGCGACCCGGCTTTTCTAGTTCGTTTAGGATATCTTTAACCGTCGGCAAACCAAAACGCTCATCGGTAAAATTCGCTGGCGACAAGCCCTGTAACGCCTGTCGGTTTCCCATGACAGTATTGAGATCAGCTGCTACCTGCGCCAAAATCTTTTGCACAACGGGGTAGGCTTCAGGATGCACAGCCGATGCATCTAAGGGATTTTCACCGCCTTGAATTCGCAAAAAACCAGCCGCTTGTTCAAATGCTTTTTCACCAAACCGTGGTACTCCCATCAAAGCACGGCGTGACTTGAAAGCACCGTTCAAATCACGATACGAAACGATATTTTTGGCCAAGCCGCTGTTAAGACCAGATACGTTGGTCAGTAGCGGCACGGAGGCTGTGTTCACATCAACACCAACCGCA
Organism: uncultured Burkholderiaceae bacterium; assembly: GCA_963926245.1. GTDB lineage: Bacteria > Pseudomonadota > Gammaproteobacteria > Burkholderiales > Burkholderiaceae_B > Algicoccus. The sequence goes on along the minus strand of CAWUWI010000006.1, from coordinate 51,847 downwards.
TTCACGCAATCTTCAATCACCGCCTGCAAGCCGTGACTCAATTGCCGTTGGTTGACATCGTGCTGATACTGGCCCACGCCAATGGCTTTGGGTTCGATCTTCACGAGCTCAGCGAGCGGGTCTTGTAAGCGGCGCGCAATTGAAACCGCACCGCGCAAGCTCACGTCAAGATCAGGGAACTCCTCTGATGCGAGCGCCGAAGCAGAATAAACAGAAGCCCCGGCTTCTGACACCACCACTTTGGTTAGCGCGAGCGCTGAGTTTGCTTTCATGAGCTCTGCCACAAGTTTTTCTGTTTCCCGAGACGCGGTTCCGTTACCGATAGCAACCAACTCGACTTGATGAGTTTTGGCGATTCTAGCCAAGGTCGCCATGCTGCCCGCCACATCTCGTCGGGGTTCGAACGGGTAGATCGTGGTTGTCTCAACCACCTTGCCGGTGTGATCAATCACAGCCACTTTGACGCCAGTCCGAATACCAGGGTCCAAACCAAGCACTGATTTCGCACCAGCAGGTGGCGCCAACAACAAATCCTTTAAGTTAGCCGCAAAAACTCGGATCGCTTCAGACTCCGCACTTTCGCGAAGGCGGGTAATCATTTCGATTTCAAAAGCTAGCAATAACTTGACACGCCAAGCCCAGCGACAGACGTCAGCGAGCCAGCGTGCTCTTTCGTCAGTGTTGGCTTCAAATATCGATTCAGGCAAACCCACGCAATGCGCGATAGCACGGGTGCAAGGGTGCGGCAAAACCATGTCTTCGTCGGGTGACAGCCCTACCCTAAGGTCAAGAATACCTTGTTGGCGGCCACGCAGCAGCGCGAGCATGCGATGCGACGGGATTTGACGCAAGGGTTCCTGAAACGCGAACCAGTCTCTGAAGTTTGAGCCCTCTTGTTCTTTACCGGCAACCACCCGCGCATACAAAAAGCCGCGAGACCAAACCATTTCTCGCAGGTGTGCGACCAAGTCGGCGTTTTCCGCAAACTGTTCAGTCAAAATATCGCGGGCACCATCCAAGGCCGCTTTCGTATCAGCGACCCCAAGGTCAGCGTTGACATAGGCTTGGGCGAGCGATTCAGGAACAATTGCCGCATTACCACCCATTAAAGCCACAGCCAAGGGCTCTAGACCTGCCTCTCGAGCGATTTGAGCACGCGTGCGGCGCTTGGGCTTGTAGGGCACATACAAGTCCTCAAGGCGTTGCTTGCTGTCAGCCTGCGTGATGGCCTGTGCCAAGGCTGGGGTCAACTTACCCTGGTCCGCAACCGACGATAAGATAACGTCTCTTCGGGCTTCAAGCTCTTTCAAGTAACCCAAGCGCTCTTCTAGCTGGCGCAACACCACATCATCTAAACCACCGGTCATTTCTTTGCGATAGCGTGCAATAAAGGGCACCGTTGCACCATCAGCCAGAAGACCCATGGTGACAGCGACTTGCTTTGCGGCAATACTAAGCTCAGTGGCCAATTTTTGCTGCAGGCATTGCTCTATGGCGCTAGCCGATCGCGTCGAGTAAGAAATGTATTCAGAATCAGGCATGGGCTACTCAATAAGAAAAAAAGTACGCCGAATTGTGCCACAGGCCAAAGGTCATGGCCTGTGCTTGGTCCGTGATAGCAATGTTGGGGTTTGTTGGGATGGGTCGTGGTGGGTGCTGAGGGATCAGGCTTGTGATGATGGCCTGACTGACCAGGTCGGAGGTTTTGCGAGTGATGTGCGCGAGAGTGGCGAACCCACCTGATTAATCAAAGTTGCACTTCGTACTTGAATCCACCAATATTTTGAAGTGCGAATCGTTGCTAAGATGGGAAAACCGACACTGAGGTCATCAAAATGGACACACTCACTCCCATCGCACGGCAAATCGCAGTGCGACTGAAAGCCCGTAAGGAAACCATTGCCGTCGCCGAATCATCGGCCGGTGGACTTATCTCTGCAGCGCTACTCTCGATCGAAGGTGCATCGCGCTACTACATTTCCGGTGCTGTGATTTACACCCACCACGCACGGACCACCCTGACTAGCATCGAAGATCAAGAAATGGCCCGCTATCGCTCTTCCTCAGAACCCTACGCCTCACTGCTCTCCCAGCGCACAAGAGAAAGGGCAAACGCAGATTGGGGTTTGGCGGAAAGTGGCGCAAGTGGTCCCTCGGGTAACCGCTACGGCGATGCGCCTGGGCACACATGCCTCGCTATCAGTTACGCAAAGAATGTCAAGCTCGACTGCACGATGACGCTTGAAACCGCCCGTTCAGAGCGCACCGAAAACATGCGCGCGTTTGCGAAAGCCGCACTCCAATTGCTGCTCAACGCACTTGAGCAAGCCGAGGATCACGAACGATCGGCTGTCGGCTAACCTAGGTGAGCCCAAAAATACGAAACGGGCGCGAAGTTAAAACTCTAAATGCACATCAGGGATATTTTGCATTGGCCCTTTGGCTCATGTCGTGCCAATAGCACCCCTCACCTACCCTCGCTTAACAATGCCACCTTTTTTTACAGTCACTGTTGTGAGGTGTCCGTTGCTCGAAACAAAGCCTGAAAAATTTGAGTCGTGCGTTATCTCAACAAACTTTCCGTAGGGCTGCACACGATGATCGTCCGATTGCTCGTCTGAGGTGTCTACGTCATGTGCCTCAACTACCGCGTGGTCACAGGTTGCCAGGGCCGACACAACAGTTGCTCATGAAATCACGGTGATGGTGATGAATAGCAATTAGTAGGTAAAGTCGTACAGGACCGCGGGGTTATCAACCAGAACTTGTTGGCGCTGCGTCGGCTCGGGCAACCAACCGCCAATCAGGTCAACGAGGTCGGCATCGTTGGGCATGGCGCCTCGCAGCATCACATGAGGCCAGTCGCTTCCCCAAACCAGCCGTTCAGGCGCTGTAGCGATTAGAGCCTGAACCAGATCGTCGCAAGGCGCATACGGCAAAGGCTCTCTCGTTAGCCGATAGGGGCCGGTGAGCTTAACCCAAGCATTGCCGGTGGTCAGCAGCTGCAACAGCGCCTGAAAACCCGCATCGTCCACACTGCGGCCAATCGTCAGATATCCGAGATGCCCGAATACCACTGGCACCGCCAGATCCTGCAATACCAACAGTTCATGAGGGTACGCGTCAACATGCGCGAGTAACTCAAGATGCCAGCCCAGCGGCGCGATACGTTGCGCCAGCGCCTGGAGCATAGCCACGGGTAGCGCCCCACCGGCATCGTGCCGGTCCACGAGGTTGATGCGCAAGCCGCGTACACCGGCCGCGTGCCAGCGCGCAAGCTCTTCGGGCGACACGTCGTCTCTCGCTACGGCCACGCCACGCAACCTGTTCGGATCGAGCGCCAAGGTGTCGAGCAGCAGCCGGTTGTCCGATCCGTAGATGCTAGGCTGGACCAGCACGGCACGTTGCACTCCGGCACGCGATAACATGTGCTGATAGTCCTTGGCCACGCAGTCCACCGGTGTGTAGACACGACCAGCGGAAAGCGGATAACGCTCCAGCGGGCCAATAACATGGGCGTGACAGTCACAGACACCTTCGGATAGACGCAACGAAGGTTGACGGGGTGAAAAATCGGGGGCCGCGCACGGCGGCGCCATGATGTCTATCGGTTCGCCAGTACTCACTGATTCTTCTTCCGGGCTGCCGCATGGACGGAGATGAAATCCACCAACAGTCGGGTAAATTGCTCAGGCTTCTCGATGTTTGACAGGTGCGCCGCATCGTCAATGACATGCAAGATGGCCCCCGTAATCTCGCGTTGCAGAACCTGCGACTGCGCCAAGGTACAGGCTGGGTCGTCACGCCCTACGATCACCTGTGTGGGCACCTTGATCTGTTTGAGTATGTGCGTCTGCGACATATCTCGAACTGCCGAGGCGCACCCTATATAACCATCGAGCGGCGTGGTCAGTATCATGCGCCGAACATCCTCGACGGTTTCAGCCGAGTTCGCAACGAAGTCACCAACGAACCACCGCTTAATAGTGCCGTCAACTAGACCGGCAACTCCCTTCTCGCGTGCGGTGGTGATACGTTCGTTCCACATGGCCGGCGTTGGCATCTCGCTGGCGGTGTCGCACAGCGACAGTGACAGCACCTTGTACTGATGGCGCACCGCCAGCTGCTGACCAATCATGCCGCCCATTGACAGACCTACAAAATGCACGGCATCAATACCGGCGAATGCGATCAACTCGGCAGCGTCGTCGGCAAGTTGCTCAATGCTGTAAGGCGCAGCTGTCACCTCTGATTCTCCATGGCCACGTGTGTCGTAACGCAACACCCGAAACGCTGCAAGCAATGCGGGCAACTGCGGGTCCCACATACTGAGGTTGGACATTAGGCTGTTCGACAACATGACTACCTGCGAATCGGGCGGACCGTCGAGTTGGTAGTGCATTCGTACGCTGGACAAATCGGCTATTGGCACTTTTTAATATTTTGGTGTGTAGGATTGATGAGTTTGTACAGCGATTATAGGAGCAACAAGATGATTGGCAATCCCCCAAATTCGTAGACGCTTTTCAAAACGCAGTTTGACGCCTTTCAAACTCTTAACTGGACTCTAGCTGTGTGCGTATGGGTGGCACTTTGTGGGCTAGCTCAACATCAAAAGATCGGGTGCGTGAGCATAACACCAGCCAATCTCCAAAAACCCTCACTGTTCGTCTAAAACTCAATGCATAGGTTCGCTAGTAGTCCCGAACACAATCAGGGGTGGGGGTACGGTGGGATCGCTGATTCCGGCTTTTTTATTGTTTGATGGGAATTTGCTTTTAAATCTGCGCTTTGCAGCTCGCGCTTGTTGATTGCTGCCGTGCCATCGTCCTCCAAGGATAATGGCTCAAAACCGTGTCTAAAATTTGGGGTCCAAGATACTAACGCGACCTCAATGTCATCGGGCTTGATGGTGGTAGTACAACGTTGGTAGATAAAATCTACAAAAAAAAGACAATCGACTAAAGTGGCAAGAGTCAGCGCCGTGGTTGTTGGCGATGGCCACTTGAACCGCACCATACAAGGGCTTAAACATGATGACTTCTCTAAAAAACACCTCAAAAAGAACCGACGCCTTTAGCTATCGGTACTTCCCGCCGGAAACGGTGAAATTCAAAGAAACATCAACAACTTACAAGATCGTGGTGGGTGCTGAGGGGTTCGAACCCCCGACCTACGCCGTGTAAAGGCGCCGCTCTGCCAGCTGAGCTAAGCACCCACGATCAAAAAAGATAAATTCAGTATCGAGTTGTCTTAAAAAAAGAGTCAAACCTAAAAAATGACATACGGATATTAAACTAACGGTTCGCATTATAGCGAACCGTTAGAAGACTGCAAATGCGAACTGAAATCAGTTAACGGCGTCTTTTAATGCTTTACCTGGACGGAACTTAGGCACTTTTGCTTTTTTAATCTTGATGGCCTCACCAGTGCGTGGGTTACGGCCCGTACGCGCAGCACGTGCGGTCACTGCAAACGTTCCGAAACCAACCAAAGTTACGGTACCGCCCTTTTTGAGAGTGGTCTTAACACCGCCGATTAACGCGTCTAATGCACGACCTGCTGCTGCTTTTGAAATATCAGCCTTACCGGCGATGAGTTCGATCAATTCGGTTTTATTCATGTTAGGAGTTCCCTTTTATTTCTTTGGTTTAAATTCAGCACACTTTATTCAGTAGATGCGCGCATGTGGTTGCGATGTTTATTATTCTCAACCATCGCGTGACGTTATTTAACCTTTAGTTATATGAGCTGTCAAACAAAAAACTTTGAAAACCGCATAAACATTGGCTCTGAGCACAAAAATCCACCATATAGCAGGGTTAACTCGTAAAGGATTTCTACAATCGAGGCAATAGCCTAAGCCAAAGATTCCTGATTTTTTTTGATGCAATGCAATAACAGTCTTACAAAGTCAATTTGGCGAAAGCTTGGTCAAAATCATGCAAGAGATCTTGACAGTCTTCGATGCCCACTGAGACACGGATCAGGTTGTCTGCGATACCCATCACCTCGCGCTGCACTGCACCCATCTCGTGGTAAATAGTATGGGCAACTGGCAGCGCCAAGGACCTGGTGTCGCCCACATGCGTTGCCAAGATCACCACTTCTAGGGCATTGAGCAACTCAAAACAGTCCACATGCGGTTTGGGCTCTAAAGAAAGCAGCGTGCCAAAACGATTGCCAAACAATCCTTTAGCCCTTTCATGCTGCGCGTGATCGACCAACCCAGGGTAATAAACCGCCTGAACCAAGGGATGCGCCTTTAGATGCTGCGCCAGGGTCAGCGCATTGCGACAGGCCTTTTCTAAACGCAAGGCCAAAGTCTCAGCACCGACGGCAATACGATGCGCGGGTTCAGCCGCTAACGTCGCACCCATGTCTCGAAGTCCTTTTTTCTTAATCTGAGTCAAACCCCAGCCTACGCTGTCGCCTTTTCGATAAATCGGCAAAATGTTGTCATAACGCGACCAGTCAAAAAGACCCGTGTCAATCAACACGCCACCGAGGGCCTGTGCGTGACCCGCGATATGTTTAGACAGAGAATGCATCACAAAACTGGCACCAACCGACATACCTTGTAGCAGATACGGCGAGGTGAGTGTTGAGTCAAGAACGTAAATCAATCCTTTGTCTTTAGCTAATTCACCAATACCCATCAAATCTGCCACTTGGGTGCCTGGGTTGGCTATTGATTCAACAAAAATCATTTTTGTTTTTTCAGTCACGGCATCGGCAACAGCTTGTACGTCAGTGGCATCAACCAATGTCACTTCAATACCGAGCGCGTTGAGCGTGCCAAAAAGGCTGTTGGTGTTGCCAAAAATATAGCGACTCGAAATCAAATGATCGCCTGATTTCAGCAGCGTTGTGAACAAGGCCGCTAACACCGCCATACCAGTCGAAAACACGATCGAAGCGCGAGCGTTTTCCATCTTCGTGAGTTTGGACTCGAGTGCAGCCGTGGTTGGCGTGCCCTGCCGCGCATAAGAAAACCCAGGCTTGCCCTGGAAAACGGCAGCGAGTTCGCGCGCATCCGAATAGGCGTACTGGGAAGAAGTGTGTATCGGCTTATGCACCGCACCATGTTCGGTTCCACCGCGGCGGTCGGCATGCAAAATACTGGTCGTAAATCCTTGCTGACTCATTGTTTCAGTTGCTCAAATAAAATTTTAAGGGTGACACTGCTCACCATTCACCACTAAGACCAAGCTCAAGCTCGCAGCCAAATCAAATATTAACGCGCTGCCGCCTATTTTTTTCCACGCTGGCGCACCGACTCAAACAAGCAAACACCGGTCGCCACGCTCACATTCAGACTTTCAACCGAACCGTTCATTGGTATACGCACCAATACATCACAAAGCTCTCTGGTTAAGCGACGCATGCCTTCACCTTCAGCGCCCATCACCCACGCCGTGGGCATGGTCAAATCGACCGTATCAAGGGTTTGCTCTGCCTCTTCGTCTGTACCCACAATCCAAACGCCAAGTGCTTTGAGTTCGCGTAAGGTTCGTGCCAAATTCGTCACCATCAAATAAGGCATGGTTTGAGCAGCGCCGCAAGCCACACGCTGCACCACGGCGCTCAAGCCAACCGCCCGGTCCTTGGGTGCAAGCACCGCATGCACACCAGCGGCATCAGCGGTACGCAAGCAGGCGCCAAGGTTATGCGGGTCTGTCACGCCATCGAGCACCAGAAAAAGGGCTGGCCCTTCGATTCCATCAAACACCTCCTGTAGGTCTTGGGCTTGAGTCAATTGGCCTGCCATGGCGATAACGCCTTGGTGCTTCACAGCACCTGCAATTTCACCCAAACGCTCTGCATTGACAAGATGCACTTTCACTGACTTGTCTTGCAACTGCTGCAATAGTGTTTGCATGCGTTTGTCGCGTCGCTGAGCATCTGCGTAAACCGCCTCAATGGTGTCCGGCGCGTGGCGGGCACGCGCTGTCACCGCGTGAAATCCCGCTAATAGTTGAGATGTTTTCATGTGTTGGGGCTGTGATTATCGTTTTTTGATTGGGGCGGGACGCGTGACTGCCTTTGGGGCTTTGGTGGCCTTTTTGACTGAATGCCCAGCCGCTGACGTTGTTGTCGTGGTGTCAGCGCGCTTGGCTTGAGCGCGACGCTGCTTGGCCGTTTGGCCACGCAGCTCGGCTGGCTTAGGCGCTGCCGCTTTTTTAACGTGCCGGGTTTCATTGCTGGCGCGCTTGGCCGCTTTGCGTAGCCCGGTAAATGAAGTGCCGTCAACAAGACGAAACTCAATCCTTCGCGCCTCCAGGTCCACGCGCGCAACCTGCACCTGCACGGAGTCAGTGAGCCGATAGCGCATCCCCGTGCGTTCACCACGCAACTCATGCATACCCTCATTAAACTGAAAGTACTCGGTTCCTAGCTCAGAGACGTGAACCATGCCTTCAACGTGCAAAGTATCTAGCGTGACAAAAATACCGAAGCTCGCCACGCCTGTGACGCGCCCGCTAAAGACCTCGCCCACGCGTTCTTTTACAAACCAACATTTAAGCCAAGCTTCGACGTCACGTGAAGCATCATCGGCGCGACGCTCACGCGCTGATAGAATAATTCCCAGCTTTTCCCAAACGTCATGCTCGTATTCACGACGTGTCATGCCCGGCACCACCACATGATCTGAAGCCTCGGGGGTGTAACGCTTGTTGGCCAACAATGCCTTGATGGCGCGATGCGTCAAGAGGTCAGGAAAACGGCGAATGGGAGACGTGAAGTGGGCATACGCGGGGTAACTGAGACCAAAGTGACCCATATTATCTGGCGAATAGATGGCTTGCTGCATCGAGCGCAAGCTCATGCTCTGAAGAAGACCGAAATCTGGGCGCGCACGCACTTGATCGATCAAGACGGCGTAGTCTTTGCCCTGCGGATCATCACCGCCGCCAAGTGATAAGCCTAGCGTTTTGAGAAACGCTTTCAATGCTTTGAGCTTCTCAGGGGTCGGGCCTTCGTGCACCCGGAACAAACCGTGATGCTTGCTACGCAGCAAGAAGTCAGCAGCGCAAGTGTTGGCCGTCAACATGCACTCTTCAATCATCCGATGGGCGTCGTTGCGCACCATGCCAATGATTTTCTCAATGCGACCAAGGTCATTGCATATGATTTTGGTTTCGACCGTATCAAAGTCAATTGAACCGCGTTTTTTCCGGGCTGACTGCAACAACACAAACAGCTGATGCAAATGATTAATCTGCGGCACCACAGCAGAAAACTGCTTGGCCACTGGACCGGTGGGATGCTGTAAAGTCTCCCAAACTTGGGTATAGGTTGTGCGTGCGTGAGAGTGAATTACCGCGTTGTAAAACTGGTAAGCCACGACGCTACCGGCCTTCGCACCGCTGGCTGCGATCACCATGTCACAAACAAGCGTTAAGCGATCAACATGGGGGTTTAACGAACAAAGACCGTTTGATAATTTTTCGGGCAACATGGGAATGACTTTGCGCGGAAAGTACACACTGGTGCCGCGTTCGCGAGCATCGCCATCGAGTGCACCACCGTCACCAACATAGTGAGCGACATCAGCAATCGCCACCAGTAAGCGCCATCCCGGACGTTTGCGTTTGTCGCCAATCTCAACCGGTTCGCAGAAAACCGCGTCGTCAAAGTCGCGTGCGTCTTCACCGTCAATGGTGATAAGAGGCACGTCACGCAAATCCACGCGGTCTTTTAAGTCCGTGCGTCGGATCGCATCGGGCAATTTATCGGCCTGTTTAAGGGCCGCATCAGAGAAAGCCACGGGGACGTCAAATTTTCGGACGGCAATTTCAATCTCCATGCCAGGATCGTCGATTTCACCCAAAATTTCAGCCACTCGTCCCAACGGCCGGGTGTGACGTGTGGGCTGCGCAATGATTTCAACGGACACGACTTGGCCGTGTTGAGCACCAGCCGAGTCGCTTGGAGGAATGAGAACGTCGTGCTTGATGCGCTGGTCTTCGGGCACCACAATCGTGATGCCTCGCTCATTGAGAAACCTGCCAACTAATCGGTTGGTACGACGTTCGAGCACCTCGACAATCGAACCATCGGGTTTGCCGCGGTATTCACCCACTGGCTTGACCAAAACCCGATCACCATGCAGCACCTTCAGCATCTCACGAGGCGACAAAAAGATATCGCTTTTGCCGTCATCTCTAACCAAGAAGCCAAATCCATCACGATGTCCAAGCACACGTCCAGCCACAAAATCGAGCTTTTGTGCCAGTAAAAGGACACCCTTGCGGCTAGGCATTAATTGCCCATCGCGCTCCATGGCGTTTAGGCGCCGATCAAATCCAACGCGTGTGGGCTCTCTGTCAACGCCAAGGCGCTGGGCCAACTCATCTGGTGTAATGGGAGAGGCCGCTTTTCGCAATTCAAGAAGCATTTGCTCTCGGGAAGGCACGTCCGGATCAAAATCCGGCGTCGAAGCCGCTTTGTCTTCTGGACTTTTGCGGGTTGTGGGGGGTGTTTTGGTGGATCTATTTGCCAAGTTTCGAATCTCGTTTATACTCTGCAGCCTGTCTAGGTTTCATTATGCCTGACATCGTGCCCAGGTGGCGGAATTGGTAGACGCGCACGGTTCAGGTCCGTGTGCCGCAAGGTGTGGAGGTTCGAGTCCTCTTCTGGGCACCACTACCGTATACACATAGTCCAGTTGACATTCTAGTCAGCTGGATTTTGTTTTGAGGGTCATCAAGGGATACCCTCAGGGGTTTCATCGGTAATCCAGTATCGCCACATTTCTACGTGCGCAATGCCCGCTTCTTCGAATATTTTGCCAATGGGACTAAATCCTAACTGTTCGTAAAATCCAGAGGCTGTTGACTGCGCATGCAATGTCAAACGCTTAATACCTTGCTCATTGGCTGCTTGAATTAAAGCAGCCATGACGATCTTTCCAATGCCCTGACCTCTGCACGCAGCAATTACTGCTACCCTGCCGATCCGCCCGACAGCGTTGGCTGACGCTGACAGCGTTGATTCAGACCCACCATCCGGGTTTTCAGAAACTAGGCGTCCGGTAGCAAGCGCCGCGCCATCCTCATCAAAAACCACTGCATGCAAGGCCATCGGATCCCACTGGTCTACTTCCATCTCGATGGGGACCAACTGCTCCTGAACAAATACCCTCAGACGCACCGGCAAAGCATGCGGTGCGAGAGTCGCCCAATCGCCTGTTTTGACACTTAAGTTTGGCTTATCAGGCAAGGTAATTCCTCCGTTTGATGGCAACGCTTAAAGCCGGCCTTCACAGTTACACTTATGCCACATAATTTAACTGATGCGAGTTCTTTGCCGGTATGTTCCAAGCTGTTATCGACACCGTTGTGCCCATCTTTGGCTTGATCCTTTTGGGGTGGCTTTGCCATCGGCGAGGCTTGTTGGCTGCCACAGCGACTGACGCATTGAATCGGTTTGTCATCTACTTGGCCCTACCCGCCTTACTTTTTGCCGCCATGGCAAGAGCCGAAATCGAGGCCTTGTCTGAGATCGGCTTTGTGATCAGCTACGGCGCCGGCACGTTGTTCACCATGGCTCTCTATCTTTGGGTCAGCCGCAAACACAAAATAGCCAATCTCGCACGCACAATCAACAGCATGAGTTCAGGTTATGCCAACTCAGGTTACATGGGCATTCCGCTAATTCTCATGGTTCTCGGTCCAGAAGCCCTAGCCCCCGCGGTTATTGCCGCTGTTTTGACGGGTGCTTTCCAATTTGGCTTAACCATTATTGCGATTGAGTGGCAACGAGCTGAAGGCAAAAGTATTTTGCCTGCGATTGGCAAGGTGAGCGTTTCTTTGCTTAAAAACCCCATTCTGATCGCACCCCTCTTGGGCCTAGCTAGTGCGAGCACAAGCAGGCTGCCACCGCAAGCGCTGATGGGTTTGGTCGACATGCTGGCAGCTGCTGCCACGCCTTGTGCGCTCTTGACGATTGGGCTATTTTTGGCACAGTCGCAAACGCAATCTAACCACCCGACTGTTAGGCAGATTGTTTTATTGAAATTATTAGTGCATCCAATCGCTGTTGGCATATTGGCGCTTTTTGTGTTTCAACTGGATCCGATCTGGGCTTGGGCCGCCATTTTGTCGGCTGCCACGCCTGTCGGCACTGGCCCATTTATGTTGGCCAGTCTGTTTAGAGAAGACGCCGCCGTCAGCGCGCGCGCTATTTTCTTAAGCACGTTGGGTTCAGTATTGACATTAAGCCTGCTTGTGGCTTGGCTTAACCTGCAATCGATTGTTTAACTCTGTTAACTTAAAGCCATACAGACATAAACAGGCTCCTAAAATGTTGAGATCAAAACTACCACCCTTTTCCACACAATTCATTGTTTTTTGGGTGGTGGCACTCTTAAGTCTTCTGGCACCTCTGCTGGCGCTCTCTGTTGGTTGGGGCTGGTGGCTTTTAACCATTGCAGCCTGGTTTTTGCTCGGCGTGGGTTTTTATGACCTCAAGCAGAGTCACCATGCCATCCGACGCAACTACCCGATCGTTGGCAACATGCGTTACTTGCTGGAATCCATTCGACCTGAGTTACGTCAATACTTTTTCGAAGACGACAACGATGACACACCATTTTCTCGGGCCAAACGCACCTTGGTTTATCAACGATCCAAGCAAGAGCTCGACAAGCGTCCGTTTGGCACCGAAGAAGACGTTTACGAAAATCGCTACGAATGGATCAACCATTCCATGCAGCCTGTGCATCACGACAGCAGCGACTTTCGGATCCGTGTAGGTGGTAAGGACTGCACTCAACCGATTGACCTATCGGTGCTCAATATTTCTGCCATGAGTTTTGGGGCGCTGTCAGCCAACGCCATCTTGGCATTAAACGAAGGCGCCAAGACTGGCGGCTTTGCACACGATACCGGCGAAGGCGGTATCAGCAGTTACCACCTCCAACCCGGGGGCGACCTCATTTGGAACATCGGCTCAGGCTATTTTGGCTGTCGCGATGAAAGCGGTCACTTCAACGAAGCCGCCTTCGTGGCCAATGCCACAAATGCGCAGGTCAAAATGATCGAAATCAAGCTTTCGCAAGGTGCGAAACCAGGCCACGGTGGCATCCTGCCCGGTGGCAAGGTCACCGCTGAAATTGCCGCTGCACGTGGCGTTCGAATGGGCGAGGACTGTAATTCGCCGGCTTCGCACACGGCCTTTGACACGCCCGTGGGTCTACTTGAGTTTGTGGCGCGTCTTAGACGGCTTTCAGGCGGAAAACCGGTCGGCTTCAAACTCTGTATCGGTCACCCATGGGAGTGGTTTGCGATCGCCAAAGCCATGGTGCACACTGGCATCAAACCGGACTTTATTGTGGTTGATGGCGCTGAAGGTGGCACGGGTGCGGCACCTGTTGAGTTTACAGATCACGTCGGCACACCATTGCGTGAAGCCCTGCGCTTGGTGCACAACACCCTTGTCGGCCTGAGCATTCGTGATGAAATCAAAATTGGGGCTTCAGGCAAAATCGTTTCTGCTTTCGACATGGCACGCATCATGTCGCTTGGTGCTGATTGGTGTAACAGCGCGCGCGCCTTCATGTTTGCGATCGGTTGCATCCAAGCCCAGTCGTGTCACACGGGGCGTTGCCCCACGGGTGTGGCCACGCAAGATCCGATTCGTCAGCGCGCACTTGTGGTGCATGACAAAGCGCCACGGGTCGCGCACTTTCATGGCAACACGCTGAAAGCGTTAAGTGAACTGCTCGGTGCGGCTGGTTTGAACCACCCCAATGATTTACGTGCTCACCATATTGCGCTGCGGATTTCAGTCAGTCACGTCACGCTTCTCTCAACGGTGTTTCCTGAGTTCCAACCCGGCGAATTACTGAATGGCGTTTTGCGCACGCGCGTCTTCAAGTTGGGTTGGCCAATGGCTGACCCACACAGCTTTAAAGCACAAGGCAACATCACTGAGATGCTCGCTGAGATCGACCTACAAGAAGACCACGTGCATGGCTGATACCGATCGCCTGCGGTAACTCAGACTGCTCACCATAATCAAAAATAAGAACACCCATGAATTTTGAACAATAACTCACAATCACCTGATCCAGAAATCAAACCCGAGTCTGCGCTAGAGACTCCGCGGGTGCCGTTGGCTATTGAGGACTACCTCTCGGCTGGCATCATGGCGGCATTGGCGCTGATTACCTTTGCCAACGTTCTGGTGCGTTACTTCAGCAACCAATCATTTGCATGGACAGAAGAAATCAGTGTTTTTCTGATGATCGTTCTGGCGCTGGTGGCCGGCTCTGGTGCATTTGCAAGAGCACACCACATTCGCATTGAGTACTTTCTGCAACGTTGCTCGATAAGCAACCAGCAACGATTGAATGAATTGACTACGCTGCTCGGTGTACTGATGTTTGCCATTTTGGCGGTACTCAGCGCGCGCTTGGTTTGGGATGACGTTCAGTACCAAGAAACCTCACCAGGCATTGGTGTGCCGCAATGGTGGTACAGCATTTGGTTGCCCGCCATCGCCACAGCCATCACCTTGCGACTATTCGGTTTGTGGTTGCGCTTACGGCGGCAAAAATGATCGGCTTCGTTTTGTTCGGTATTTTTGTGATTTTGATGCTGATCGGCTCACCCATTGGTGTGGCAATGGGTTTGGCTGCTGTTATCTCCATTGCATTGGCAAACCTAGACACGATGTGGTTTGGTCTTCTGGCTGTGCCGCAGAATTTTTATGCCAGCCTTGGCAAGTATCCTTTGATTGCCCTACCGATGTTTATTTTGGTTGGAACAATCTTTGATCGGTCAGGTGTGGCCAGCCGCTTGGTCAATCTGGCTACCGCCGTGCTTGGGCGCCGTCCTGGCGTGCTGCCCGTGGTCGCCATCATCGTGGCAATGTTGCTGGGTGGCATCTCAGGCTCGGGGCCCGCAACAGCCGCCGCTGTAGGTGGCGTGATGATTGTGGCCATGAGCCGTGCGGGTTACCCCAGGCCCTTCTCTGCCAGCGTGGTTGGTGCATCCGCAGCCATAGACATACTGATCCCGCCTTCAATTGCTTTGATCATTTATTCCATCTTGGTGCCGGGCGCATCAGTGCCTGCCATGTTTGCCGCTGGCATGCTGCCTGGCATATTATTCGGTGTGGCCCTGATGGTCCCAGCCTTTTTCTTATCACGTCGTCACGGCATGGGAAAGGCTGAAGCTGACTTGGCGAAACCGCCTTTCTGGGCCAGTTTGCGCGACGCCTCATGGGGATTAGCCGCGCCTATATTAATTCTTGGCGGTATGCGTGCTGGGCTATTCACACCGACCGAGGCAGCTGTGGTGGCCGTCTTTTATGGTCTCTTTGTTGGCATGATGATTTACCGCACGATTCGCATCAAGGATTTGTTCTCGATTTTGCGTGACTCGGCTGAATTATCGGCCATCGTTTTGATTATTGTGGCCTTAGCCGGTGTCTTCGCTTACTCGCTATCAACCCTCAGCTTGATTGATCCTATTACGCAAGCCATCGTGGGCAGTGGTCTTGGCGAGTATGGGGTTCTCGTCTTAATACTGATCTTGTTGGTCGGCGTGGGAATGGTGCTCGACGGCGTGTCTATATTTCTGATTTTTGTACCCCTTCTGATTCCTATTGCCCTATTTTATGAGTGGGACTTGGTTTGGTTTGGCGTCATATTGACCATGATGGTCGCCATTGGTCAGTTCACCCCGCCAATCGCTGTTAATTTAATGGTGGCGTGTCGAATAGCCAACGTCAGAATTGAAGACACAACGCGATGGGTGCTTTGGATGCTGCTTGCAGCGTGCTTTGTGCTGCTGGTGTTGGTTGTGTTTCCAGAGATTGCGACTTGGTTGCCATCAGTGCTTGGCTATTGAGGGAAATGCGCCCGTGATTGCAATCTAACACCTATCGCGTTGATCGCTAGGCGTGTATCGTTGTTAAAAAGTTAGTTATTGATTTTTTTAATTCGTATTGAGTTTTCAGGTCATTGCGTTTTAACAAAGAAGAATTATCCTGAGGAGGATCAGTCAAATGAAATTAGTCACCACCTTAAAGTTTGTCATGGCTGCCAGTGCCTTGACACTTGCGACAGTATCGGTCGCACAAAACTACAAAGACGAATACAAACTTTCAACCGTTGTGGGCACAGCTTTCCCATGGGGCCAAGGCGCTGAAATTTGGTCAAACTTGGTCCGTGAGCGTACCAACGGCCGCATCAACATCAAAATGTATCCTGGTGTTTCTCTGGTTCAAGGCGACCAAACACGCGAGTTTTCCGCGCTACGTCAAGGCGTCATTGACATGGCCGTGGGTTCTACGATCAACTGGTCTCCACAGGTTCAAGAGCTCAATGTCTTTTCATTGCCTTTCCTGACGACTACGTTTGCTGGCACCGACGCCATCACAGGCGGCGAAGTTGGCAAGAAGCTTTTTGAACTGATCGACCAAAAAGGGGCCATTCCATTGGCTTGGGGCGAAAACGGTTTTAGACAACTGAGCAACTCTAAGCGAATCATGACAAGCCCAGAAGCACTGAAGGGCATGAAAATTCGGGTGGTTGGTTCACCACTTTTTATCGACACATTTACCGCGCTGGGCGCAAATCCCACGCAGATGAGCTGGGCCGATGCACAACCAGCACTCGCAAGCGGTGCGGTTGATGGGCAAGAAAACCCATTGTCGATTTTCATTGGCGCCAAAATGCAAAACTTGGGCCAAAAGTTTGTGACCCGTTGGAATTACATGAATGACCCACTGGTTTTTGTGGTCAACAAAGGGGTTTGGGCTTCTTGGACGCCAGCCGATCAGGCGATTGTGAAGCAAGCCGCACTTGATGCCGCCAAACAGCAAATTGAGATTGCCAGAGCACCATTGGCTGAAAAAGTTGTGGCCTTAGGCGTTGGCGTTTCCGAACTAACACCGGCGCAAACAGCAGAATTCGTCAAGGTCACCCGTCCAGTCTATGACAAGTGGAAAGAGCGTATTGGTAAAGAACTCGTTGACATGGCTGAGGCCGCTGTCGCAAGTGCCAAGTAATTCCGAAACGTTGTAAAAATAGAAAAAGCCGTGTAAAAAAATACGCCGGCTCAGGCAAAACAGACCAACCATTCAGCCGAATGCTTGGTCTGTTTTTTTTGCGTCCGATTTGTGAGCAATCACCTGGCACTACCGATTAATCTGTCAAAGACTCAAATGCTGTTGTCGCTCAGCAATGAAATTTGGACGGGGAGGCAAGCCACAAAATGGCATTTCCAACTTATTTTCTAGGCTGTTATACACCACAAAAATGTTGCTGCGGGCATTGGGCGTGATGTTTGAATTTGAACCGTGCAGGGTATTGCATTCAAACAGCGTCACCGAGCCCGCGAGCCCAGTGGGCGCAATCACACCAAGCGCTTCTATCAGCTCAGTCAGGCTCTCGGGGTCTGGCACACCAAGATCTTGTCTTCGCAATGACTGCTTGTAGTGGTCTTCCGGCGTTTGACCCACACACTCAATAAAACGATGGTGTGAACCAGGTACCAGCATCAGCGGTCCGTTGTAAGGTGTATTTGGCGTGAGCGCAATCGAGCAACTCACCGCCCGCATAGATGGCATGCCGTCTTCAACATGCCATGTCTCAAAATCGGAATGCCAATAAAAGGGCTGCCCGCCAAAGCCCGCTTTGTCGTTGATCCGAGACTGGTGAACATACACGTCAGATCCTAATAGTTGCTGTGCCATGGCCACTAGTTTGGGATGGTGGCACACTTGCCGCATGACATCGTTCAGTTGATGCACCGCAAAAATGGAGCGTAACTGATTGCTAGCAGGCTCAAACACGCTGTGAGGCAATTGACGAACGGCTGAATCATGTCTTAGACGCTCTAGCGCTTGCACGGCATCTGCCAGCAGGCTTGGCTCAAGTACAGCGTCAAAATGAAGAAAGCCGTTCTCTTCGAAAAGATCAAGGCTATTAGCGTCAAGGGGGCCGTCGCAGGCTCGGCCATAAACGACAGGATCTTGCCGTTCAAAAACTTTGGGTGACATAGACACCCGCGATGGATAACGATCCAAGGTTGCCGTTCTTAGCACGGTTGACTCGTGCTGTGACAATTTTGGCTTCAAAGAGATTTCTGACACTGCTCTCCCCCTTCTGCAAAAAAACGATACTGTCCTACGACTCGCTTAACGCATAAGCCCCAGTCTCGTCGTGAACCTCACGACCGGTCAATGGCGGATTAAAGACACACACCATTCGCATGTGTGTGCCTTTGTTGGCTTTTAGTTTGTGATGATCGTGCTCATTTAAAGCATAGATGGTGCCGGGTCGGATGGCGTGCGTTTGTCCCGTGGCCAAGTTAGTGATTTCACCCTCGCCCTCGATGCAATAAACCGTCTCTAGGTGGTTTCGATAGGCCATTTCGAGTTCAGCACCCGACTTGATAATGGTGTCGTTAACCGAATACCCCATGCCTGCATCCTTAAAAATCAGACGCCGGCTGTTCCAACCCTCAGTATCAACATCAGCTTCAGTACCCAAAATATCTTCTAAATGTTTAACGATCATCACACTTCCAAAAAAATTAAAGGGGGCACTAACAATCCTTAGTCAGTGGTAACTTCTGTTTTTTCAAGCACCGAAGCCAGGCTCTGGGCAATCGTGTCTAACCCCACGTTTAATTCTGAATCAGTCATCGTCAAACTAGGCAACAGCTTTAAGACTTGGTCGTCAATGCCTGCTGTCTCAATAATCATGCCTCGCTCAAAACATGCGTGGGAAACCTTGGCTGCCAAGTCGCGGTCCTCAAACGCCACACCCCAAATCAAGCCTCGTCCCCGAATGTCAGCAGGCGTACCCAACTCTTGCACGATAGCGTTCAAGCGATTTTCAACCAGCTGACCTTTTTTACGGATGGCCAGTTCAAACTGACTATCCACCCAGTAATCCAGTGCCGCGGTAGCCGTAACAAAAGCTGGACAGTGACCACGAAACGTACCGTTATGCTCACCAGGTGTCCAAACATCAAGCTCAGGCTTCATTAATACCAAGGCCAACGGCAAACCATAACCAGACAAGGACTTAGACAATGTGAGGATATCAGGCACGATGCCAGCATCCTCGAAACTAAAGAATGCACCCGTTCGGCCACATCCCACTTGAATGTCGTCAATAATGAGCAAGATGCCATGATCTTGTGTCATTTGACGCACACGCTTAAGCCACTCGGTGCTCGCCACATTGACCCCACCCTCGGCCTGTACCGTTTCAATAATGACGGCCGCTGGTAATTCCATGCCACTGCCGCTGTCGGTCAACATGGCCTCAAGATACGCCAGCGTATCCGTGTCTTCACCCAGATAACCCTCAAATGGCACAGATGCGGTGTGGCTTAACGGTACACCGGCACCAGCACGTTTAAAGCTATTGCCTGTGACGGCTAATGCACCAAGCGTCATACCGTGAAAAGCGTTGGTGAAGTTAACAATCGTCTGACGTCCAGTAACTTTGCGAGCGAGCTTAAGAGCCGCCTCCACCGCATTGGTACCGGTGGGGCCAGGAAATTGAAACTTATACGATAGTCCACGCGGCTTTAAAATCACATCATTGAATCGTTGGATAAAGCGTTGTTTGGCCTCGCTGTACATATCAAGAGTGTGGGTAATGCCATCTCCGACCAAGTACCGAATCAACGGTTGTTTGATGCGATCGTTGTTGTGGCCATAATTCAACACACCCGCTCCGCTGAAAAAGTCCAAATACCGTTGACCACTCGTGTCAGTCATCCATGCGCCTTTGGCCGACGAAAAAACAGTCGGAAAGGCACGGCAATAGCCACGTACTTCGGATTCGTACTGTTCAAAAATATTCATGTGATGTATCTCCCTGATAATCGTTTAATCAAACCGTACCGTTAACACTGCGGACAAAGCCACCGTGAGCCGTATCAGTGTGTTGAAGTCGCGATAGCCGTAACCAAAGTGCTGTGACTGAATGCTTGTGGGTTTTGCTGCTGCACAATCGGCGAAATGTCATACAGCGGCTCAGCGCTGTGGCCAGCCGGCAGTAACGGTGACGTCAGCCAAGGGGTAATGCTGCACTGGGCACCAAGGTCTCGAGCGAAGGCTCGAAACAGGCGATCAGAGGCGGCATTGTCTTCGGCGACGGTGGCCTGCACACGAGTGACAGGCTCATTGCCAGGCAACCGAAGCCAAGCCTTGAGCATTTTTTTTGCAAGTCCTTGGCCTCGCACACTCGGCAAAACACCGATCTGCCAACAAAATAAAGTATCGATTGATTTGGGTCGTCTAAACCCTAAAACCACACCAACCACCTGCCCGTCTTGCTCGGCGACCAAGCAACTGTTTTGAAATTCATCACAAAAAATAAGATAAAAATACGCGGTGTTAACTTCTAGTGTGCCTGTGGCTTGCACCAACTGCCACACCACTGGACCGTCTTCGATTGTTGGTGTGCGAAAGTGTATGTTGTTTACACTGGCATGACTGGACTGCGTTTCTGATTCAATCATCCGTTAATCGGTTTCCCCGTCTATGATTAATCGGCGCTGATATATTTGCACAGCGTTCAGTAGCCCAATGACACTGGGGACAAATAACGCTAACACCTGCAATCACCGTTGACACACTGATAATTCGTATGACCAATGGATTAACACCAGCCTAATTTTTAAGACTTCATATTGCTTTTGTTTTTTTAAAAGCCCTGCATATCGAGTACTAAGCTTAGTGAGTGATGTCTTAAAGCGCAAATGCGATGACTAAATTGTGATCACAAGATCACAAAAACTGAAATCCTCTAAGGCAATCACTAACACCTGCCAACCATTTGTTTGGGATCCCAAAAAATGACGACTCGCCTTCAAGAAAGCATTAAACGCAACACCCTTGCCGATACTGTTCACGACAAACTTAGGGGATTATTAATCACTGGCGCAATCTCGCCTGGCGAAAAATTAACGCTCAGAGGGTTGGCAGAACAGTTCGGCACAAGCGTCATGCCTGTCAGAGAGGCCGTCAGTCGGTTGAGTGCGGAAGGCGCATTAACTATTTTGGCGAATCGAACTGTTTGCGTTTCATGCCCCAACGCAGCGGTGTTTGCTGAGCTCGTTAAAATCCGCTGTGCGCTTGAAGGACTCGCCACCGAGGTGGCATGTAAGCAATTATCACAGGCTAAGCTGCAACGCATTCGTCAAGCCGTGTTGCGTTTTGAGCGACAAGGCACCAAACCGCGACCCAACCCGACTCTACTGTCACGCACCAATCGTGATCTTCATTTCACCATCTATCAGGCCGCTCAAATGCCCCGTTTATTTGATTTGATTGAAGGACTTTGGGTTCAAGTCGCACCAGCCATTTCGCTGACCTTAAGACATGCCACGCGAGGCATTATTCAATGGGATTCATTTGATCATCACGCACGCTTACTTGACAGCTTGATGAGTCGCGATCCCGTTCGAGCCAGGCAGGCCGTTGTCGCTGACATTAGAAGCACCGGCGCATTCATCTTAAAGACCGGCGTGCTTGATACGGTCGACGCAACCGCGGGTCCCGTTACGGCTAAAACCTTACGCGCACCACGAGTGCGCCGTCTGTAAGCCATCGCTTTGAAAATTTCAAAGTGCTCCCACAAAATAAGCAAATCCGATGTTCGCCAACACAACAAAACGTTCGCTCTCATGTAATGTGTTGCCTATTCGCTCCCGTTCGGCTTAGTTATTTTTATTTATCAAGGGGTTAACCCATTCAATTTGCCATTTATCCGCATGATTT
Organism: uncultured Burkholderiaceae bacterium; assembly: GCA_963926245.1. GTDB lineage: Bacteria > Pseudomonadota > Gammaproteobacteria > Burkholderiales > Burkholderiaceae_B > Algicoccus. Next base: position 30,085 of record CAWUWI010000006.1, on the reverse strand, counting down.
CTAAAACCAAGGCCGTTGGTACCATGGGGTTGGCTCAAATCATTGCCAGCGCCGCCGCTCAATACTTGCCAGCTGTCATTGCCGTGCAAGCAGCCGATGCCATGGGTCTGCCCAATGTTGCGCTATTCGCTGGGTTCTCAATGGCGCTCGTCATTTCGGCACTGCTAGGCCCTTTTGCGGGGCGTTTGGTCGACCGCATTGGCGGGCGTCCCGTATTGATGCTGTCGAATATCTTTTTTGCAATGTCACTGCTCACCTTGGGATTTGCACAGGGGCTGTGGTCCCTTACCTTCTCTTACACCTTCATGGGGCTGGGTCTGGCCACCGGAATGTTTGAGGTAGCGTTTGCTGCATTGGTGCGGTTGTTTGGCAAAGAAGCGCGCGGCACTATCACAGGACTGACCCTCATAGCGGGATTTGCAAGTTTTGTTGGCTGGACCGTTTCAGTCTGGGTCGAAGCGCAATACGGCTGGCGTGGCGTGTGTTGGTTTTGGGCACTGGTCCATCTCTGTATTGGGCTACCACTGCATGCGCGGATGCCCACATCAGTGCTGGCATCAGCTCGCAGGGTAGACCCCAAATCAGCCGATAGCCGGCCATTAGCATCCACAACGACAACGACAACGACAACGACAACGACAACGACAACGACAACGACAACGACAAACACCAGCACCGCCAACGACGTCGACAAACGCCAGCGACGCAAGGAAATGATCACCGGTATCCTGTTGGCCTATGTGTTTGCTGCGAGCGCTTTTGTTGGCATGGGCTTGATGATGCACTTGCCAAGACTGCTACAAGAAATGGGTGTGGCCGTTGCACTGGCTTTCACCATCAGTTCGTTAGTCGGGCCTTCGCAAATCGTCGGTCGACTGATAGACTACTTTTACATGCAGCGCTGGCATCCACTCATTTCGACGCGTTGGGCTGCCGTTTGCCATCCAATTGCAGCCGTGATGCTGATGGCATTTGCCGCACCCATGGCGCTTATATTTGTACTCCTGCACGGGGTCGGCAATGGGATTTTAATCATCGCGCGCGGCAACCTACCCTTAGCTATTTTTGGCTCAAACGGCTACGGTCGGCGACAAGGCTGGCTCATGATGCCCGCCAAGTTTGCTCAAGCGGCTGCACCCTTTCTGTTCGGTTTGGCACTGACCGAGTGGGGTACGAATATTCTGTGGATGACCCTAGCACTCGGCCTATCGGTTCTGGGTGCCCTTTGCTTGATATCTAAAAGACCGCTAAGTGGCAATAAAACCTAGCAATGGCCTGCATTAACACTAAGAGGGTTGATTCCGTTTACAGCAGACATTTCTTGGTTCTGATCCGAGTACCCACCAACCTCATCTGGCAAGGATTCGCTCAATGATGAGGCAACATTATCCTTGATATAGCAATGCCCTTCCTCAAGCCACTGCAAAGAAAATGTCCCAGACGTGTAATCTCGCTAGCACCCTAAAGTGGTTGGATTCAATCAAGGATCGTTACGTGCGCCAAAAGCCAAAAGAGGGACTGAAATAGGCTCGATCATGTCACGGTTATCACGGTCAAATCGTTCTGAAACCTGAAAATCGACGCGTAGGGTAGGCAAAACGATTTCCATGAATTCGGCATTTTCTAACAGCTCGTCGGGAAAGCCTTTGTATTCAATAATACGTTCTAAAAATTGCTCATCCGTTAAGTCAGCCACAGCTGGCCGTTGACTTCGAACATTGGGTGCAGGCCGACCTGAAACCATGACAAGCGAGGGGGAAGACGCAGCCGTTCAAGTTCACGCACCACTTCAAATGCAATCGCTGCACCAAAGCTATGACCAAACAACACCAGCCGGCTGTGATCGTATCTCTGCTCGACAATCAAACCGGCAATGTCACAAGCCAATGCGCGATGACAATCTGCAAAGGGCTCGTTAAAACGTACTTCCCGACCCGGATACTGCACGGCCATGAGCGTAGCGGCTTCATTTTCTGTAAATGGGCGCCAGCCACGAAACGCTAAAGCTCCCCCACCGGCGCAGGGGAAACAAATCAGTGTCTGTCGAAAACTGCCCCCCAGCTGGTCTTAGTTGGCACCCAGTCCGCCCTACCGAACAGGCCGTTCAGACACTTTTATAAGTCACGCTGGCTTTTGAGCAACAGCGAACGGTCGGCCCAATGTCTATATTTGGCTCTCTTTTATATGGCTTGTCCCAAAATATCGCTTGACTGTGTGCGATGCACCCCTGCTTGTGCCATCATCAGCCACGCCTGGGCAAGAGATCCATCAAGGTCAATGGCCCTTGTGGCATCCTCAATAACGGTAACGTCGAAACCAAGGCGTATGCCATCGAGCGCAGACCACGCCACGCAAAAATCAGTCGCCAGCCCGCACAGGTAAACATGATTGATCGCTCGATCCTTAAGATATCCTGTCAGTCCCGTTGAAAGTTTCTTGTCTGCTTCCAGAAAGGCCGAGTATGAATCAACGCGCTGGTTATAGCCTTTGCGGATCGTTACCTGAGCCTGCGACGTTTGTAAGTCATCTGCTAACGCGGCGCCAACGGACGCTTGAACGCAATGGCGTGGCCACAAAGTCTGCTCACCGTAGGCCAAGGTAACAGTTTCAAAAGCTGCCTTGCCGTCGTGCTGATCTGCAAATGAAACATGGTCAGTCGGGTGCCAATCTTGTGTCAACACAACATTATCAAAGACCTGAAGCACTCGGTTAATGACCGGTATCACTTGATCGCCATCGGCCACTGCCAAGGCACCACCTGGCAAGAAATCATTTTGAACGTCGATTATCAGTAATGCGGCCTTTGACTTGGCCATACAGTCCTCCGTGAAATGCCCTCTTTGCTAGTCAGAAAAAGCCTACTCGACGCACCTAATACACATTGCTGTTTGGCCGAAAAGCTATCGTAAATTTAGTTTTTAGCAGACTGTTGATCCCTGATGATTGGCGCAGTCGGAACCCCCTCGTACTGCATAACAGTCATCATCCCATTGAGCATGTGATACAAAATATGACAATGGAACATCCAACTGCCTGGATTTGTAGCATCCAAAGCAATCACCGCCTCGCCGTTGGCCGGCACATATACCGTATCACGCATGGGGCCATTGGCGAATTTATCACCGTTTATCGCCATGACTTGGAAGTATTGATGTAGGTGCATGGGATGCCCCATGGACGTATTGTTTTTCAATGTGATCTCCACTCGGTCTCCTTGCTTCACCAGTAGCGGTTTAACATTGGGCCAAGCTTCATTATTTATGTACCAGCGATAGTCTTTCATGCTCCCATCTAAGCTAACAACTATTTTTCTCGTCGGCGTACGCACGGGCAACGGTTTTTTTGCATGAAATAACTTATCTTGACTTGCTTTGATTGGGCCAGCGGCCATGTCAGCCTCTTGACTCAGACTCAAAGTGGGTGCGTCTGGTATCGCCAAAACAATTCCCGTCTGATATTTTGTCCCCTCCACTTGGGCCAAAATCGGAAAACTTTCTTTCGCATCTTTTGGAATAGTCACAATGATGTCTAGGCGCTGCGCAATCGCAATACTGAACTGGGATCCGATCACGGGAGGTTGCACATCGTGCCCATCGGTTGCGATGACGGCACCCTTTAATTTCCCTAAATTAATATGGAAGTTGCTACCCACCGCACCATTGATAAGACGCAAGCGAACCGTTTGACCAGCCTCGACAACAACAGTCTCTGGGTTAGCCAACGTTTTATAGTTAGTCAGTAGCACCTCAAAATTTACGTCATTTAGATCTGAACCGTCACCCATCGCCATGCCTTTGGACATGCGGCGGCTAGCCATGGGCTTGGTTGCTGGCATGGTCATTTTAGAGGCCGTTGGATCGGCCTTTTTAGAGAACAATGTTGTCGGGGTCGGTGTTTTGCCAGCCTTCAATACGTTATCAATCTCTGCAAAGGACTCATTGGTGTAGTCTGTTAGAAACACAATGACACTTTTTGCTTCTGGATAAGGATCTTTTGGATCAACGATAATAAGCGGCGCAGATAACTGTTTTAGCTCTCCGGAACCATAATGCGTGTGCATAAAGTAGGTTCCATTTTGCACCCATGGGAAGCGGTAATCCTGATAAGCACCTGGTTCAATCGGATTGGCCTGCGTAACCCCAGGCACACCGTCTTGTTTGTTTGGCAATACGATGCCGTGCCAATGCATGCTAATTGGTTTGTCAGTTTGGTTAATAACTCGCGCTTCAAACACCTCGCCTTCGGTGCCCGTATAGCCCCAAGTTCCATCGGGTTGAACCACTCGATACACTGTTGCTGGGTGACCATTCACATCAATGGTTTGAGACTGCACCAATAGTGTGGTTTTTGGTACGGCATAAACAAACGAGCTTACGGAAAGACATAACAACAGCAGTAAGGATTGCTTCATGATTGGTTTCGCTTTCAAGGTGACGTCACACTCAAGGAATGACAAGGCTTATTGTGCTTTTTGTCCCAACACAATTGTCTGCGCCCATCCCAGGCAAATAAAAAGCAGCTCAGGCAACCGCTTCAAGCGATTTCGGTAAAACGGCTGGTCGAACATGCCATTATGCGATCACCCACCGTGACCTGGGGGGGGGGGAGAAATTTACGCAGCCATGATCCAACAATCGCTCGCCAATGTTAGCGAAGCTTCCGTTTTTTGTTGTAAGGCAGACAGAGTCAGGCCTGCAACCATGGCTCGAACCACAAATCCGGTGGTTGTAACATCAAGTACAGCCAAGTCCGTGTAAACCCGGGTTACCACCCCAACGCCAGTAAGCGGATAGGAGCAACGATTTACCAATTTCGGACGACCCTCTTTGTCGTTGTGCTGCATCATGACAAATACTTGCTTAGCCCCCACTACCAAATCCATCGCACCACCAACAGCCGGGATTGCATCGGGCTCTCCCGTATCCCAATTAGCCAGGTCACCCGCAACTGACACCTGAAACCCACCCAAAATCGTCACATCAAGATGACCGCCGCGCATCATCGCAAACGACACCGTGTGATCAGTAATTGAAGCGCCGGGGATTAATGCAACCGCCTCTCGGCTGGCATTGATGAGATCAACATCACGCTCTTGCCCAGCAGGCAGTCCGATCATGCCCAGTATGCCATTCTCGCTATGGAGCATCACGCCTTGTTCTGCCTTGAGATACTTCGCCACCAAAGTGGGCATCCCTATACCCAAATTGACATAACTGTGTGGTGGGATATCTGCGGCGACTACCTGCGCCAGATCATCACGGGACAAGGGAGACATGTTCACACTCGATTACTCGTTGCACAAAAATACCCGGCGTCATCACAAACTCCGGTTCGATTTGACCAATCTGAACGACACGATCCACTTGCACAACCGTGGTCTTACCAGCCATGGCCATCACGGGTGCGAAGTTTCGGCCCGCAAAACGATAGGTCAGATTGCCCAGCGCATCAGCCAGATGCGCTTTAATGAAAGCCACATCACCATGCAGTGGCTGCTCCAACACATAGCCGCGTCCGTCAATGACCCGGGTCTCCTTGCCTATTGCTAACCCAGTGCCATAAGCGGTGGGCGTAAAAAAAGGACCCATGCCTGCCCCGGCCGCACGCAACCGTTCAGCCATGGTGCCCTGGGGAACAATCTCAAGGGCTATTTTGCCTTCGCGATATTTCTTTTCAAAAGCAGCCGCCGTGGGATTCTTCGAATTGGGCGAACGTGCAAAAGAACAAATGAGTTTGCTAACTCTGCCAGCATCAATCAATTGCCCAAGTCCAGTCAATCCATTACCGGAGCTATTACTCACAAGCGTCAGATCCCGAACATCAGTATCCAATAGCGCCTGCATAAGCTCAATCGGCTGCCCAGAGGTGCCAAACCCCCCCAGAAGGATCGTGGCGCCGTCCTTGATGCCCGCTACTGCAGCTGCCATGCCAGTCACGACTTTATTCATAAACGCACCTGTGGTGCGCCGCTTGCGCTTTTATTTACAAACAACAAAAACCTGCACATGCCTGCCTCTCCAAGGCTACTTCGAACGCAACTCTATTGTTGCTAGATGAAATATACGCGATCGCCAAGCTCAGCACCACCATGAAATTAAGGTGGGATTCGACCAACACCTACCCGCTGCAATATCTTGCTATGTCCGAATCAAGAGGTGCGCCTAGGCATGCTTAGGATAATGGTCAGCAATTGACTGTTTAATCGAACACTTGCGCCACACTTTTGATGAATGTACCCACAAGTATGCGGCCTTGTGCAGCTGTTGTTATCGATCTAAACCTAAACCCACCATCGCTCACGTTAGGGTGACTCAGCGGCAAGCCATAGATCAAACGGCGGCTATCCATGTCGATCCTGAGAGACCAAAACAAACCGCCCCGGGCTTTCCCCGACGCGATCTGCCATTTAATAAAAAAATGGACAACAAAAACCACTAAACAGGTGTGGATTCAAATACGAAGTGTTTGTGCAGTCTTTAAAACGCATTACGCTTCTTACTTGAAACTGCCTAGACTGAACAAGTTTGGTGCTGGCAAGTGCTAATTTCCATCCAGATGCGCTTGCCAGCAGCACCTAATTAAAAGGTGTCTTCAAACCCTTATCAAACCTTGATGGCAAATGGGTCACGAGCCATATCAGAATAGTCAATCATGACATTCTTGGGCGCCAAGAACTCGTCAAGCGCCCATTCACTTCGTTCCCGCCCAAAACCACTTTCTTTAAATCCGCCGAAAGGTGCCTGCACAGCGACAGCCCGATACGTATTAACCCAAATGCTGCCGGCGTGCATGGCTTTTGAGACGCGCATGGCACGATTCAAATTAGTGGTCCAAATGCCAGCAGCCAATCCGTAACGCGTGTCGTTACCGATAGAGATAGCATCCTCTTCAGTGTCAAATGGAATGATTGATAGCACCGGACCAAAGATCTCCTCTTGAGCAAGCACCGATGCATTATCAACATCTTTAAAAATGGTCGGCTCCACGAACAAACCCTTATCGAGATGCTCACCTTTTGCCCGGCGTCCGCCCGCCACGAGCGCGGCACCTTCAGAAATGCCGTTCTCAATGGACTGCATTACCCGGTTAAATTGCGGCTCGTTAGCCAGCGTACCCATTTCGGTTTTGTGATCCGTCGGATCGCCTAAAACGATGGTCTTTGATTTTTCGACCAACTGCTCAACCACTTGTTTGTAGACTGATTTCTGCACCAGCAAGCGCGAGCCTGCGATGCACGTTTGACCTGTCGCCGCGAAAATACCCGCAAATGCACCAACCACCGCCTTATCAAGATCCGCATCATCAAAGATAATATTTGGCGACTTGCCACCTAGCTCCAATGTCACCGGCACCAATTGTCTACCTGCTTGAGCTGCGATTTCTCGCCCCACTGCTGGGCTTCCTGTGAAACTGATTCGGTCAATGCGACCTGATGCGAGCAAGGCTTTCCCCACACGATAATCACCAGTCACGATATTGAACACACCCTTGGGAAATCCAGCCTTTTCAACCAATTTGGCAAACTCAAGTGTGGTGACTGATGCGTGCTCTGAGGGCTTAACCACCACGCAACAGCCTGCGGCCAATGCTGGCGCTAACTTGTTTGACAACAAGCCCATGGGTGAATTCCAAGCAGTAATAAGCACCGCCACACCAAGGGGCTCACGCGTCGCGTAGTCCAATATATCGGGCTGATCCAGTGGAATCACTTTCCCCCATAGCTTATCAGCACTACCAGCGAAAAAGCGATACTGTCTAGCGGCGAAAGCCATTTGACTTTGTGTTTCCCGAATGACCTTGCCGTTGTCGGTGCTTTCCAGATGCCCCATCCGTTGGGCATCAGCTTCGATGAGATCCGCCAATTTATTAAGCAGTCTGGCTCTTTCTTTGCCGGATGTTTTAGACCACTCGCGGTCAAAAGTCCGACGAGCTGCTGCAATCGCAGCTTCAACTTGGGCATCGGTCGCAGCCGGCACCTCTGCCCACACTTGCTGGGTGTATGGATTGACTGCAGGAAAATACTCTTGATCGCTGTCGGACACCCAACGGCCATCAATAAACAATTCATACTTCATGTGCAACACCTTCTTTCGAGTTAACTAAGCAGATCCATCAGGTTTCGAGCCCAGGTGCGAGTCGACGTGAGTCCAATTAAACGCCGATGCGTCCCACCTACTCAATGCGTTTTGGCCTGATACCAAGCTGGGGTACGTTTTTCAATGAACGAAGCAGTACCTTCAGCGGCCTCTTGCCCTCGCCTGGTGTTGGCGTGCAACTCGACGAGCTCGTCAAACATCGCATCTGACATAACAGCACCAGCAATTTCCATGTTCAACCGCTTGGTCGACGCGGTCGCCTGCGGCGCACTGAGCAACAAGGCGTCAACGATTTTATCTGCCGTTGCATCTAATTCATCGAGCGCACAGACTTCATGGGCAAAACCGATCTGCTGCGCTCGCTGCGCATCAATGCGCTCACACGTCAAAGCGTACCGGCGCACTTGCCGCAGACCAATCGCCTGTACCAACTGCGGAAAGATGATGCTTGCCATTAGCCCCCAGCGCGCCTCAGTGATTGCAAATATCGCATTATCAGCAGCAATAACCACATCACACGCCGCTGCAACGCCGGTACCACCACCAAAGCAGCCACCCTGCACAACTGCAACAGTCGCAACAGGCAATTCATTTAAGCGTCGCACCACTTGACCAGTAGCTTCAGATGCTTTCTTGTTGGCATCGGGTCCGAGTTTGCCCTGCGCATTAATCCATTTCAAATCAGCGCCTGCCTGGAAATGTTTGCCGTTTCCCTTCAAGACAACGACACGCAAGCTAGTCTTGCCACCCAGAACATCCATCGCTTCGTGAAGTCCGCCAATCATGTCGCCGTTGTAGGCATTATTGACTTCCGGGCGATTGAGCGTGACGGTTGCAACACCGCGGCTATCGATTGCCCAAAGTACTGTTCCATTACCGGCTATTCCAGATTCTGTTGCCATACCCACTGATGAATCGTTAGGTTTGTCATGCATCAAAGCACCTCCACCAATAAAAATTGTTGTTCTGATTGTCTTAATCGTGCATTCATTATTTTCACGAAAAGGATGTTTACGGAGTACACATTTCCAAAACACGATGTTTGTCTGATCAAAAATTCAGCAAACCCGCAACATACAATCACTCGTCTTTCGTACCGTTGGGCGAACCCGATCTACTGAACACCTTTTTTACGCAATGGCTCCATGACCTCGTTGGTGTGCTCACCTAACTTGGGTGCTCGCCGTCGAAAAGCACCTGGTGTCTTTCCAAGACGAGGAATAATGTTGTGCATCGGCAGTTCACCCAACTCTTCATCCTCTAGCGTGACGATCGCCTGCCGACTCTTTGTGTATGAGTGCTGCATCAGGTCTGCAACGCTACAAACCGGTCCGACGGTCACACCAGCTGATTCAAATAGCGCGAGATTTTGGGCTTGAGTGCGTTCAGCGATAAACCGACCGATAATGTCATCGAGCGCTTGGCGATTTTGAACTCGACCATCGTTGTCAGCAAACCGTGGGTCACTTTTAAGGTCAGTTCTATCAATGGTATCAAAAATTCTCATGGCCATTGACTGCATGGATCCCGACATCGACACATATTTGTCATCTGCGCAGAGATATAGATTGCGCGGGGCTGTATGCGACGACTGATTCCCAGCCCGCATTGAGACCTCACCCGTTACTTTGTATTTGGCCGCCTCTGATGCAATGACAGAAAATATCGGTTCGAACAAAGACAGATCGACGACTTGTCCATGGCCAGTTTTTTCAGCAACCCGAAGTGCCGTCAACACCCCAGCGGCACCGTAGATGCCGGCCACCATATCAGCCAAAGCCAAGGGCGGTAATGCAGGTGGTTTATCTGGAAAACCATTCAAATGAGCAAAACCAGACATCGCCTCGACCAGTGTCCCAAAACCAGGTTTTTCGCGATACTCACCGGTTTGGCCCCAACCAGAAATACGTGCAATGACAAGCGCGGGGTTGATTGCATGCAAGACGTCGGGCCCGAGCTCCATTTTTTCCAACCCCCCAGGCACGAAATTCTCCAGCAGGACTTGCGCTGAACCCACCAGTGCACGCATGTCCGCGAGTCCCTCAGGTGTTTTGAGATCTAGTGCAACAGAGCGCTTATTGCGACCATAAATTTTCCAGTAGATGTCGTGACCATTTTCACGCCAATTGCGTAAGTCATCGCCTTTACCTGGACGCTCAATTTTGATCACGTCAGCACCAAAATCAGCCAGATAACAAGACAGCATGTTGCCGGCGACCAACCGTGACATATCCAACACTCGGATGTCATCCAAAGGGCCCTGCAGTGTTGCATCATAGGCAATCAATTTTCTTACTCCGCAACTCGTTCAATGGTGTGCAAAATCACAAAGGAGGCGCGTACGCTAGCGCAACAGCAGTTCGCCTTCTTCTTGAGCTTAACGCAAAGCACAACGAAACATATAAAGCAGGGTTAACCACTCGCAAACAGCTCTTGGACGAGGAACACGTCAACAAATCAATGGACAACGTGACCAAATTTTCCGCGCCTCTACAAGACTTCTTAGTCGAGCATGCGTGGGGTGGCGTCTGGACGCGCGAAGGTCTCTCTCATCAAGAGCGCAGCATGATCAATCTGGCTATGTTGACCGCATTAAATCGCCCGCATGAGCTCAAATTACACCTCAAGGGCGTACTGAACAAAGGTTTGACGAAAGAACAAATCAGCGAGATTTTTTCTACAAACGGCAGTTTATTGTGGCGCGCCAGCGGCAATTGACTCGTTTCGTAGCGCCGAAAAAGTTTTTGCTGAAGTCGAGCAGTCGGCCAAGTAAGTTTGGGCAAAGGTAGGTTATGCTTGCGCGATGATCAAGACACTCAAGGACGCTGACTTCACAAATCCACCCCACCCTACCTGACAGTGAACGGCAGACTCGTGCCCTAAGCGCTCCTGATAAAAACATAGACCCATGTCAACGCACCAAAATATAGCCAGCTTTTTTTGCCGCTCTACTCTGCACACTGGTGCAGGTGCGGCTCGTAAATTGCCAGACATTTTAAAAGAACAGCAGGCCAGCCGCGTATTCATGTTTGTAGACAATGCCATCAGGCAAACGCAGTTTCTACTCAACATAGAAGACGATTTGACTCGCGCCGCCATAGACACCTTCGTCTTTAGTGATATTGAACCCGACCCAAGCGCCGCAACTGTTCACACAGCGTTTGAGATGGCCAAAGGGTTCGCACCAACGGCCATGATTGCCATTGGTGGTGGCAGCACCATCGATGTTGCCAAAGCCGTCGGCATTCTTTTGACAAATGGCGGTCAAATTCAAGATTATGAAGGCAGCGAACAATTCAAGATACCAGCGCTCGATTTGATTGCAATACCGACAACAGCTGGCACTGGTTCAGAGGTATCTGGTTCTTGCGTGATCACAGATGACAAGCAAAACCGGAAGATGTCGATTCGCCACGCACAACTCAACCCTGCGCGCCATGCCATCCTCGACCCGCAAGGCCTGAGCAGCCTGCCCGCACATGTGGCAGCACATGCAGGGCTAGACGCCTTCGTACACGCGCTCGAATCCTACACATCTAGGCAGGCCAATCTGCTGACCGACGCCCTAAATATGCAGGCACTAACACTCTTGAGTCACAACCTGCGCGCCTTCGTAACCGATCGAACAGACAACGAAGCTGGTTTAAACATGCTCCTGGGCTCAGCATTGACTGGCATGGTCTTTGGGCAGACGGGACTTGGGAATGTGCACTGCATGGCTCGTTTTCTAGGTGCCAAAGTGCACCTATCGCACGGGCTATCTAATGCCCTTTGCCTGCCAGTTGTCGCACAATTCAATCAATCTGCAGCCACCGCCAAATATGCTCAAGTTGCACGAATCATGCAGGCTGCAAAGACCAGCGATCCAGATGATGTGGCTGCACTGTCGGCTGTAGGCGCCATCATAGAACTTTGTCGAGACGCTGGCATTGCATCATCTCTTCGTGAGGTCGGTGTTCAAAGCACTGACCTTAAACAAATGGCTTCAGACTGCATTGGTGCTGGATACAATCGGTGGAACCCCAGACAAACAACTGAAGAAGACTTTCGAGCGTTATTTGAGGCGGCATTCTAGGTTACTTGACTGCTTAAAACAGCTTTGCTATGACTCGGGGGTGGTCTTGGACTTAAGCTCTGGATACGGCCCATCAATCAGCTCGTAAGCATCTAGCACGCACTGACGTACAAGCCGTCGACTGACCTTGCCTTGCGCATTACGGGGCAAGGCATCTAGTGCAATATAGGCTCGTGGTCGCTTGTACCGTGACAGCACAGCCACCAGCGCTTGAGCGTCTTGCTGCCAACCCTCAAACCCGTTCTGTGCCACGGCAACGATGATTTCCCCCCAATAGTCTGAGGGTACAGAGGTCACACACATTTGGATGGTGGCGCCAAGCGCAGCTAAACAAGCCTCAATCTCGTCTGGGTTAACTCGATAGCCCCCCGTCTTAATGACGTCGGCCAGCCGCCCTGTCAACACCAACCGCCCACTCGTATCGAAATAGCCAAGGTCACCAGTCTGGTGCCAGCCATCTGGCTCATGAGGCATGAAGCCTTCATTGGTTAGCATTCCCAGTGACATGTGCGGTGCGCGAAGCCAGACCTCTGCGTCAGAAGAATCGCCAGCATCGTTATCCGTGTTGGGTAAAACAGTCTTTAGCTCAACACCGGGTGCCGCGAACCCAACGCAGGCGCCTGATATGTCACCACCACTTTCAAAATACTTATCAGTCTGGGCCGGCGTAAGAACCGTAATGGGATTGACGCACTCGGACTTGCCATAAGTGATCCGAATAACTGGCCCAAACACGGCCTTCGCGCGACGATACATGGCCTGCGTCAAAGGTTGCGTGCCAGTAAAGATGCTTTGAATATTAGGGAACGTATTGCCCTCAAATACAGTCGTGAGCTTGGCTAATACTGTTGGTGGTGCGAACAAAGCGACCACACTCGGGTCGCCTAAGTATTGCCCCAACACTTCCTCCTGAACGCCATCGAGCAAAATGACTTGACCGCCAAAATCACACCAGGCATAAGTCAACAAAGAAGAGCCGTGGATGAAGGGCGTCATTAAAATAATCTTCTGCCCCATCTTCGGTACGAATGGCAAACTTGCTTTGAGCATTTGCTCCGCAATCCAGCGTCGACTATGGCTGTAGAGAACACCTTTAGGCTTGCCTGTGGTCCCTGATGTAAAAAGAATTCGCCCATCTAACCGAGCATCTACAGGCGGCAAAGGATCAACACCAATCAGACTGCCAGACGGTGCGCCCTGCACTGCCCCTGTCGAATCGATAACGATTGGTTCAAATCCGAGACTGCGAATTTGCTCTGTGCGTTCGCTCAACGTCACAACGTGACTCGCTTTGGACAAGCTCATGCACCATTGGATTTCTTCACCAGTGCTTTTGTAACTAATTAAAACCTCTGCCGCACCAACAGAGCGCAAACCATAAGACGCCACAACCGCGCAAATCTGATTCGGCAGCAACACACCAATACGCTGACCCGACTCAACCCCATATTTCTGAATAAGCGTGCGAGCCAAACGACTCGCCTGCAAAAAGAGCATTGAATACGTCAAGCTTTGATCTTGCCCATCCCGCACAGCCAGAGAGTCACTATATTGCTCAGCCAAACTTTTTAGGCTGGACGACCAAGCGATAGGGCTTACTGCCACGTATGTCCCCCGACGATCTCTTGATGCGTTTCAGCCACGAAACCGTCTACATGGCCCTTTATGCCATGCCGCGGGGTGAATTGCGCACAGAATTGCTTGCAACATTTAGACAAGCGCGTAAAGCTCTCAGCGCGCACAGGCGTCAAAGTGTATTTCGCTGACCCACATAGCCCTTGGCCGAGCGGAATCAATGAAAAAACTAATGGATTGCTGCGACAGTATTTACTCAAAGGATTCAACCTATCTGTGTTTAGCCAGGATGATTCAGATTCAGTGGCATGGTTCAGTGGCATGGTTCAGTAGCATGGGCGTTGAATACAAGGCATAGAAAAAGCCTTGGATTCAGATACCCTGCCGAACTCTTTTTACCTGATACATTTAATGCCGACGAATATTACCGCCGGCTTGTTGCTCTTCACACTTGAAACCACCAAAAACCAACTCTAAACCAACCCTATATCAATCATCATCATGTTTAAACAAACAAGCTTCTAATCGACGGCATTTTCTCTAATTGTTGCAATCGCTCATACAGAACGCGGCTATCGACCTCCAAGGTCGCGCCAGCCCGCACCCCAGTCTCAACGCAGTCAATAAATTTTGCACACAACGCCTCTGGTGTCATTGGGTTTAATGCATTACCTAGTGGGAACCGAATATCGCCACTATCTAGACATTCACCACTGACCAATTGCATCTGCACTCGATCATTCAACGCAAATGCGGGCTCTAGCGGACAAGGCTCATCGTTAATGAGCGTCGTTACCTTATTAAACTGATTTTGGATTTGATCTTGCAGAACAAATTCGTCCGTCAACTGGCGTAGCCCGACCTCCTGCTCCACCAAGGCACTGGCAACTGCAAACTCAATGCTGAACTTTGCTGCCAATGCAGTTTGAGGTTGGTGGTTGCGCAGCATCGATGCTTGGGCCGGACCAATGGTCACCGTTACAGCAGCGACATCAGCGGGTTTTATGCCATGCTGATTGACCAGCGCTAGCGTGCCATCAATGACTCGATGGCATGAATAACAAACAGGATATCGCTTGACTGAAAGACCATACTCAAGAATGCGCGGCACTTGGCCAAGTTGATCGGCCGCGGAACTGGTGTCGACATCACCCAAGACCGAGAGTGCTCGAAGGAACCCAGCATGATGCTCAAAAACATCCTCAGCTGCGGTTAGCCCCAATTTTGCGAGTTGAACAGCTTCAATGGCATTGAATGCAGCACGCCCAGCATGAAACGGCTTCGTCATGGTTCCAAAGTTTGCAACCAGGCCTGATGACATGCTTGCGGCAATCGCCATCGCGCGAGCGCTCATTGGCGCATCAAAACCCTCCAAATGAGCCAAGGCAGCTGCACCAGCAACCGATCCCATCACACCGGTCGGGTGCCAGCCTTTTAGATGATACTTACCCGATTCGCGGCCAATGAGTTCGGCCCACACTTCGTAACCCACCACGTACGCGTCCAAAGCATCTTGTCCGGATACATCCAAGCTGTATCCGTGAGCCAAGATCGCTGGCACCAACACGGTGCTCGGATGACCCGACAGTGCGACATCGTCGTAATCAAGCGCATGAGCAGCAGCTGCGTTAATGCAAGCGGCTTGGGCAGCTGGCTTGTTAATCCCAGCAAATGGTACGGGCGCGAGGTCTCCGTTACCAGAGTTCGCATAATGTCTTAACAACACGTCAACAATCGGCTCATTCGCACCAGCGATCATCGTACCAATGGTGTCGGTAAATCCGGTTTTTGCGATCTCTCGCACCTTCGCCGTGTTACTAGAAAAATCTGGCTTAGATACAAACTGCGCGATCGACTTGGTTAGATGACTCATGTGACAACTCCTGTGCGTGGCTTGCTAAAACGAACGGGGCATACCCAAAATATGTTCGCCGATATAAGACAAAACCAAATTGGTCGAAATGGGTGCAATTTGAAATAGACGCGTTTCGCGCCATTTGCGCTCAACGTCGTACTCACGCGCATATCCAAACCCACCGTGATTTTGCAAACAAGCCTCAGCAGCATGCCAACAAGCATCTGAGGCCAACAACTTACCGATATTGGCATCATCACCGCATGGCAAGCCCGCGTCAAACTTGGCGGCTGCCCGCCTTAAAACCATGTCCGCTGCCTCGGTTTCGGCATAGGCGCGTGCCACGGGAAATTGAACCGCTTGATTCTGTCCAATTGGACGATCAAACACTCGTCTCTCATTGACGTAGTTGACGGACTTGTTTGTGAACCACCGCGAATCACCAATTGCCTCTGCTGACACCAAGATGCGCTCAGCATTCATGCCGTCCAAGATGTAACGAAACCCCTTGCCTTCTTGACCAATCAGGCTACTGGCGGGGATACGCAAGTTGTCAAAAAAGACCTCGGTGGTGTTGTGATTGACCATCGCTTTGATCGGCCTAATATCTAGACCTTGACCTTTGGCTTGCCGAATATCGATCAGAAACACAGACAAACCCTCGGTTTTTTTACTCACTTCATCAAGCGGCGTGGTGCGCGCCAATAGCAGCATTAGGTCAGAATAGAGAGCCCGTGACGTCCAGACTTTCTGGCCATTGATGATGTAATCATCACCCTCACGCACAGCCCGGGTTTTCAGTTTGGTCGTGTCTGTGCCCGATGTCGGCTCGGTCACGCCAAACGCTTGGAGCCGTAATTTGCCGGCAGCGATGTCAGGCAGATATTGCTGTTTTTGCGCTTGACTGCCGTGGCGCAAAAGTGTGCCCATGGTGTACATCTGCGCATGACAAGCACCAGCATTACATCCACTGGCGTGGATTTCCTCGAGAATCACCATGGCCGCACGTAATGGCATGCCACTACCACCATAGGCTTCAGGGATCAACGAACTTAAAAAACCCGCGTCAGTTAGCGCTTGAACGAACTCGCTCGGATAGCCCTCTCTTTCCTCAAGCTCTCGCCAATAACTGCCAGGAAAGTCTGCACAGACCCGCCGAACGCTATCACGTATTTCTGGATAATCTTGACCACACCCAACGACCAGTTCTTCTGTGTCCTGCATGCTCGCTCCTACTTTATTTTTGTGTATTTAGTTCAACCAAGCACGTTACTATACCGCCAGCGCTCTGCGAGCCTGTGGCTGATAATTCGTTGGCAATCCCGCTCGAGCCAAAGCACCTTGCATGGGAATATCAGGCAGTGTTTGCGCAATGATTCGACGGACTTCAACAAGTTTTTCTAGATCAACACCTGTATCAAAGCCCATGGAATCCAGCATAAAACACAGGTCCTCCATCACGATGTTGCCAGTCGCGCCTGGCGCGAACGGGCAGCCGCCCAAACCGGCAAGAGAGGCATCGAACGCTCGAATCCCACATTCAAGTGCTG
Source organism: uncultured Burkholderiaceae bacterium (assembly GCA_963926245.1). GTDB lineage: Bacteria > Pseudomonadota > Gammaproteobacteria > Burkholderiales > Burkholderiaceae_B > Algicoccus. The sequence goes on along the minus strand of CAWUWI010000006.1, from coordinate 12,934 downwards.
CACTCACATTCGCCAGCCCTGTGCCACGAGTGTCGTGAAAATGCGCCGCAACCGGCACATTACCCACCGCGCCAAGAACGGCTTCAAACACCTCCCGCACTTGTTTCGGATCAGCATAGCCAACAGTGTCAGCGACCACGAGCTCGTCAGCTCCGGCTTCTACGAGCGCTAGGGCGCACTCGACAACATCAGAGACTGAGATCTTGCCCTCATATGAGCAGCCCAGGGCAGTCGACAGACCGCCTGTGATAATGGGTTGCTGATGTTGTGGCTGTTCACGGATGAGTCGAACAATTCCCTCAAAATCAGCAATCGACTCCTCACGCTCACGACGCACATTTTTTAAGTTATGCGTACGGCTAACCGACATGACGAAGTTCAGTTTTTTTACGCCTAGCTCTAGACCTCGCTGTGCTCCCCTCATATTTGGAATAAGGGCAGATACCATCAAATCGGGAATCTTCAGTGCCTCAATCGTGACTTCTGCCGCATCGGCAAACTGCGGTATCAACTTAGGCGGAACATATGACGTCACCTCAATCTCTTGAACGCCAGCTGCCGCCTCTGCAGCAATCCACTGAAGCTTATTTTGAGTCGGCATGAACGTTGGATGGATCTGCAGCCCATCTCTTAATCCAACCTCTCTTACGATCACTTTATCTACCATTGTTTGTTTCCCCCGCCATTGTTCGAGCATTCAACGCCTTACTTGCCTTGAAATTTTGGTTTACGTTTCTCATTAAATGCGAGCACGCCTTCAAGCCTGTCCTCTGTGTCGATCAGATGGTTGTAAGCCTCAACCTCAAACCGCAAGGCCGTGCGTAATTCCATTTGCCCACCGTAACGGATCGACTTTTTGACTTGTTTGACTGAGAGAGGAGCGTTGGACGCAATAGCCTGGGCTGTTTCATTTGCCATTTGCACAACCTGATCAGGTGCACAGACTTTATTCACCAGGCCCCACTGTTGCGCTTGCTGCGCATCAAAAGGACGCCCCGTCATAATGATTTCTTTTGCAAGACGTTCGCCAATCGCCCGAGGCAGATTCTGTGTGCCACCCGCACCCGGCATAATGCCTAACGTGACTTCCGTGAGCGCAAACCGAGCTTGATCACTTGCGTAAATAAAGTCACACGACAGCGCCAGCTCCAGACCACCTGCATAGGCGTGACCGTTGACAGCCGCGATGATAGGCAAAGGCAAGTCGACCAAGGTCCAATACATACGCTCAAACAATTCGTGCTGCAGCGTCCACTGACGCTTGGTCATGCCGTTACGCTCTTTTAGATCACCGCCCGCACAAAAAATCCTCTCGCCTGCCCCTGTCAACACGACGCAACGCACCTCGCCGGCGTCAGCCGTGAGCCTATTCCATAGATCCAACAAATCGTGCCCAGCTTGTGTGTTGATGGCGTTGCCGACCTGCGGTCGGTTCAACGTCACTTGCATTACGTGATTACCCTTAAGCTCAGTGATTAAAGTGTCATAAGTGGGTAAGTCAAACATGCTTAATAACCTCGCTTCAATAGATCGTTGTGTTCGCCGAGTTTCGGTGGAGGTGCTGTTGGCGCTGGTCGTTCGCCATCGAAACTCAACGGCAGCCCTAGAAATTTCATTTCTGTGCCTGGCACGTCTTGCACAAGGCCAAGCGCTTTCGTTTGTGGATGACTCAACATTTGAGCCAAGTTATTCACAGGTGCGCAGGGAATGCCCGCTACATCCAAAACTTCAATCCAGTGATCAGTTGTATGTTGAGCAATTAAGGGATCGATTAGTCCATAGAGCTCATTTTGGTGCTGCACGCGACTCGGATTATCAGAGAACCTAGAATCGCTAACCCAATGTTCATGACCTAAAACAATGGCAAGCGCGCGGAACAACTTATCGCTCCCAGCCGCGATAACCAGTTCGCCGTCAGAGGTCGCATAACCTTTGTAGGGCACGATGCCAGAAGCGCCTGAACCTTGCCGCTGCGCAAGCTCGCCGCTAGCCAAGTACTGCGAAGCCATCAGCGACACCCAGCAACTGGCCGTCTCAAAAAGCGAAACATCAACCACACGCCCAAGTCCGGTTTGACCGCGCTCCAGCAAGGCTGTCAGCGCGCCAATGACAGCCCACATACCCGTACCCATGTCAACAAGTGATGCCCCGACACGCACGGCGGGGCGACCAGGTTCACCAGTCGTGCTCATGATCCCGCCAAAGGCCTGCATGAGGGGGTCGTAACCAGGCTTGTCTTTAAGGGGGCCCGTTCGGCCAAAGGCGCCAAGATTGCAGTAAATCAGACTGGGTTTTTTTTGTAGTAGTGTTGGCCCATCAATGCCGAGTTTTTCAACCTGACCGGGGCGCAGGTTCTGGATAACAATATCCGCATGCGCCACAATGAAATCCACCAGGGCACCGACCTCTTGAGAATCTCTCAAATCACAGACAACTGAAAGTTTGTTGCGGTTGAGCGCTTGGAAATAGGCCGAAGCGCCCTCCCAAAACGGTGGCCCCCAACCGCGAGCGTCATCGCCTGTTGGCTTCTCTACTTTGACAAGACGTGCTCCCATCTCACTGAAGATCTGTCCGGCGAACGGTGCAGCAACACTATTGCTGATTTCCACGACAGTGAGGTTAGAAAATGGAGTCACTTTTGTGCTGGAAGGCGCGGAGTCCTTGGCTGATTCAGTCATGCTGCCTTTAATCACTAAAAATACCTCGGATTATTGTACGGACAAAGCAACTTATGCCAAGTGGTTTTTACGTCTTTTATACCCGTGAAAACCATTAGCTTAGTTTGGATTGAAATCTCAACCCTCAAACTCAAGGTCTGAACAATCGATGCGTAACCATCGACACGTGAGCGGTTCAGTTGTCACATCACGCCGGGTTTTGAATTTGGACCTAGTCAAGTTAATGGACAGGGCTTGTCTCCAAGTTTTTGTAATAAGGCGTTCAAATTCAACTGGTGTGACCCAGCCGTTGGTTGAGTGCCTGCATACTCGGTTGTAATAAATCTCAATGAAATCAAAGACCTGCTGACGCTGTCCATTGCGCGTTGCAATGGGCTTACCGAAGATGGTCCGCTTTTTAAACGTAGCAAAGAAACTTTCAGCTGCTGCATTATTCCAGCAATTGCCTTTTCGGCTCACGCTACTTAGGACACCGTACTTTTTAACGAGAGCCATAAAGGATTCGGAACAGTACTGTGAACCCCTGCCTGTTTGCAAAATGAGACCACTGGGCTTGCAACGGGTCGCTAAGGCCGCCGCCAAGGCATCGTTGACCAAGGCATCGTTGACCAATGCTTGGTCAGTCCTAGTACTGATTTTCCAGCCAATGATCTTTCTGTTAAGTGGATCAATCATAGTGACCAGGTACAACCAGCCCTCTTGGGTTTAGGTGTAGGAAATGTCACCAACTCAGTCGACGTTGGGCTTGCTCACCGTGAACTGTCGGTCTAACAGGCTTGGGGTAACCGGCAAGCGATGCTTCGAATCCGTGGTGGGTCCGAACTTGCGCTTGTAGTGACATCTAAGACCGAGCCTACGCAGTAACCTGCCGACCTTACGCTCACCGATGCTAATCCCTGTTGCTTGTACATTGGCCGTCAGGCGGCGGGCATCCGCACGACTCTTATGATGCTGGAATGCGTTGCTAACGGCCTTATCGACTGCGCTAACCTAATGCTTAACGCTTTTCCAGCGGTAAAAGCCACTGCGACTGACCTGTAGGGCCTCACACAAAGCCGGTAGACGGTATGAATCTAGATGCTGCGCCATGAACGTGTGCCTCATCGACTTGGGTTGTTGACAAAGTCCACGAGCGCCATTTTTACGATTTCGTTGACCTCGCGCAAGTGAGTGTTCTCTTTCTCAAGGTCTTTAATGCGCTGCTGTTCAGCGCTTAAAGTCCGCGATGCGCCTAGAACACCCTGCTCTCGGGCTGTTTTCAACCATTGGCAAAGCGTTGAATGACCAATCCCAAAATTAGTGGCCAGTTGTGCCGTATTGATTTCAGGGTGAGCAAGCGCATATTCAACGCATTCCTGTTCCTTCTGGGGTGTGATGAAGCGTGATATTTTTTTCTAAAGTAAAAGGCTACTTTAGAGACTCAATTTGTCCACTTTTTTTGACCAGGTCCACAGCAATAGTGCTTGAGTGAGAACTGCTGGGCAGTAGCGATACGCGCCCTTTCTTAGCGGCTTGATAAAGTGCTCAGGAATCACTGTCCTTGAGGGAGGGGAAAATGCCAAAGGTATAGCGCTATCGCGTTTCGCACTTGCGTTGCATAGTGCGTGAATTCATAATAGCCCCTGGGTTAACAATTGGATTGAAATATGAGTACTGCTAACGCATTTCAGCAGGAAAATGAACTTCAAATAACTCCTCTTTCCCCCATCGGGGCGGAGGTGCACGGCATACGCCTTTCCGAACCACTCTCCGAGTCGACACGTGCCAGACTGAGAAATGCATTCACGGACCATTCGGTGCTGGCTTTTCGTGATCAATGGCTTGATGCTCCTCAAATGGTGCAGGCAGCAGAGATCTTTGGTGAGATATTCCCCCAACACAATGCGAAATTTTCAATTCCAGAATATCCCTTGGTGCATTACATATCGAATGCAGACACCCTTGGAAATGGCAAGCGATATATTCCTGGCGAGGGCTATCACACCGATCATTCCAACGCTGCTGCGCCACCCATGGCGACCTTTCTTAGTGCTGTAAAAATCCCTTCAGTGGGTGGCGATACCCAGTTTGTCGATATGGTCCGAGCCTATCAAGACCTACCGGATGAAATCAAGGAGCGGATCTTAGGGCGACGCGCCATCCACGTCTACCAGAGCAGCCACAGCATTCGAAAGCTGCCTCAACTCGCAGAAGGGCGTCGCGCATTAGTGCCCGAAGCGGTATTGCAGCCGTTAGTTCTACGCCACCCAAATAGCGGCCATCTGGCTCTATATATCAATCCCATTCGCATAGAGGGGGTTCTTGGCATGGACGATAAAGAGGCCTTACCCTTACTCGACCAATTGCTCGAACACGCCACACAGGAGCAATATCAATATCGTCATGTATGGAAAGGAGGCGACTTTGTCATGTGGGATAACCGCAGCTTGATGCACAAAGCGAACGGTGACTACGATATGAACGAAGAACGTTACTTGTATCGTTTAATGCTCAAAGGTGTACCGCTGGCAGGCACAAATGGCTGAGCAAGATGCTGGGCGGGCAACCCACCTCCTAACCCACCGCTTCACCACGCAAGGAAATCTGCCGCCCAGCATGCGGAGGTCGCTAGAGATCGAGCGGGCACGACTGTTTGAAGTTGAGGGAGAAACGCCAACTTGGCTGGCTTGTTATGAATCGCGAAAACCTGTCGATGTGTCCGAGTCGTTAGGATGGACGGGAAACGCGCTGGATATCGAAGGCATGGCGTTTGAACTCCTACGGGATATCAGTAATGGGGGGCACACCCAAAACGAAACGCGTTGGTTATATGTTGTCCATACCGACGTTCCAGACGATGTCGCCGCCGAGTACAACGACTGGTATGACCGGGAGCATTTGCCGCGGCTGGTGAGCGTTCCGGGGGTGGTTCGAGCACGCCGCTACGTCGCTTGCGATGCGCACCCTCGCTACTTCACAGCGTACGATCTCGCGGATCGCAATGCGTTCACCAGTCCCCAAGGGCTGGAAGCGCGAAAGACGCCTTGGACGGAAAAGATGCGAAATCTATTCAGCAATACCCGGCGTTTTACCGGCCAACTGATCGTCGATGAAGACTGAAGCCCTTGACACGGGCAAGCCTGTTGATTTGCAATGAATTCTGACCCGTGAGAAGTGGTCTCGGGAATTCGAACAGGTAGATAAAGGGTGACAGTGCTGCTCTTTGAGGCAAAAATATTGCCAGCAGGAGAGCAAGACCATGGAGACGACCGCGTCGAAACCATTCAGCCTCTTTCAAAGCGAAGGTTGCGTTAGAGGCTGTGAGAGGCGAATTGCCACTGGCCGAACTGGCTGACAACTACGATGTGCATGCTACCCAGATTGCACAATGGAAGGCTGATCTGGTCAAAGGAGCTGAAGCTGTGTTTGAAGGCAGTCGACCCGACAAGCCAACTCTCTGTGACTCAGCAGGCCAAGATCCTTGGCATTGCCAGATCGACGGCTCACTACCAGCCTAAGCCAATCTCTGACGCTGAGCGGGGCTTGAGAACCAAGATCGATAAGCTGCACTTGGACTATCCGTTTGCGGGCTCCAGGATGCTTTGTGACTTGTTGCGCCGTCAGGGTTTAGTAGTGGGCAGAAAGCGGGGGGCTCGATTGATGAAGAAGACGGGTATCGAGGCGATATACCGCAAGACCAATACCAGCCGTCGCAACTTCGCCCACAAGGTTTACCCATACCTGCTGAGAAACGTCACCATTGATCGACCCAACCAGGTCTGGGCCATGGACAGCACGTATCTGCCGATGAAGCGAGGCTTTCTGTACCTGGCGGCAGTGATCGACTGGCACAGCCGCAAGATCCTGTCCTTTAGGCTCTCAAATACCATGCACACCGATTTCTACATCGAGGCTGTGAACGAAGCCATTCAAAAATACGGCATCCCAGAGATCATGAATACCGATAAAGGCGGTCAGTTCACCAGCTTGGAGTTCATCGATCTCTTGAAATAACACCACATCCAGATCAGCATGGATGGCAAGGGTTGTTGGCGCGATAACGTGATCATTGAAAGGTTCTGGCGAATGGTGAAATACGAGGAGGTGTATCTGAAAGCCTACCAAACCACTTCTGAGGCCAGGGCTGGTCTGACCCAATACATTCGGTTCTACAACGAGGTACGAGGACACCAAGCCTTGAGCGGCAAGACCCCGGATAGCGTATATTTTAATAATCCATTGGCGGCTAAAGCCGCCTAACCGAGCAGCACAGTCACTCCATTAACTCTGCCGATATGCTGTCCAAACAATTGGGACCACTTCTCCACCACACCAGTTTGCATGTGAGAAGCAAGCTGATCGACGACTTATGTCGACCCAGCAGTTTGGCAATCTCGACGGACTAATGTCCTGCTTTCATAAGCGCATAAATCTGATAATGTTCAGTTTGGCTGAGATGTTTGTTGCTCATAAGGTGACTTTGACTTGGCGGCCTGGAAAGCTTAGAAGTTAGAACGCTCTCAGCCAACCCACCTGATTAATCAAAGTTTCACTTCTTACTTGAATCTACCAACAAACATAAAGTTGGAATTGTAATTTTAATTTTACAGAGGAGCTTCTATGCCAAAGGTTGAATTGCTATCTGACGTTACAGGATCCGTATGGAAGGTATTAAAAGCGGTTGGTCAGACAGTTGATGCTGATGAGCCGATTTTGTTGGTTGAGTCCATGAAAATGGAGATACCACTCGTTTCAGAGAAGCCCGGGAAAATCATCTCCATTGCTATCAGTGAGGGTGATGCTGTTGCGCAGGGTCAGGCGATTGTTGAAATTGAGATCTAACTCAGCCAACCCACCTGATTAATCAAAGTTGAATTTCGTACTTGAATCCACCATTGCTTAGACATGATGGTCTCTTGAGTAAAGTATTTTTTATGATTTTTGGATGGTACCGCATCCGGTGCCAGGCTCAACATCAACCTCGAGTTCGACCTCAACCCGAACGCGTTCTAGGTGGGATTAATCTAAGGACGGTAAGTGACTGTTCGAACACCCGCCTGACGCAAGGGTGCTGCGAGTGTAGCGAACTCAACTAACGCAGCACGCGTTTCAGCTGGATCGATGATGTCTTCAATCACGAAGGCTTCGGCGCTGCGCATCGGTGAAGTTAAAGCCCGTACGCGCGCTTCGATCTCGGCGTGCTTAGCTTTAGGATCTGCCGCGGCTTCGATCTCAGCACGATAGGCAACCTCAAGGCCACCCTCAATGGGCAGCGAACCCCATTGCGCCGAAGGCCAGGCATACCGAAAATTAAAACGCCCAGGGGCTTGATGGCCAGCAGCCGCCACGCCAAAGGCGCGACGCATAATGACCGAACACCAAGGTACGGTCGATTGCGAAACCGCCGTCAGCGCACGCACGCCGGCCCGCATCACACCGTCTTGCTCGGCCTCAATTCCAATTTGAAAACCAGCCACATCCACCATATTGATCAACGGCAAATGAAAGGTTTCAGCCAAATCAATCATACGAACAAACTTGTCTGAAGTTTGACGATCCCAGGCGCCACCGTAGTGATAAGGGTTGCTTGCCGCGAACACCACGGGCCACCCATCCACGCGCGCTAAACCGCCGACGATTGCACGCCCCCACTGCTTACCCATTTCTAAGAACGAACCTGGGTCAACCAGGGCTTCAATGATTGGTCGGATTTTATAAACCTTGCGGGTATCTTTCGGAATGGCGTTGCGCAACCAGCTTTGGTCAAGAGTTTCTGTGGGCACAGGACCGCGTGCCGGCACTTCGTGCACCGACGCAGGAAGATAAGACAAGAAACGGCGCGCCGCGACAAACGCCTCAGCCTCAGAGGCAACCTCATCATCGACTACGCCATTGCGCGCGTGAATCTGGCTGCCGCCCAATTCGTTCTTTGTATAGTTCTGACCAATCCGTGCAACCACCGGCGGGCCTGCCACAAACAACTGCGAGGTGTCTTTCACCATCACAGAATAGTGACTGGCCGACACACGGGCCGAGCCTTGTCCGGCCACTGAGCCCAGGGCCAACGACACCACTGGCACTTGCGACAAGCTACGCGTGATAGACGTCCAGATTTTCATTTTGGGCAATAAGGCATGCCCTATTTTTTCGATGTTTTTGACCGACCCACCGCCGCCCGTGCCATCGACTAGACGCACCAGTGGCAAACGCAAGTCGTAGGCCATTTGTTCAGCAAAAATCATTTTGTCGCCTACCGCACCGTCATTGGCACCGCCGCGTACCGTGAAGTCATCGCCCACCAACACAATGGGCCGCTGGTTGATTTGCGCCCGTCCGATGATGACGTTTGATGGCACCACGGTGACTAATTTTCCTTCGGCGTCGTAGGTGGCGGTACCGGCCAACCCGCCCACTTCACGAAAGGTCTGCGGATCTACCAGTTGATCAATGCGTTCGCGTACCGTTAACCTGCCGTTATCGTGCTGTCGCTTAACCTTGTCTTCACCACCCATCGTGAGTGACAATTTTTTTCTAAGCGCTAATTCTTCTAGTTCTAGGTTCCAACTCATCGCTTTGCTCAATCGGAGGTGCGGCTAAAAACTTGCACTGGTTTACGCTGTAAGTTCTAGACTTTTTCGACATTCTAAAGGACTAAGTGATCCAAGCGATATCTTGTTTCGTTTTCCGTTGTGCCAGCGTATGTACGAATCGCACGGTCTAAATAAATTGCTCAATTGTTGTTGGCACGAAAGTCTCGAAAAAACTCGGATTCAAATGCCCTGCTGAACATTTTTTACCTGATACATTTAATGCCGACGAATATTACCGCCGGCTTGTTGCACTTCACACTTGAAACCGCCATCCTAATCGTTTTCGTGGTCGGTGATTAATAAGATCTTAGATCATTTTAAGTTCATCTGCGGTCACGGTCGATATGGGTCTTTTTTTAGGAATGTACTGGCGCATTAAGCCATTGAAGTTTTCATTTGATCCGCGTTACCAACTGGCATACGGGTCAGCAAAGTAAGCCTTCGATTTCAACGCCTCATCCACAGCAGCATGATCCGCAAACTCTTTTCCATTGTCGTAAGTCACTGTTCTGACGCGCTGCGCCAGAGGGGTGAGGCTTGTGATGGTGGCCTGGCTGACCAAGTCGGAAGTTTTGCGAGTGACGTGTGCAAGAACGGCAAACCCGCTTTTGCGCTCAACGAGCGTCACGATCGCTTGCTTGTGGCCCGCTCCGATCACGGTGTCGCCCTCCCAGTGGCCCACTTGACTGCGAGTCTGAACAGAGGCCGGACGTTGGGCAATGGGCCGCCTACCAATGATCTGCCCGCGACGCTCTCGCCCGCTTACATAACGTTTGCGCATCTTTTTCTGGCAACAAAGGTGTTTCCACAGCGACCCGCCTTGGGCCTTGTCAGCTTAGACATGTTGGTAAATCGTTTCGTGGCTAATAGGCAGTGAGGCTGCGATCTGCTCAGGACTCCATTGCAAACTCAGCCGCTCAGCAACCAACGCCCGGGCAGTTTCGCCTATGCGACGAGCATGACGACGAGCATGACGACGAGCATGACGACCAGCATGACGACTCGATTGGGCTCGCTCTTGGTAACGTTGGTCGGCTTGTTGGGGCCTGTAACTACGCTTACCTGTGTTGCGCGAAAGCTCCCTGCTGATCGACGACTTATTTCGACCCAGCAGTTTGGCAAATCTAAGGTGGACCCTGTCGTAAAGACAGAATCTGGCCGGGTTTAAGCTAAGGATTACTGAAAAAGTCTCCGAATTCATATAACTCGGGGCGCAGTTAATTGTCTGAGTAGTTTTACAAACTTTTAGATCACAATCATGCCAAAGCTAAGCTTTTCTGATGTGGAATTCGATGCCCAGCGTAAGCAAACGCGGCGCGACAAATTCCTGGCCGAGATGGATGAGGTTCTGCCTTGGGCAAGACTGACTGCCTTGATTGAGCCGGTTTACCCCCAAAGCCAAAGTCGGTCGTCCTGCGTATGCGCTTGAGACGATGCTTCGGGTTCACTTCATGCAACAGTGGTTTGCGTTGAGTGATCCTGCCATGGAAGAAGCACTCTATGACATGCAGCCGCTTCGTCAGTTTGCATGTCTTTCGCTGACCCGTGGTGGCATTCCTGACGAGACCACCATCTTGAACTTTCGTTACCTGCTCGAAGAACATAAGTTGGCTAACCGGTTCCTTGAAGAGATCAACGCGATGTGGCTGAGCGTGGTTTGTTGGTAAAGCTTGGCACCATTATTGACGCCACTTTCACCGAAGCCCCACCGTCAACCAAGAACGCCATTAGCAAGCGGGACCCTGAGATGCATCAAGCCAAGAAGGGCAATAACTGGCACTTTGGCATGAAGGCTCACATTGGTACCGATGCCGAGTCCGGTCTTGTTCACAGTGTTGAGACCACACCCACCAACGAGCATGACATCACTCAAGCACACAAGTTGGTGCACGGGGAAGAAGAAGCTGTCTTTGGTGACGCTGGCTACACGGGGGTCGAGAAAAGCGAAGATACCCAACTCATCAAAGCCACCTGGCATGTGGCGATGAAGCCCTCCAAGCGCAAAGCCATCGAGACCGAGAGCAAACGGATGAGAAACACCATCAAAAAACTCGAGTACCTGAAAGCCTCGGTCAGATCCAAAGTCGAGCATCAGTTACGCATCATCAAATGCCAGTTTGGCTATCGCAAGACTCGGTACAAAGGACTGGTCAAAAACACCGCACAAATCGTGACGCTGTTTGCGTTGAGCAACGTGTGGTTGGTGAGAAATAAAATGAGGCCAACAGGATAGGTGCGCCCCAAGACAGGGTGCTATGCGGGCTGGAATGCTCTAAAATCCGTCCAAATTAGGCAAAGTAGCAAACCTTTTTTAATCAGTTAATTGCAAACGCGGAATGTTTCGCTTCAAACTGACTGATTCAGACCTTCCTTAGGTTTGCAAAAATGAACTGTGTTTAGCCAATGCCATTCCTTAACTTAAATAATTTTGATATTATCTTCAATGGAATACAGCGCTGCTCTGCACCCAAAAGACCAATGATTTTTTTATCACTTATAGAGCTGTCTAGTTTAGCCAGACTGGATATATAATATTGTCCGGGATGTGACAACCACATGGGGGTCGGCCCCAGTTAACTAGGATACCGCAATGACCCGCTTGTGCAGCATAATATTTTTTACCTGGGCTGTTATGCTTGCTCAACTAAATCTGGCAAATGCCGAGAATTATAGTCGAGCTGATGCTGGCTGGACGGTAGACACTGTTCCTTATTTAATTAGCCCTCCCGAAAAAGATGGGCCAATCAAACTCGAAATATCTTTTGAGTTATATGACATTGCAAATATCTCAGATGCTGATGCGACATTTGATTTTACTGGAATGCTAAAATTAACCTGGATGGATCCACGTAATGCTTTTGATCCCGATGTGTCAGGTGTGAAGGAAAAAACTTACTCTGGATATTACCAATTCAACGAGTTGTCTCCGAGATGGTACCCTCAGGTGGTTTTGCTAAATGAGGCATATCACTACGAAGCTAATGCAATACTGTCTAAAATACAGCCGGATGGTACCACTTCTGTATTTCAATCTATCAACGCTTCTGCAAGAACGCAAATGGACTTAACCTACTACCCCTATGATAGCCAAAAAATCAGGGTAAAGTTTGGGGTGTTTGGTTATGATGTCGACCAGATAATCTTTGAAGCTAAGGATATTATTTTATCTCCTAATGACTTGACGGAAACAGTGGACGAATGGACAACAAATAGTATTAATTTTTTTGTGGGAACAAAAAAAACAGTGGCTTTAGGCGCCAACAGTTCAGCCTCAACTTTCACAATCGATGTCGACGTAACACGTAAATCAGCGTTTGTTGTTAGGACAGTAATAATTCCATTGCTTTTGGTAGTACTACTAACCTTTTCGGTTTTTTGGATTGAGATAAAAAATATTGAAGAGAGACTTAACGTCTCTTTTATTGGCCTTCTTACGATTTCCGCATACCAACTCGTTGTGGGTGATTACCTACCCCACGTCGCTTATTTCAATTTGATTCAAGGGGTAGTATTCATTAGCCTTGTAGCAATTTGCCTCGCTGTCTTTACAACGCTTTTGATGGGGAAATTGATAGATGCTCATCCTAAATTAGATGCGGTGAATACCGCATGTAAATGGTTTTTTCCCCTGTTTTACCTTCTCAGCTTATTGACAATGTACTTAACTTTAACGCCTTTATCAGCGCT
>CAWUWI010000005.1:0-85008 GCA_963926245.1 uncultured Burkholderiaceae bacterium | reverse complement strand
GTTGAGGGTCAAACGCTTTTAGACCATGCTCGATTTTTGTTGGCGGAGGTCGAGCGTACGCAAGAGGTCGTCAGGGTTGGCGAGCAGGCTCGTCCTGCCGTTTTGAGGCTTGGCTTATTGCACGCACACACATATACTTTTTTTCCGTCTTTGCTACGGGCTTTTGTTCAACAGCACCCACATTTGGACGTGCAACTCGTGGAGTACTCAACAAGCGGACAACTGGACACTATTTTGTCGGCAAGTGTTGATGTCGGGTTTGTGCGCGAGCCGCTCAGTCATCCCAGCATTGCTGTGCAGACTCTTTTTACTGAGCCCTATGTCTTGGCAATACCGAGTGTCTTAAAAACGCGTTTAGAAGTTGATGTTTCTATTCTGCATGAACAGTCCATTATTGGGTATCCCAGCCATGATGACCGGCGCAGCACACGCAGCCTCTTTCGTGATTTTTTAAGTCAATACAACGTAAGACCGAGATCTTGGCGTGAAGCGACCACCATGCATTCGGCCCTTGCACTGGTGTCAGCCAATTTGGGGATTGCACCGGTTCCACAATCCCAGTCAACGCTTCGTCTACAAGGGGTCTCGTATCGAAGTATCAAACAAACATCACCGACTTTGTCGGTGGGTATCGCCCGACGACGCGATGATGGCAACCCTTTAGAGGCCTTGTTTAGCTCTTTTGCAATTGAGTATTTTAGAGATAAACACTAAATTCGTTCGCCCGGCATAGCCAGTATTTGCACGCCGCTGATGCGCCAATCTTGATTGATGGGCACAAGCTGGTAGACCAATATATGCAAGGCGTTTTGTTGATCCGTGACCATGACTCGCTGCAGCGCATAAGGACCAAATCGTGTCAGTTTAAGGTATTGCACCTGTGCAGGACGCCAGACCATCGGGAAACTGCTGACAATCATTTGTGCGAAGCGTCTTGAATGACCAAAAGCGCGCTGAATGTTCGGTGCCGCATAAGAAAAGGCAACTTCAAAGTTATCAGCTTGAAAGGCTGAAATTTGGTTTTGAATCACCGCTTGGATGGGGTTATTGACAGGTGCAGGTGCAGGTGCAGGTGCAGGGGCAGGTGTCGGTGTCGGTGTCGGTGTAAGGTGCGGTGCTTGTGTTAACAGGGGTGCCCCAGCCAACGTTGCACCGCTTAATAAAAACAGCAGCGCTGCAGCAGTTGTTTTCAATGTATCCACATTGAAACGCCATTTCGAAGTCGACATGTCCGTGCCCCCAACAGAATTGCTGTTCTACCTTGCTCGCGTCTGTTTTGAATTACTTCATCGGAAACCCTAGCTTCACCAAAATGCTGGACAGTAGGGCGCGTTTTCGGATCGTTTCGGTGGTTCGCAGTCGCCGAATCACCCGTTGTGTCCAAGAATCATGCTGCATTTCATGTCGTTTGGAGAAAGTCGCCATGCGGGCATCATAGGCTTTACGCATATCTTGTTCGCCAGTGGTTTGGTAGGTTTCGTGAAACAGCACCGTTTCTTGTGGCAGGCGCGGTTTGACTTCACCGGCGGATTGCTCAGCAGCATAGCCCACACACAAACCAAATACAGCCATACAGCCTGCGGGTAACGCGAGAAGCTCGCTGACCTTTTCTGGGTCGTTGCGCAACGCACCGATGTAGACCGTTGATAGCCCGATTGACTCAGCTGCCACGGTGGCGTTTTGGGCAGCGAGTCCCGCGTCGATGGCGGCCACCAAAAAGCTCTCGGTCAGTGGCAACACCTCAAGCGTCACGTTCTCTTGCGCGGCCATGCGGTGGTGACGCGACAAATCGGCCAGCCACACCAAAAATAAGGGGCATTGTTCGATGTGTTTTTGGCCACTGGCGATTTCGGCAAAGGCAGCCTTCTTTGCTGGGTCAGTCACCGCAATAACAGACCAGCTCTGAAGGTTGGAGCTCGTCGCCGACGACTGGGCTGCCGCCATGAGCATGGTCAGGGTACCCTCGGGTACAGCATCAGGGCGATAGCCCCGGACTGAGCGGTGCGACAACAGTAAAGCCAAGTGTTCGTTCCAAGGCCCTTGGGCGGGCATTTTAAAACCGTAACGCCGCTCAAGCGACGTCGCTTGGTCGACTGTTGCCTCTAGTTCAGAGAGAGTTGTCATTGAGCGGCCTATCGTCCTTTAAATACAGGTTTGCGTTTTTCCATGAAGGCGGTGCGTCCTTCTTGAAAATCTTCTGTGCCAAACAACAAGCCCTGCATGTCACATTCAAGCGCTAATAGTTCGTCTACGTTCATCGGTCCACGAGAAAGCGCGGATTTGACTAAACCATTGGTCAGTGGTGCTGTTTGAGCGATTTCTTGAGCCAGCGCAATGGCGGTTTCGAGTGCCGTACCGGGGGCGCACAATTCTTCCACTAAGCCTTGCGCTTGAGCGGTAGCGGCATCGATCATGCGTCCGGTCATCATCAAAAGCTTGGCTCGCCCGAGGCCCATGCGTTGCGGGATGGACCAGAGTCCACCGAGGTCTGGCAAAAGGCCAATCTTGTTAAACGAACAGGTGAACTTGGCTTCAGTCGAGGCCACCACGATGTCACAATTGGCGGCCACACACATGCCCGCACCGGCCGCGTGTCCTTCAACGGCCGCAATCACGGGTTTCTCTGAGCTGGTGAGCAGACGCACCATGTGGTGAGTCTTTTGCATGCGCTTGCGCCCATTGACCGAATTCACCCCGTCGAAACCGCTGATATCTCCACCCGAACAGAAGTGCTCGCCTACCCCGGTCAGGACAATGGCGCGGCATTGGTCGTCGGCCAAAGCATCACTGAGCGCTTGGCCGAGTTTCTCTCGTAATGCCATTGACAATGCATTTCGCTTTTGTGGGTAGTTCAATTTCAACACAGTGACAGGACCGGCTTGTTCAACGATGATGTCGCCGGCGGGGCTGGGCTGAGTGCTCATGTGCTGGATTCCCTTGATATTGGTTTATTGGGTTAAATTGCTTGTGCTTGTCTTTTTTTATTTTAGGGGCTGGCGAGGCCAGCGGATGGAAATTTATCCCGCTCGGGTGGGCTCTTGCGGTCGAAGCTACGGATATTGCTTGATCGGTGGCCGTGAAAAGAAGCTTAAGTTCCCTGCACCATACAGATATCGTGACGCATTATCTCGCCCCGTGTGAAGATTTGAAGCATGTTGTTTGAGCGTTTTCCGCATTTGATGATCAGTCTAATCTTGGCCACGCTGGCTTCGGTCATACTGATTGGCCTGTTGGCCTGGGGTTCGGTTTGTAAAACGTGGCTTTTCAATCCCTTTGACAAGGTTCGGTTTGATTCTTTTTTTGCGGCCTCTGACAGCTTGATGAGGGAATGGGCGGCCATACAACGGGTGTTGAGCCGACCACGTTGTAAAACGTTTCACGAAAGCTCAGTTGAATTGTTCAAGCAATTCGATATTCCTTGCCTATTTTGGTATTTGTCATGACGTATGAAATGCACAACGTATCCGTTAACCGTGGTGGCAATAAGGTGTTGCGCGATCTCAGTCTGTCCATTGAGCGGGGTCAAGTGACGGGTGTGATTGGCCCAAATGGCGCTGGCAAATCGACGTTGCTGGCGGTTTTGGCGGGGCAAATGGCTGGGGTCGGTGGCCAAGCATCGCTTGACAAAAAGCCACTCTCTAGCTTTGATGTCAATACGCTTGCCCGCTCGCGGGCTGTCATGGCGCAACAATTGCCCAATGACTTTCATTTGACAGTCGAGCAAGTGTTGCGATTGGGCTTATACGCTTTTGGGGACCTTGCGCCTGAGGCTGCCCCGTCTTTGATCGATCAGGCCGCCTCTTTGGTGGGTGTCTCGCCTTGGTTGCCGCGGTCCATGGCGGTTTTTTCTATGGGCCAGCAGCAGCGTGTGCACTTCGCACGCGCCTTGGTTCAGCTATTGGCCATCGAGAGGCATCAACAGCGCGCTTGGTTGTTGCTTGATGAACCAACCGCAAACCAAGACCCTTTGCACCAGCAAACACTATTGGCTTGTTGCCGGCAATTGGCCGCGCAAAACACAGGCGTGGTGATCGCGCTGCACGACCTGACCTTGGCCGCGCAATGGTGTGATCGTTTGATCGTCTTGTCAGATGGTGTTGTTGTTGCGCGGGGACCAACCCGCGAGATTCTGACCGAAGACACCATTCAGCGGGTGTTTGGGGCGGATTTGCGCGCTCACGTGATTCATGAGCCAGCCGCCGGGGTTGTCATATATCAAAAAACAAATGATGATTAGTATCATTGCAGGTTTTGAGGCGTTTTGTCGGTCAATGTTATTGAGTCATTGCTTGTTTTGTGACTTCTAGTTGACGATTAACTGCTGTGTACCTGCTTTAACAAAAGCGTTTTACCCTTTTTATCAAATGGGAAAAGCCTCAAAGATCTTGATTGTTATTTTTTTTGCCTATAGCGATTGAAATTTCCTATCGACTTCGTAGTTAAAAATGATTTTTATAAATTACACGACTCCCTTAAAATGCGTTCAGAGCATCATTGATCGATATGTTTTGGTCAGTTGATTGTTCGATTTTTTCTAACTGCTAGGAGTCATTATGCATCTCAAAGGTTCCAAGACTGAAGCCTGTCTGAAAGAGGCTTTCGCCGGTGAGTCGCAAGCTAACCGCCGCTATTTGTACTTCGCGAACAAAGCTGACATTGAAGGTCAGAATGACGTCGCATCACTGTTCCGTTCAACTGCGGAAGGCGAAACAGGCCACGCCCACGGTCACCTCGAGTTCCTCGAAGCCGCAGGTGATCCAGCGACTGGCATGCCATTTGGTTCGACAACGGACAATTTGAAGACAGCAGTTGCTGGCGAAACGCACGAGTACACCGACATGTACCCAGGCATGGCCAAGACCGCTCGTGAAGAAGGTTTTGATGAGATCGCTGATTGGTTTGAGACATTGGCGAAAGCCGAGCGCTCACACGCCAACCGTTTTCAGAAAGCCCTCGATACAGTCGTCGAATAAGTACCCCGTATTAACCGACTGAAACAGTTGGATGCGTGCCCCGCGCTCGTTGGTTCGGGGCACGCTACGCTTTACACGCGTATGTTTCACCCAACCGACTGAAGATCATCATTAAGGAAGCGGCACATGTCCACACGCGAAGGCAATTTAGAAGCCCCGACACGGCACCCATTGGATTGGAATAATCCAGACTTTTACGACGAAGCGAAGCTCAACGCCGAACTCGAGCGTTCATTCGACATTTGTCATAGTTGCCGCCGCTGCGTTTCTCTATGTGGCTCGTTTCCAGCCCTTTTTGACCTGCTTGACGAGACCGAAGACGGTGAGGTTCACGGCATCGATAAAGCCGATTACGTTAAGGTCGTTGACCAGTGCTTTTTGTGTGACGTCTGTTACATGACGAAGTGCCCCTATGTTCCACCACACCCCTTCGATCTGGATTTTCCTCACTTGATGTTGCGCGCCAAAGCCGTCAAGTTTAAGAAAGGCGAGACCACGATGCGCGACAAGTTGTTGTCGTCGACTGATACCATGGGTAAGTTTGCCGGTATCCCGATCGTGACTGAGTCAGTCAATGCTATAAACAAAACCAAGGCCATGCGCTCGGTCATGGAATCCACATTGGGCGTTGATAAAAACGCTTGGATCCCTGAGTACGCTAAGAAAACATTCCCACAAATTGCAGAGAAGTCAGTTGCTTGGCCGGTGCGTAACGGTGACCGTACGCAAGGCAAAGTTGCTATCTTTTCGACCTGTTACATCAACTACAACGAGCCTGGCATTGGTCAGGATCTGCTGGCCATTCTCAATCACAACGAAATCCCTTATGTAATGGTTGAGAAAGAGGCCTGCTGTGGCATGCCTAAGTTGGAACTCGGCGATTTAGACGCCGTGGCTGCTAACAAAGAAAAGAACATGCCTAAGTTGGCCAAGCTTGCCCGCGAAGGCTATGCCATCGTGACACCCATCCCTTCTTGCACTTTGATGTTTAAGCAAGAGCTGCCATTAATGTTCCCCGATTGCGAAGACTCGCAGGCTGTCAAAGCGGCCATGTGGGATCCATTTGAGTACTTTATTGCCCGAAACAAAGAAGGCTTGCTCAAGACCGACTTTAAACATGAGTTGGGTCATGTTAGCTATCACGTACCTTGCCACTCGAGGGTACAAAACGTTGGAAAGAAAACCGCTGAAATTTTGAACTTAGTGCCAGGCACTGAGGTCAACGTGGTCGAACGGTGTTCGGGTCACTCAGGCACTTGGGGTGTGAAGAAGGAATATCACAACATGGCCATGAAAATCGGTAAGCCGGTCTTTAAAGCCATGGCAAACAAAGAACCCAACTACATCAGTTCAGACTGTCAGCTAGCTGGTCACCACATTGCTCAGGGTATGCGTGAAAACGGCTTTAAAGAAGCAGAAATGGCCCACCCATTGACACTGATTGTCAAAGCCTACGGCCTTTAATCGCTGCGGCTGATTGAAACGATTAACCAGACACAAGGAGGTATTTTTATGGGCAAGATTACGCGCGAAAGCCTCATGTCGCTAGAGGCATACCACAAGGCCCGTCCTGAAATGCGCCAGCAAGCCATGTTGGAGCGTCGGACGAGGTCGGTTCACTTGGGTGAGCACATTGTGCTCATTTTTGAGAACGAATTACTGATGCGCTATCAGATCCAAGAAATGTTGCGTGTTGAAAAGGTGTTTGAAGAAGAAGGCATTATGGAGGAGATCGAAGCCTACGATCCCTTGGTGCCGGACGGCTCGAATTTCAAAGCCACGATGCAAATCGAATACATCAACGAAGCCGACCGTAAGACTGCGTTAGGTAAGTTGGTGGGCGTCGAACACCGGATATTTGTCCAAGTGGAAGGCCAAGTTCGCGTCTACGCCATCGCTGACGAAGATTTGGAGCGTTCAACCGATGTTAAAACCGCTGCTGTGCATTTCTTGCGGTTTGAGTTGAATGACGAAATGAAGAAATCACTGAAGGGTGGTGCGCAACTGATGGTTGGTTGTGACCACAAAGAGTACCCAATGCATGTCGATACGCTGTCTGACGCCACGTTGGCCTCACTGGTCAGTGATCTCAGCTAAACGCTTTTTGTGATAACCAAGCGGCGCCACGAACGCCGCTTGAGTCACCATGTTTTGCTTTCAAAACCCGGGTTTTAACTGAATGACTGAAGACGAAGCGTTCGAGCTCTCGTGGCAGTTGTTCGTAGAGCCATGGCATCTGACTTAATCCCCCACCCAAAACAATGCAGTCTGGATCCATCACGTTAATGACAGTGGCAAGTGCTGCACCCAACTGCGCCATATAGACAGCCATTGCTTGTTGCGCTTGGGGTTCACCTTGTAGGTACCGATTGGCAATGGTGTCCGCGCTGGCTTTGTTAGGGCCAATATCGGTGTAAGTTTGGCTCAAGCCGGGGCCCGATAGATAGGTTTCGATGCAGTCGCGCTGTCCGCAGTAGCAGGTCCGACTGGGCAGTTGGACTGTTGTCGCCAAACTTGCAAAACTGGGTAATGGATTGTGCCCCCATTCCCCGGCAATGTGCTGGCGCCCCGTATGTAAGTGCCAATTGATAAACCAACCGCCGCCAACCCCTGTGCCCAAAATAACGCCAAACACGGTTCGGTCTTGGCTAGCTGCGCCATCGGTGGCTTCAGACAAGGTGAAGCAATTGGCGTCGTTTTCTAAAAAAACAGGGATTTCAAGCAAGCGCTGTAAATCGATGGCTAGTGGCTTACCAATCAGGCAAGTGGTGTTTGCGTTTTTGAGTTGACCTGTCTCGGGTATTGGCGCGCCTGGGGCACCAATGCCAAGCGATTGTGCACGGATGCGTGTCGCCCCTTGAGCATGGGTCAGGAGTTGAGCAATATTGTGCAAAATTGCAAGGTAGTCGCTCGCCGGCGTTGGCAGGCGCGCCCGATGTAAGAACTCACCTTTGGGATCAAGCACCGCGATTTCGGTTTTTGTGCCACCGAGATCGATCCCAAACAAAACCTCACTGCCTTCGGCTTGACGATTCATGCCTAAAGCCAGCCATCGGCTCGATCCCACTGCGTGACCAGTTCAAAGCGGCCGGTGATGTAAAAATTGCGTGAAGCGGTCAGTACGCGCTGCTTGTTGTCTCGATAAATACGCGTCATCTTGAGCATCGGTGCAGACACGCTCATGTCAAGTTCGCGAGCCGCAATGGCTGGCAGGCATCCTGCCTCAATACGCTGAACCACTGAGCTAATTGGATCGTTAAAGCGCTGCACTAACAGGTTAAATACGCTGGTATCTTCAGTTTCGAGCCAATGCACAATGTCACCGAACTCGGGCCTTAAAAATACCTGGGTATAAGAGATAGGTTCAAGCGCTGGAGAGTCAATCAAATGACGCGCGCTATGCAAAATCAACCAAGTTGAATCAGCTTCGCAATCAAGCGTGGCAGCCATGGCGGCATCCATTACGATGGATTCTTGCGCAAAGACTTTTAACCGCGTGGTTTGCGTATGTGACATTAGCTCTTTTAACGAACCCAGTGCTGCCACATACGGTGCAGTTTGCAGTTCACAGGCTGTCACGACCGTCCCAATGCTGCGGCGTCGACTGATTAAGCCGTTATCAGCCAGCAGGCGAGTGGCCTCACGCACGGTGTGGCGACTGACTTGATATTGTGCGGCAATCTGCTCTTCAGTGGGAAAAGCGCCACCCACGGGGTACTTGCCCTTTTCAATGTCATTAAGCAAGCAATCATGAAGCCAGCGGTAGCGGGGCGATGCCGCGCCCGCACGATAGGCCGCCGCGGGGTGGTTCTCTGGGTGGCGATTCGCCGGGGCAAATGGTTTTCTTTCAAGCATCCTGATATTTTCCTGACAAAACAACACAGATCAAGACAGTCTCGCAACATTTTTTTGGTTTCTACAACTCACCTAGAAAGCCATGTTTCCAAACTATACGGCACGAGCGCACCGATTGTATATTCGTCATGGACTGGTGCGTGCATGGTGCTCACTGGCGCTGGTGAAAAAATATTTTGTGCCAGTTGAGACTGAAAAGAACGCAATGGCATGGCCCAGCCGGGGACTCATTGGACGCCATCGATCGCACCCTCAGGTATGGCGCAAATCACCAGCGACCGATATGGCCCAGCTTGGCATGGTAATTTTCTACTGGGATCATTAAAGTTCCAGCATTTGGTGCGGCTTGCGATCGATGGTCATCAAGTCCACTCACAATCCGTTGAATTGCCTGACTCGGGCCAACGTGTGAGGGATGTGCGTCAAGGTCCCGATGGTTTATATACATACTGACAGACTGCACCGACGGGCAATTGATCAGATTGTAGCCCAGTCAGTAGTGTCAGGTAGGTCGTCATCATCTGAGTGTCCACTTACCCCATACAAACAGGACATTGCCGTCGTTGTGTTTGAGACTCGGGATGTAGGCGGCTTGCAAGGCAAGGTTGCTGTAGCTGATTGAGGCAATCGGCAACACACCCGGAAAAGGAATCCCATTGAGGTAATTGTTACGCGACATCAAAAATCCTGTCACACCCACGCCGACTTTCAAGGGGCTATGACTTGATTGCCAGGTCGGGATCCAAGCGAAACCGGCCATCAATGAGGGCTTGCTATGGGAGTCCAGAAACCCCATGGCATACATGCCTTCCCAGTTGCCGCTTGCGTTGTAACGCCCTTTGCCCATACCAATGCCTGCTGGGAATTCGTTAAAGTCGTCAATCAAGTCTTGGTCGTAATTAAAACGCATGTGATGCGTCCAGACAGGCACGTACAGTTCGACGTCACCGTCGCGCCACGTGTCTTTGACGGATGTGACAGCATGATCCCATTGGGTGCCAATCCATTGCGTGGCCGGGCCGTTAACGGCTGCCTGAGTGGCGGGCCCAAAGCTCAGTAACGCAAGGCTGAGGGCGAAGGCGTGGGCGAGTTTGCTTGCGGGTCTTGTCATTCATTCAGTATAGGCCTCTAAAATTCGCGACGTAACTTTCCCAAGGCCCACGGCCCACGGCCCAAGGGCCGTGCTGACAAGACCTCGCCGTTGTGGCTAAATACGACATTTCCGCTAATGCCACTTGTTTCTCATGAATCCACCACAAGATCGCGTTGAGTCAGACGCCGATCGCGCCAAGCCCGAGTCGTTGCGTGAGTTATTTGTCTTCTTTAGCTTATTGGCGCTACAGGGCTTCGGTGGCATTGTGGCGTTCATTGAACGGGGTCTGGTCGTCCAAAAGAAATGGATGACCCGCGAAGAGTTTCTTGAAGACTGGGCCGTCGCTCGCACCATGCCGGGCCCCCCCGCCATCAATATGAGTATCGTCATTGGTGCCCGGCATTTTGGGGTGATCGGCTCCATTGTTTCTGTGGCGGGCATGTTTCTGGTGCCAACGGGTGTGGTGTTGGTATTGGCGGTGCTCTATGCCCAGTTCAATGATCAACCCCAGGTGGTCGATGCTTTGAGAGGCATGGGGTCGGTGGCCGCTGGTCTCATCATTGCCACCGGGCTACGCCTGCTGACGGCATTGCGATCCAATGTGATGGGTATCACCGTCTGTGCGGTGCTGGCGGTGACCAGCTTTGTGTTGGTCGCGCTCTTACAGTGGCGCGTCATGTATGTGCTGCTGATGCTCGGTATCGTGGCGTGCGGCTACGCGTATTGGTGCATTCGAGCCCGGGATCGGAGCGCCTGATGGGGACACTTTCGATTGCCATGTCGTGGGACGATTGGCTCACCCTCATCCAGAATTTTCTGCTGCTCTCGGCCATGGCCATGGGTGGACCTTTGGTGCTGCTGCCTGAAATGCGCCGTCTGTTGGTCGATACCCACGGCTGGTTGACCGACGACCAAATGAGCGCTTCAGTGGTTATTGCGCAGGCCGCGCCCGGTCCCAATGTTTTGTTTGTGGCGCTCTTGGGCTGGAACGTGGGTTTGAATAATGGTAGCTATGGTTGGGCTTTTTTTGGGGCGGCAGCGCTCATGATTGCAATGTTGTTGCCTTCATCACTGATGGTGTTTTCTACTGCGCGTTGGATTCATAAAAACGCTCACAAAGCGGGCGTTCGCGCCTTCAAGCAAGGCATGAGCCCAATCGTGGTGGCGTTGTTGATTGCCTCGGGCTGGACGCTGGCCACCGCTGGCACCTCGTCGCTAGGCGACTGGCCTTTTTGGGTGGTGACAGCAGTGACCACGGGTTTAGTGCTTTGGGGCAAGATCCATATGTTTTGGTTATTGGCCATTGGCGCGTCTCTGGGGGCGACAGGGCTGCTATCGTGGGCGTAAACTGATTGCTTCAAAAGCGATGACGCAGGAACGGCCATGACCCAAACAGCACCCCAAGAAAAAAGCCTCGTCACAACACCAAGCAACCAGCCGTCTGTTGGTCTTGTGGGTGTGGGCATGATGGGTCACGGCATTGCTCAAAACTTACTAAAGCATGGCCGCCAGTTAACTTTCCTCAATCACCCCGGCAACCAGCCCGTGGAGGATTTGTTGGCCTCAGGCGCCCAAGCGGTCAATGATTTGGCAACCCTTGCACAAAATGCTGACGTGATCATTCTCTGTGTCACGGGTTCACCCGAAGTGGAGTCGGTGCTCTTTGGCGACGGCCTGCTGGCTGCGCTCACGCCAAAACACGTCCTAATCGACTGTTCAACGGCCTTGCCTTCGTCAACGGCCAAAGTTTCACAAGCGGTTATCGCCCAAGGTGCGCAATTTCTCGACTCACCCATGACACGCACGCCCAAAGAAGCTGCCCTTGGCCGCTTGAATTTGATTGTGGGTGGTGATGGGCCGTTGTTTGTGGCCCACGAGCCTTTACTGCGATGCTTCGCTGAAAATATTACCCATGCTGGTCCTATTGGGGCTGGCCATCAGATGAAGTTGTTGCATAATTTCGTGTCGATGGGGTTCGCCGCTGTCTTGGCCGAGGCGGCAGCCTGTGCGGCCCGCATGGGTGTCTCAAACGAGGTGTTTGTTGAGATTCTCACAAAAGGGGGCGGTGATAGTGTGGTGTTAAATCGCCTGCGTCCGTACTTGGAAAACGAAGACGACTCGGGGTTTCGATTTACCTTGGCCAACGCGGTCAAAGACATGACCTATTACCGCACCATGGTTGAGCAGGCCCAAGCCCAAGGCACCATGGCGCAGGCCGTAAAAGAAACGTATGAAACAGGGCTGGCACGAAACAGTCAGGCGACCATCCCGGCACTCATTACCCTATTGGCCCGTGACTAAGCGTCTAGGTATCTAGCCGCTGCTTCAAAAGGTCGTTGACTTGGGCAGGGTTGGCCTTGCCTTTGGCCAGTTTCATCACCTGACCAACCAAAGAATTAAAGGCCTTTTGTTTGCCCGCGCGATACTCTTGGACAATGGCGGGTTGGCTGGCAATGACTTCGTCAACCATCGCCCCAATGGCGCCGCTGTCGCTGATTTGCTTTAAGCCTTTGGCTTCGATGATGGCATCGGCGTCCAACGTATTGTTGGCCCACATGTCAGTGAAGACGTCGCGCGCGATTTTGTTAGAAATCGTCCCGTCTGAAATTCTGAGCAAAAGCTTGGCCAAAGCAGCCGCTGAGAGGGGGCAGGCATCGATTTCTTTTTCTTCTCGGTTCAGTGCCGCGGCAACCTCACCCATCACCCAGTTGGCAGCCAGCTTGGCCTGTCCGGTAGGTAGGATGCTCGCCACCGCCTCAAAATACTGGGCGGTTTGACGGTCGTGACACAGCTGCGCCACGTCTTCACCAGATAGGCCCAAGGTCTCCACGAAACGGCGACGCATCTCTTCGGGCAACTCAGGCATGCTGGCTTGTACTTGCGCCATCCATTCCGAGGTGATGATCAGTGGTGGCAAGTCAGGGTCAGGAAAATAACGATAGTCATGGGCGTCTTCTTTGCTTCGCATACTACGCGTTTCGTCGCGGTCGGCATCGTAGAGTCGGGTCTCTTGCACCACTTTGCCACCGTCTTCGATCAGCTCGATTTGCCGGCGGATTTCATACGAAATGGCGCGCTCTAAAAAGCGGAACGAGTTGACGTTCTTGGTTTCTGTCCGGGTGCCAAAGGCCGCTTGACCTTTGGGGCGCACCGACACGTTGGCGTCGATACGAAACGAACCCTCTTGCATGTTGCCGTCGCAGATGCCGAGCCACACCACCAAGGCGTGCAGCGCGCGCGCGTAAGCCACGGCTTGCATAGCTGAACGCATTTCAGGCTCAGAGACAATTTCAAGCAAAGGTGTGCCTGAGCGATTGAGATCAATGCCTGAGCAAGGGCGACCATCTGGCGTTGCAAAGTTCTCATGAATGGATTTACCAGCATCCTCTTCAAGGTGCGCACGGGTTAAGTTAAAGGTGAATGTTTCGCCATCGACAAAACATTGCAATTTTCCGCCAAGCACCACCGGTATTTCGTATTGGCTGATTTGGTAGTTCTTTGGTAGGTCAGGGTAGAAATAATTCTTACGCGCAAAAATAGAGCGCGGCGAAACCGTCGCGCCAATAGCCAAGCCGAAGCGAATGGCATGTTCGACGGCTTGGCGGTTTAACACCGGTAAGCTGCCAGGTAAAGCCATGTCAACTTCATTGGCCTGCGTGTTCGGGGCAGCCCCGTATTGGGTTGAGCTGCTCGAGAAAATTTTGCTGTGTGTTGCCAGTTGAACGTGGGCCTCTAGGCCAATAACAACTTCCCAGTTCATGTTGATGCTCCTGGACGTCGTTGGTGCCAATCAGTCACTAGTTGGAACTGATGCGCCACGGCCAGCAAACGCCCTTCATCGAAGTAGTTGCCAATCATCTGTAAACCAACCGGTAAGGGTTGTGACCGATGACCCGGTGCGAAGCCGCAGGGAATTGACAGGCCGGGCAGGCCCGCCAAGTTCACGCTGAGCGTGTAGATGTCACCGAGCCATTCAGCCGTTGGATCGGTGCTGAGGCTACCAATGGGCGGGGCCACAGTCGGCGTGACAGGCCCCATGATCACATCGCATTGATCAGCAAAAGCACGCTGAAAATCCTGGGCGATCAGGCGTCTAACCCGTTGTGCCTGAAGATAATAGGCGTCGTAATAGCCGTGCGACAGCACGTAAGTCCCGATCATGATGCGCTTGCGCACTTCTTCGCCAAACCCCTCGGTACGGGAACGTGCACTCATGTCGGCCAGATCAGTGTAGCTTTCGGTGCGGTGGCCGTAGCGGACCGCGTCATACCGAGCCAAATTGCTTGAGGCCTCGGCGGGTGCAATCACGTAATAGGCTGGAATTGACAGCGCCGTGTTGGGTAGCGAGATCGACACGCGCTTGGCGCCAAGCGACTCCAAGACGACAAGAGCTTGTTCCACGGCTTGTGCTACATCATTGTTCAGTCCATCGCCGAAGTATTCAGTGGGCACGCCAATGCGCAAACCCGCTAGCGGCTTGGTGTTTTTTGTAACATTAAAGCTGGTGTAATCCGACAAAATCCTTCCGGGGGCGTTGGCCACACCGTGGCATGTCTCAATGCTGGTGGCGTCCCTTGGATCAAAGCCGCTGATGGCATCCAGTAAGAGCGCCAAATCGGCAGCGCTTTTAGCCATCACGCCAGCTTGGTCCAAACTTGAGGCGTAAGCAATCATGCCAAAGCGAGACGCCACGCCGTAGGTCGGTTTGATGCCGCAGATGCCAGACAGCGCCGCTGGTTGGCGTACTGAGCCGCCCGTGTCAGTGCCCGTGGCACCAAGGACCAATCCCGCTGCAACCGCTGCGGCGGAACCGCCCGATGAGCCGCCAGGAACCACTTCGGGATCCCAAGGATTGCAAACAGGCCCCGTTACCGAGTGTTCATTGCCTGAACCCATGGCAAATTCATCACAACTGAGTTTGCCCAAACTCACGGTTTGGGCCTTTAAAAGCGCCTTCACCACAGTGGCATCGAACGGGCTGCGGTAGTCCGCTAGCATGCGGCTGCCTGCGGTGGTGCGCCAACCCTCGGTTACAAAGATATCTTTGTGAGCCAGAGGAATGCCGGTCAAAGCACCAGCCTGACCGCTGACTACGGAATTATCAGCGATTTCGGCTTGGGCCAAAGAAAGCTCAGGCTGCACGTCAACGAAGGCATTTAAGTGTGCGTTGTGGTTGATGTCGCTAATTAGCGCTTGTGTCAGCTCTTTGACGCTGATTTGTTTGTTGTCTAACGCTTGGCGCAAGGCGAAGATGTCAGCGTATTGATCGAGAAACATGGCCATGGCTTTACTCAATCACACGAGGGACGAGAAACAACCCATCGGCATTGGCAGGCGCGTTTTGCATCAAATGGTTGCGTTGCGCAATCGTATTGGTCGCCAAACCCACGTC
This sequence comes from uncultured Burkholderiaceae bacterium, assembly GCA_963926245.1. Classification (GTDB taxonomy): domain Bacteria; phylum Pseudomonadota; class Gammaproteobacteria; order Burkholderiales; family Burkholderiaceae_B; genus Algicoccus. The sequence continues at coordinate 69,695 of CAWUWI010000005.1, read as the reverse complement.
TTCGCGTAAACGCAGCTCGATGTCGTGCAAAACCGAAAGTGGGTGAGCCAGTGGCTCCACGCCTTTGGTGTCAATCGATTGCAGTTGCTCAATCAGGTCAACGACCTGATTGAGCTCATGTTTAAGCGCCGGTTGTTGCTCGGGTGTGATGTGTAGTCGAGCCAGTTTGGCAACAAACGCGACGTCGCTCTCAGTCAATGCCATAAGTCAGGGTAATCCTATGGTTCGCTTCAAAAGGAAAGACGAACGTTTGATACGTGGAATCCGTGATTATAAGTTATCATTTCAAGCTAGGCCTAAAGTGAGATGACCGAAAAGTTTGCGGGTCTTGCTCAGCATTTTTGTGTGTGCTGGCCGCGTATCATTTGTCCACGGGTTTGCAGACGTCTAAATTGACGCGAATCCTGTGGTTTATTGTCGACTTTTTTGGTTTGCCCTTCATGTTCGGATTTCTGCGTAGTTACTTCTCTAGCGACATGGCGATCGATCTCGGCACGGCTAATACGCTTATTTACGTGCGTGGAAAGGGCATCGTGCTTGATGAGCCCTCGGTTGTCGCGATTCGACACGAAAGCGGCGGCGGCGGTCGTCGAATCATCCAAGCGGTTGGTCACGAAGCCAAACAAATGCTCGGGCGCGTACCTGGCAATATTGAGGCGATCCGCCCAATGAAAGACGGCGTGATTGCAGACTTTACTGTGACCGAGCAGATGCTTAAGCAATTCATCCGCATGGTGCACCCGCGCAACATGCTGGCACCGAGTCCTCGAATCATCATCTGCGTACCTTGCGGTTCGACCCAAGTCGAGCGCCGCGCCATTCGCGAGTCTGCACTCGGCGCGGGCGCGAGTAGCGTCTACCTGATTGAAGAACCCATGGCAGCCGCTATCGGCGCTGGTCTGAACGTGTCAGATGCCAGCGGATCGATGGTGGTTGACATTGGTGGTGGTACAACTGAGGTGGCTGTGATCTCCTTGGGCGGTATGGTCTACAAGGGCTCGGTCCGCGTTGGTGGTGACAAATTCGACGAAGCAATCATCAATTACATCCGTCGCAATTACGGCATGTTGATTGGCGAGCCGACGGCTGAACTCATTAAAAAAACCATTGGCTCGGCTTTTCCTGGCTCAGCGGTGCGTGAGATCGAAGTCAAAGGCCGCAATTTGGCTGAAGGTGTGCCTCGTAGCTTTACCGTTTCTTCGAACGAGATTTTGGAGTCTTTGACCGATCCGTTGAACCAGATCGTCTCAGCGGTCAAAATCGCCCTTGAAAACACGCCGCCTGAGTTGGGCTCTGACATCACCGACAAGGGCATCGCGCTCACCGGCGGTGGTGCTCTGTTGACTGACCTAGACCGCTTATTACAAGAGGAAACAGGCCTGCCAGTAGTGGTGGCCGAAGATCCATTGACTTGCGTGGTTCGTGGTTGCGGCGATGCACTTGAGCATCTTGAGAAACTTGGTGCGATTTTTATCGACGATTGATCGCGCCTGTTTTGGCCAACGCATGGGATTAGCGCAGCCTTATGGCGACAAAAGTCGACCTTGAACTCTTCAGACGCCGCGTGCCAGCACAAGTTAAGCTAGTGCTGCTTGCGCTACTGGCCTGCCTGCTTATGGTGGGTGATGCACAAACCCGATTCCTAGAGCCGCTGAGACAAGGTTTGAGTGTTATTCTCTATCCCTTTCAGCGAGTGGTGATGCTGCCTCGTGATGCGGTGGTGGTGGTGCAAGATTACTCAAACGCGGCCCAATTGCTCAAAGAAGAAAGTGAGGCCCTCCAGCAGCAGCGCATAGAGTTGTCGCAAGTCATCGGTAACGCGGCGCAACTGCTCACAGAAAACAGGCAATTGCGGCGCCTGTTGGGCGTCATTGAAGACAAACCCATATATCCGGCTGTGGTGGTTGAAGTGCTCTATGAGGCGGCCACCGACTACCGCCGTCGTTTGGTGTTTAACAAGGGATCCCGGCAAGGTATTGAGCCCGGCATGCCCGTGATCGATGAAGGTGGAATTGTTGGGCAAGTGATTCGCGTGACACCGTTTTCTGCTGAGGCGGCCATGTTGACTGACGAGCAATTGGCCGTGCCGGTTCAGTTGCTGCGCAACGGCTTGCGATTAATCGCGTTCGGTTCTTCAATGCCGGGAAAGGTCGAGGTGCGCTACTTTTCTTCAGACACTGACATTCAAGAAGGCGACGTGCTGGTTACCAGCGGCGTGGGTGGTGGTTTTCCGGCGGGCATATCGGTCGCCACCATTGAGTCAGTCGAGCGCGACGCCGCGTCTGGATTTGCCCGAGCGCTGGCGCAACCGACTTCGCACCCAGAGCGCTACCGACATTTCTTGATTTTGAAGGTGCCAGTTGCCGCCAATGGAACCAATGAGGTGCCAGACCCCTCCAACCCGCTAGCGGGAGAGACGCTTGCGCCAGTCACGACGAATTGAATCTTTGGGTAGCGCGGGGCTCTTGCGCACGCAAGGCATGGGGGCCGATGAAATCGATCTGCGCTCGGACGGTTGGGTGGTCTGGGGTTCAATCATGGCGTTTTTTTTGTTATCCCTCTTGCCCTGGCGATTAATGCCCATGGCGCCCGATTTCTTGATGTTGGTAGTGGCTTTCTGGGCGGTTCATGAACCTCGCCGCGTGGGCATGTTCACCGCCTTTGTGCTGGGCTTGTTGATTGATGTGCATGACGCGGGACCGTTGGGTCAGTATGCATTGACTTACGTCCTGGCGTGCTATGGTGCAGTGGTACTACAGCGGCGTTTGTTGCGCTTTAATTTATGGCGACAGGCGCTGCACATGGTGCCCGTATTTGTGTTGGCTAGGGTCGTGACGGTGGTTCTTTCAGCGTTGGTCAGCGGTACATGGCCAGGTGGGGCTTGGCTAGTTGGTTTGGCGCTGGTTTGTGCGTTATGGGTGCCCATCGGGTGGTTGTTGTTATTGCCGGGCAATCGCTTGGCTAGCATGAGCGCCTCAACCGAGTAATTTGTACGACCAAGCGCCAAGGCGCTTTTGATTGGTCTTTGATTCATGTTTGATTTTAAATCCGCAACGCAACGGCAACGCAGCCTGTTTGGTTTAAGGGTGTGGATTGCTGCGCTTGTGGTTTTACTGGCTTTCGTACTGCTCGGCGCAAGGCTTTGGGTGCTGCAAGTTCAAAAGCATGAGGGTTTGCTCAAGCGAGCTGACAGCAACCGCACAGCGGTCTTGCCATTGCCGCCACGGCGTGGCGACATTTTGGATCGTAATGGTGTCGTCCTCGCGCGCAACTATTTGAGCTACACCCTCGATGTTGTGCCCGCTGAGGCTGGCAAAATTGATCTATTGTTAGAAAACCTAAATCAAGTGTTGCCGCTAAGCGAGTATCAGGTCAAGCGTTTCAAACGCCGCTTGGCCGATGCCGGTCGATTTACGCTGGTGCCATTGCGCCGTGACCTTTCGGATACCGAAGCGGCTTATTTCGCCGCGCAAGCTTTCCGATTCCCCGGCGTGCAACTTAAAGCAAGGTGGGTCAGGCAGTACCCCCAGGGCCTGTCGGCCGCACATGTGGTGGGTTACGTGGGACGTATTTCAGAAGCTGATGTTCAAGCGCTTGATGCCAAGTACGAGTTGGGAAATTACCGCGGCACTGACATTATCGGCAAGAGGGGTGTAGAGGAATCGTGGGAACACGTGTTGCATGGCGTCACGGGTATCGAATCAGTTGAGGTGACGTCGCGAGGCAAACCCATGCAAACGCTGCACCGTATCCCCCCTGTACCCGGCGAAGACCTGGTCTTGTCGATCGACATGCGCTTACAGCGGATCGCCGAGCAAGCCTTCGAAGGGCAGCGTGGGGCGCTCGTGGCACTCGACCCTCAAACGGGCGAGGTATTGGCGTTCGTTTCAGCCCCTTCTTTTGACCCAAATTTGTTTGTTGATGGCATTGATCAAGACAGTTGGCGTGAGCTCAATGAGTCAAAAGATTTTCCGCTGATTAACCGACCCGTGTATGGCACTTACCCGATTGGTTCAACGTTTAAGCCCTTTGTCGCCCTAGCGGCCATGACCATGGGTAAGCGCGATGCCCAAACCCGTATTTACGATCCGGGCTACTTCGAATTGGGTAAAACGCGATTCCGTAATGCCGGCTCTGTGCCATACGGCAACGTTGACCTGCACAAATCTTTGGTGGTGTCCTCAGACACGTATTACTACTCTTTAGCCACCGAAATGACGATCGATTCACTGCATGACTTCATGAAGCCATTTGGCTTTGGACAAAAGACAGGCATTGATTTAGGCACCGAGCGCGCGGGTGTGTTGCCGTCAACCAATTGGAAAAAAAAGGCCTTTAAAGAGCAAGAGCAGCAGCGTTGGTTTCCTGGTGAAACGGTATCGGTTTTGATTGGTCAGGGCTACAGCGCGTTTACAATCATGCAATTGGCGCAGGCCACAGCAGTCTTGGCTAATGGGGGCGATTACCACACGCCGCATTTGGTCAAGGCCATACAAAACACGGCCCTCAAAACGCAGCGTCCCACTCGTCAAGAACCGAGCCATCGCATTGACTTAAAACCTGAACATGTGCGAGAAGTGACGCAAGCACTCGAGCAGGTCACGGTCACAGGCACCGCACGTCGTGCCTTTGCTGGGGTGCAATACCCGGTGGCCGGCAAAACAGGCACCGCACAACTCTTTAACTTGAAGGGCAGCAAATACAAGAAAGAAGACGTTGACGAGCGCCTTCGCGATCACTCGTTGTTCATGGGTTTTGCGCCCTCACGGGCGCCGACGATTGCGCTGGCGATACTGGTTGAAAACGCTGGTTGGGGCAGTGAAGTGGCCGCACCGATCGCGCGCGAGGTTTTTGATGCGTGGATTTTGCGTGAAGACGGTTCGTTGGCGCTGTCGAGATCACCATGATTGGTCTTTTTAATCTGCTCATCAGGGGGGTGAAGGCTATCGATTGGCCTTTGTTTTTGATTGTGGCCCTTTTGTCTTGTGTGGGTTTGTTGGTGATGCACTCAGCCGTTGGTGGCACCGATTGGCGCTATGCCGTTCAGAGCCAGTACTTAGTTTTTGCACTCATCATCATGTGGGTTGTGGCCATCCTGCCACCCACATGGCTCGCAAAATTGGCACCATTGATTTACGGCGGCTCTTTGCTCTTATTGGTTGGGGTGGTTTTTTTTGGGGAAACGAGCAAAGGTGCGACACGCTGGTTGGATTTGGGATTTGCTCGGATACAACCCTCAGAGATCATGAAAATCGCCTTGCCGCTTTTGTTGGCTTGGTATTTTCAGCGCCGCGAAAAACGCCTGATGGGATTGGACTTTGTGGTGGCTTTTGTGTTGGTGGCGATCCCTTTCATACTGATTGTGCGCCAACCCGACTTGGGCACGGCCTTGTTGGTGGGCACGGCCGGTTTATGCGCCATCTATTTTGCTGGCCTGTCGTTCAAACTCTTGGTGCCACTGGCCGTGATTGGGGTGGTTGGCATCAGCTCAGTGCTGTTGTTTGAAGACACGTTGTGCTTGCCCGAGACAGACTGGGTGCTGCTACACGAATATCAAAAGGGTCGGGTGTGTACGCTGCTCGATCCCACCAAGGATCCATTGGGACGAGGATTTCACACCATTCAATCCACCATTGCGGTTGGTTCTGGTGGCTTGTACGGACGCGGTTACATGGCAGGCACGCAAGGCCAACTCGAGTTTATCCCAGAGCGCACCACTGACTTTATCTTTGCGGTTTTTGCCGAAGAGTTTGGACTTTACGGTGGACTAACCTTACTGTTTTTGTTTGCCCTGCTGATTATTCGAGGGCTGGTTATCGCCAATCGTGCGACCGACACCTTCGGTCGGGTACTGGCATCGAGCTTGTCGATGGTTTTTTTCATCTACGTTTTTGTCAATGTTGGCATGGTGATTGGCATCTTGCCGGTGGTTGGCGTGCCGCTGCCCTTTTTTAGTTATGGTGGCACGGCGCTAGTCACGCTGGCCGTTGCGGTCGGTTTACTGATGGGGATCAGTCGCCACAGCGCCAGGGTTGCTACCAACCAGTAAGGTTTTGATGGGTTTGGGCAAGCCCAGATCGGTTAGTGTTTGGTCACAGACCCATTGCCCTGCAATCCCAGCGACGGACGGTGGGGCTGTGGAATCAGGCAAAGCCAGTCGCCAAGGTGTCAAGGTCAACCGAAAATGCGTCAAATCGTGGCCAATGCTGGCCATTCTTGTGCATGGCAGGGGCTTGGTCAACCAATGAATGACGGCATCCTGAGCGAGGCTCGCCGCATCAAACACCGGTAAACACCAGAGTCGTCCCCAGATGCCCTTATCCGGGCGCCTTTGCAAAAGAACCTTTGAGCCGTGGGTCACCCACAGCAAATGAAGTTCGCGGGCCGGTCTCTCAGCGGCTTTGCGCTTATATGGGAGCTCTTGGGTGCGTCCAGTGCGATGCGCCACGCAACGGTCTGCCAGTGGGCAGCGCTCGCAAGCAGGTTGTCCGCGTGTACAAAGCGTGGCACCAAGGTCCATCAGTCCTTGGGTGTAGGACGTCATTACTTTTGGTTGTTGGCGCATCAAGGCAGGGCTCGGCAGGCAGTCGTTGGCCAGAGCCCAGAGCTGCTTGATGGTGGCACTTTGGCTGACATCACCATCAACACAAAAATATCGTGCCAGCACACGTTTGACATTGCCATCAAGAATGGCAGAGCGTTCGCCTGAGCAGAAAGCGGCAATGGCGGCGGCTGTTGACGGGCCAATACCAGGCAACGTTTGTAGGTCGTGGCTGGCACTTGGGAATTCACCTTGCCATTGACTGACCACAACTTTGGCGCAGGCATGTAAGTGTCGGGCCCGAGCGTAGTAACCCAGCCCGGCCCAAAGTGCCATGACCTCCTCTTCGCTGGCTTGAGCCAAGTCGGCCACCGTGGGTAAGCGGCTCAGAAAGCGCTCGAAATAGTCAATAACGGTACTGACTTGGGTTTGTTGCAGCATGATCTCTGACAACCAGACCCGGTAGGGGTCGCGGCTTTGCTGCCAAGGCAAATGATGGCGACCGTGAGTGGCCTGCCAGCCAATCACGCGTTGAGCAAAACCATGGGAAACAGGCATGATTGGCGTTAAAACCGAGTGTGTCGGGTGACAGACCAGCGCGCAGAAAAGCAGCCCAGCGCAATCGCGGCGATCATGTAAACCAACAAAGCCAAGCCGCTTGGCAAGTGCAAGGCAAAGAGCGCGTCGTAAGTTCGAGACAAGTCACTGATGGCTGTGTTCAAAGGGTTTAGAGCAAGTGCTGTCAGGCCAACCGCAATTGCAGCTCCTAGTCCACAGGTCAGGCCACCCTGATACAAAAAAGGGCGACGCACGAACGGCTCTGTGGCGCCCACCAATCGTGCCACGGCGATCTCATCACGCTGCGAGAGCGCTTGCATGCGCACGGTGTTAAAGACAGCCGCAAGCACCACCAATGCAATAATTAAGGTAACCAGTGTGAGACCGATACGCACCAACCGCAGCAAGGCCTCAAGGCGCTGCACCCAAAGGCTATCGAGTTGCACGAACTGAACACCCTCTTGCTGACGCCATTCGGTGGCAAAAAGTTCAGCAGTCCGAGCCACGGCGTCGTCAGCGGCGAGCGTGACAGTGATGGCGTGTGGCAGCGGATTGTTTGGCAGGGCTTCTAAGGCCTGTCGCCAGGCTTCGTTGCTTCGCAGTGATTCGGCTGCTTGTGTCTTATCTACCAAGCGTACATCTAAAATAAGTGGGTCTTTGCGATTTTGGATGCTTTTGGCGAGTGACTTGCTAACCGCAAGTGACGCGTCTGGCGTCATAAAAATGGTGATACTGGGGTCTGCTGAGACGTGCTGCGCGACGGGTTGTACCGAAATGAGGATGGATGTACCCATGAGGGGCAAAACCAGCGCCAATGCAATCACTGCGACGTTAGTCAAAAAGGAAGAAGGCGCCTGAAGCAAGCGACGCAAGGTGACTTGTAAGGCGTAACGGTGAAACTGTAGCCATTGTTTCATGGTGTTTTGTTCACAGGAAAATCGCGAAACCGCCCCGGTTCGATCACAAACACCCGATCGGCATATTGCGACATCAATTCCTCGTCGTGGGTGGCCACTAGCGTGGTAACCCCGACTTGGTTGAAGTCTTTGAACACATCCATGACCCGTTTGGCGGTGTCTTTGTCTAAGTTAGCCGTTGGTTCATCAGCAATCAGTAGCGCGGGCCGGTTCACAATAGCGCGAGCAATGGCTAAGCGTTGTTGCTCGCCACCCGAAAGCGTGACTGGCAGGGCTTTTTCTTTGCCGCCGAGCCCGACTTTTTGTAGCGCCGCGCGCGCCCTCGAGCGGGCAATCTCATTGGGTTGACCCGCAACTGCGAGCGGTAGCATCACGTTTTGAAGGGCGTTGCGGTCTTGGAGTAAGTGTGTGTCTTGCAAAATGACGCCAACGGCACGCCGCAAGTAGGGCCGAGCCCGGGCGGTCAAACGATCAAGCCGTTGGCCGTTGACCTGAATAATGCCACGGTTGGCCGGTTCTAGACCGGCAATCAGCTTGAGCAACGTGGACTTGCCGGCACCAGAAGGCCCAGCAACAAACAGAAACTCACCGGCGCCGACTTGAAACGACACATCTTCAAGAATAGTCGTGCCGGAGGCGTAAGACTTAAAAACGTGTTGAAATTCAATCATCAGTCATTACCATGCAAGGTTCAACCATTGTAAACCGGCGTGACGCTCGAGTTGGTGCGAAATTTGCCCCCATATAAGCACAATAAATTTTCCGCTTTCGGTTAAAGCGATGCTGCTATCAGGTTTCCCTTTTTTAGTGTGTAATCACGAAAGTAGTCACTGGTTTAATAACATTTTGGTACTAGCGGAGATGACGATGAAGATTTTGAAACTGGCCTCGATTGGTGCGGCAATTCTGTTTGTTAGTGCACTAGCACAAGCCGGACCAACATTTGACGCCGTCAAACAAAAAGGCTTCGTGCAATGTGGTGTCACCACAGGGATTGCAGGATTTTCCAACCCAGACAGTCAGGGCGTCTGGCGGGGTCTGGACGTGGATATGTGCAAAGCCATTGCTGCTGCCATGTTCAATGACGCTGAAGCTTTTAAAGTCACGCCACTGTCAGCGGTGCAGCGTTTCACGGCCTTGCAGTCCGGTGAAATTGACGTTCTGACGCGTAACACGACACAAACCTTGACCCGCGACACCACGCTTGGATTATTGGGAGCGGGTGTTAACTTCTATGATGGCCAAGGCGTGATGGTCAAAAAAGCGCTTGGCGTGAAGAGTGCCAAAGAACTTGATGGCGCCACTATCTGCGTGCAGCCTGGAACAACCACTGAGCTCAACCTAGCGGACTGGTTCCGTGCGAACAATGTTTCGTTTAAGCCGGTGGTGATTGAAAAAGTAGACGAAGTCGTGCGTGCCTTCGTGTCCGGTCGTTGTGATGCCTTTACGTCTGACAAGTCACAACTTGCTGGGGTGAGAACCACCTTAGAAAATCCTGATGCCTATACAATTTTGCCAGATACATTTTCCAAAGAGCCTTTGGGTCCAATGGTGCGCCAGGGCGATGCGACTTGGTTTAATGTGGTTCGTTGGACTTTATTTGCGATGATAGAGGCCGAAGAATATGGCATCACCTCTAAAAATGCTCAAGAAATGCTCAAGAGCTCAAACCCCAACATACAGCGTATTTTGGGTACAACACCAGGTATGGGTAAGAACTTGGGTCTCAGTAACGAATGGGCCTTCAGTGTGTTGTCGCAAGTGGGCAACTACGGCGAGACGTTCGAGCGTAATGTCGGTGCTGATAGCCCGCTGAAGCTTGAGCGTGGCTTGAATGCCACGTGGCGCGATGGTGGTTTGATGTACGGTTGGCCAATCCGCTAAACCACCCCGACACAAACCACTCGACGCGCTAACAGCCCCCTAGGTTTCAGGCATGTCGAGTGGTCATTCATGTTGCTTCTCATTTGAAAAACGTAATCTCGTAATGCACTTCTTTTGTCCATGCGGTTATCGGAGAGTCCTTTGCCGAATAGACCGATCCCCGTCATTCTAAAAATTTGGAATGATCCCAATTTTCGTGCCATCTTCTACCAAGTTGTGGCTGTGGCGTGTGTTGGCGTGGGCCTTTGGTATTTGATATCGAACACCTCACACAATCTGTCGGTGCGAAACATTGCCACGGGATTTGATTTTTTGGGGCGTGAGGCTGGGTTCGCGATAGGTGAGTCAGCGATTCGATACACGCCTGCGGACACTTATTTACGCGCCTTGTCGGTTGGTCTACTGAACACGCTGCGGGTTGCCGTGATTGGGATCGTGCTCGCCACAATTTTGGGCACTCTCATCGGCATTGCCAGACTGTCAAGCAATTGGTTGGTTGCCAGGATCGCCAGTCTTTATGTCGAAGTGATGCGCAATATACCGCTCTTGTTGCAGCTCTTCTTTTGGTATGCTTTGATTTCTGAGACGTTGCCGGGTCCTAGGCAAGCCTTGAGTCCGATTGTGGGCGTGTTTCTGTCGAACCGAGGCTTTATGATGCCTAGCGTCCAAGGGGAAGGATTGACTTGGCTGGCGTTGGGGTTCTTTTTTGCGGTGGTGGTTGTTTTGGTGATGGCCAACTGGTCGCGGCGTCGCCAAGCACAAACCGGCCAGATCTTTCCGGTGTTAAAGACGGCGGCTTTGCTTTTGCTTGTCAGCCCACTCGTGGCTTGGTGGCTATCCGGTTCGTCATTGGCGCTCGATATGCCACAGCTCAAAGGCTTTAATTTCCAAGGGGGCATAACTTTAAGCCCGGAATTTGCGGCTTTGCTGATCGGGCTTGTGATCTACACAGCGGCTTTTGTGGCTGAAGTCGTGCGCTCAGGTATTGAGTCGGTCGGCAAGGGCCAATGGGAGGCGGCCGGCGCTATTGGATTGCGCCGAAGCTTGATGTTACGTTTAATCGTGTTGCCTCAGGCCTTGCGCGTCATCATCCCGCCCATGACCAGTCAATACCTCAACATCACCAAGAACAGTTCGCTGGCCGTAGCCATTGGCTACCCTGATATCGTCTCCGTGGTGAACACCACACTTAATCAAACAGGCCAAGCCATTGAGGGCATCATGATCATCATGGGGGCTTATTTAACCGTTAGCCTGACCATCTCGGTGATCATGAATTGGTATGACGCGCGCATGGCGTTAACGGAGCGTTGAGCATGTCAGAGCCAACACCTTCACCAGCCACCCGTGCACCAACCACCGTAAATTCCACGCCACTGGTTTGGGTTAAAACGCATTTGTTTTCAACGCCTGCGAACGCGCTACTGACGATCCTGTCAGTGTGGCTTTTGATCATGGCCGTGCCGGCTTTGTTGGACTGGGCGTTTTTGCAGGCCAAGTACAGCGCCCAATCGGGCCAAGAGTGTCGCGAAGTCGAAGGTGCCTGTTGGGCTTTCATCGCTGAAAAACACAGACTGATTCTTTTTGGCACCTATCCCTATGAGCAGCAGTGGCGACCATTGGTGTCGATTTTTCTGCTGGTCGCATTGGTGTTGCTGAGCGCTTGGCGCAGGCTTTGGAGCATTTGGCTTTTCCCCATTTGGATCGTTGGCCTGACCGCTGTGGCTCTCTTGATGTGGGGGGGCGTGTTGGGGCTGACCTATGTGGAAAACACGCTTTGGGGTGGTTTGCCGCTGACGCTTATTTTGGCGACCTTTAGTGTGGCTTTTGCTTTTCCGCTCGGTGTGGTGTTGGCCTTGGGTAGACGCTCGGATTTGCCCGCCATCAAAACAATCTGTGTGGTCTACATTGAGTTAATCCGTGGCGTGCCATTGATTAGTTTTCTCTTTATGTCTTCGGTCATGTTGCCGTTGTTTTTGCCTGAGGGCGTGACCATCGACAAATTGTTGCGTGCGCTGATTGCGATTGTGTTATTTGCCGCCGCTTATGTGGCTGAAACCGTACGCGGTGGTTTACAAGCCATATCAAAAGGCCAATACGAAGGAGCCGATTCTTTGGGTCTGTCTTATTTCCAGAAAACTCGACTCATCATCTTGCCCCAAGCGTTAAAAATCGTGATTGCGCCTTTGGTTGGTATTTTTATTTCGATGTTCAAAGACACATCGTTGGTCGTGATTATCGGTATTTTTGACCTGACCTTAGCAGCTAAGGCGGCACTCACTGACCCCGAGTGGCAGGGTTTCAGCATGGAAGTCTATATTTTTATAGCCGCGATTTATTTTATCTTTTGTTACTCGATGTCTAAATACAGTCAGGCGCTAGAAAAGCGCTTGGCGCTAGATCAACAACACTAGCCATGAGCGGCACAGTATTTTTTGGAGAGTGGGAATGTCAGACGCATTGATTCAGATGCATCACGTCAATAAGTGGTTCGGCAAATTCCACGTTTTGAGCGACATCAATCTCGAAGTGGCTGCGGGTGAGCGGATCGTGATTTGTGGTCCGTCGGGGTCGGGTAAGTCCACTTTGATCCGCTGCTTGAATCGGCTCGAGGAGCACCAGCAGGGCGATATCATCATTGACGGCACGACCTTAACGGGTGACATCAAAGGTGTTGAAGCCATTCGACGCGAGGTCGGCATGGTGTTTCAAAATTTTAATTTGTTTCCTCACTTGACGGTTCTGGAAAATCTCACATTGGGCCCCATCTGGGTACTCAAAACACCCAGGGCACAGGCTGAACAAGAGGCAATGATTTATCTAGAGCGCGTGAAGATTCCTGAGCAGGCGAATAAATTTCCCGGCCAGCTTTCGGGCGGTCAACAGCAGAGGGTGGCGATTGCGCGCTCCTTGTGCATGAACCCCAAAATCATGTTGTTTGATGAGCCAACGTCTGCACTAGATCCCGAGATGGTCAAAGAAGTACTCGACGTGATGGTGGGGTTGGCCGAGCAGGGCGGCATGACCATGTTGGTTGTGACACACGAAATGGGTTTTGCGCGCAAAGTCGCGAATCGAATCATTTTTATGGATCGGGGCGAGATCATCGAAGAAAACGATCCCGTGTCTTTTTTTGATAACCCTCAGTCAGAACGTACCAAGCTTTTTTTGAGTCAGATTTTGCACTGATACGATGTGTCGCTCATGCATTGAGTGAACTTGCGAATTAGCCCTCTGTGCTTCGGCTTTGCAAGGACTCGCCAGCTGTCGGTGCCAGGCGCCGAAATGATAATACTGACAAGGCACAAAATAGGCCGATCGTGACAAAACCGGCCACCAAGTCAACGGATGTTAGTGCTGCAGCGCCGCGAACGCTCATGCTGACGTTGATCGCACTTGCAGCGATCCCAACACCCAAACTGATGCTTAGCTGCTGAGCCATGGCACTAAAGCCGCTGGCGCTGCTCATCCGGTCTGCGGGAATATCGGCAAAGCCAAGAGTATTGACGGCGGTGAACTGCAAGGACCTAAAAAAACCACCAATCAAAAGCACCCCGATCATGACTGCCATTGGGGTTTGCTCACTGAACGTGGCGCAAACGGCCAGAGCCGCCCCGGTCAGTACGGCATTACTCATGAGTACGCGCCTATAGCCCCAGCGTTGCAAGATAGGTCGGGCCGTGAACTTCATCAATAATGCGCCAGCCGCGCTGGCAAAGGTAATCAGGCCGGCCGATAGTGGCGTCATGCCAAAACCGACTTGCAAGAGAATCGCCAGTAAAAAAGGCGTGGCGCCTACGGCAAAGCGGCACAAATTACCGCCAATGACTGACTCCCGAAAAGACGAGATACGCATGAGCTCAAGGTCGATGATGGGGTTGGCGCAACGCGCGCTGTGCCATTTGTAAAGCCAACCAGAGCCTAGGCCGATCATCAAAAGGCCAGCCGCCCAATTCAACCCTAAGCGGCCTTGACCCAGCATCTCGAAAGTAGCCACTAGCGTGGCCAAGCACAGTGCACTGAGAAAGAAGCCGATGGTGTCAAGTGGGCGTCGTGTGATTTGATTGCTGCTTGTGGGCACGTAGCGCATGGTCATGAAAACGCCCATTAATCCGATTGGCAAGTTCATCAGGAAGATCCAATGCCAAGAGGCAAAGGTCACCAAAAATCCACCCACGGGTGGTCCTAGCATCGGTCCAAGCAAGGCTGGCATTGACAAAAAAGCGACGGCTCGCAGCAATTCATGCTTGGGTGTGGTTCTGAGCAAAATTAGACGCCCAACAGGCACCATCATGGCCCCACCGATGCCTTGCACCACCCGCCAAGCCACCAAGTCGTTCATTGAGCTGGCTAGTGCGCACCCGGCCGAACTCGCGGTAAAGACAATGATGGCTGCCACAAACACTCGCCGCGCGCCCCAGCGATCGGCAGCCCAACCGGAAATGGGTACAAAGACTGCCGCTGCTAAGAGATACGCGGTAATGGCCAAATTCAGCTGAACCACGGGCACATCAAACGACAGAGCCATGGCTGGCAAGGCGATGGCAAGTACGGTGGCGTCTAGCATTTGCATAAAAAGAGCGCAGCCCACAATGAAGGGCACCATCAGGCCTTTAAAGCGTCGGTGAAGGCGTTCTTTTGTGAGTAAAAAAGCGTTTAGGCGTTGCTGCCCCATGCAAATGGCCACCGCTACAGTAGAATTGAGATCTTGAGTCTAATACTTTTACCGGCTTTATCGCCTTATCCATAGGTCTTGCCATGTCCAAGAACTACGAATCTGAATTTACCCAGTTTCTGAAAAGTTACAAGAAAGCGCATCCTGATGTTGAAAAACGTCAACGTGAGGGGCGTGCCCGTTTGTGGGATAAAACCCAAGACCCCGAGCTGATTGATGGCTTTAAGCAAGCGCGTGTGTCTCAGCGACCTTACGTTTATCAAAACGATTAAGCGATCGTGACCATGTCTAGCGGGTCGGCTGCCCACCCGAACGCTTCTTTACAGGCTCTTGTACAGCCGTCAATCGATTCCACGCCAGACGTGATTGACTCGGTGGCGCTCGCACGGCTTTATGGTGAACCCTTGTTTGCCATGCCGCATGACCTTTACATCCCACCGGACGCACTCGAAGTCTTTCTTGAGACATTCGAGGGGCCACTAGATCTCTTGCTCTATCTGATTCGCAAACAAAACTTCAATGTTCTCGATATTCCGATGGCTGAGGTTACCCGTCAGTATCTGTCGTATGTCGATCAGATTCGAGGCACCAATTTAGAGCTCGCGGCGGAGTATCTTTTAATGGCCGCCATGCTCATTGAAATCAAAGCGCGCATGCTCTTGCCCATCAAGCCGCGCGGTGATGGCCAGGAGCCCGGAGACCCTCGGGCGGAATTGGTGCGTCGCCTGCTCGAATACGAGCAGATGAAGCTGGCTTCGCAAAAGCTCGATGAACTGCCCCGATTGGGACGTGACTTTTACAATGCGCAAGCCACCGCAGACTTCGAAGTTGAGCTAATTCTACCTAGCGTGCAACTCGACGATTTGAAGTCGGCCTGGGCGGATATTTTGCGGCGGGCCAATTTGAATGCGCATCACCACATCACCCGCGAACAGCTGTCAGTGCGCGAGCACATGACACACATTCTTCGACAGTTAAACAATGTCCGTTTTGTTGAGTTTGGTGAATTGTTCATGGCGCGGATCAACGAAGGAGCAACTGTTGCTGTTGTGGTGGTGTACTTTTTGGCGTTGCTCGAGTTGGCGCGCGAATCATTGCTCGACATCACCCAAGCCGAACCTTACGCGCCCATTTACGTGCGTTTGTCTTATGCCAGTGCCCAGGCCTAATTAAAGCAAGCAGAGACTTGTCAGGAGACGTGTTTGAAAGTAGTGCACACCATTGAAGCTTTGCGTGATCAGCTCCGCGGCCAGACCAGGGCAGCCTTTGTGCCCACAATGGGTAACTTACATGCGGGTCATTTGGCACTCATGAAAACGGCACGCCAGCACGGTGATCCAGTGGTGGCGAGCATTTTTGTGAATCGCCTGCAATTCGGCCCGAATGAGGATTTCGAAAAGTATCCACGTACCCTTCTCGATGATATTGAAAAGCTTGAGAAAGGGCGAGACGTCTACGTTCTGTTCGCACCCGACGAGCGTGAGCTCTATCCCGAGCCACAAACCTTTCGAGTCCAACCGCCTAACGATCTTGGTGGCATCCTAGAGGGTGAGCATCGACCTGGGTTTTTCGATGGCGTTTGCACCGTGGTGCTTAAATTGCTTTCGTGCGTGCAGCCTCGGGTGGCGGTTTTCGGTAAAAAAGACTACCAACAGTTGATGTTAATTCGTAGCATGTGTCGTCAGTTTCAGTTGCCAGTTGAAATCTTGGCGCACGAGACAGTCAGGGCTGATGATGGTTTGGCCCTGTCGTCACGCAATGTTTATTTGAGTACAGAACACCGATCACAGGCTAACGAACTTTACACCACGCTTGGTGGCATGCGTGACGCTTTGCTAAACGGGGCGACGGATATCCATTCGCTTCAGACGTTGGCGTGCCACTTTTTAAAGTCACGGGGTTGGCAGGTCGATTACATCGCCATCCGACGACAACGCGACTTGTTGGCTCCGACGGGTATGGAGGTGGCTGGTGACGAACGCTTGGTTATTTTGGCGGCGGCCAAGTTGGGTCAGACACGATTGATAGACAACTTGGAAGTTTGAACCGTTTAAGGCGGGATTCGTTCGGCTTGTACGCAAGGGAAACCCCGCCCTATTAGATCTGTCAGCTAGGCGCATTAAGCCAGCTCTGCCAGACTTTCGTTTCTGAAAGTTAGAGGCAGAAATTCGATGGAAGGCGAGTCCTTAAAAGCTAGCAGCCCGGTGTGGCCTGATTTAACGACGCGAGAGCGTCAAATCCTTTATCCGGTTCTTGAAGGCAAGCCCAACAAGGTCATCGCGTGCGAGTTGGGCATTTCAATGCGAACTGTCGAGTCGCATCGCGCAAGTTTGTTTCAAAAGATGGGCGTCAAAAACGCGGTTCAACTTGCATTCACGCTGTTCTCACAACACGCCCAAGCCGATATTGACCCCAACAACAAAACTGTGCGGCCTGGTCAGGCCGCACAGTTTTCCGATGCCGATGCCGAAGATCAGCGGCAGACTGGTGCGGCGGCTTGGTCTAGTTCTGAAATCGGGTCAAGGTCAGGTTGACGATTCAGGGTGTAGGTCAGGCTTGGGCTATTGCCATCAATGGTGACAATCTGAAGCACATTGTTGGCTGTCATGCGCAACTCAGTTCGCACGTTTTGTTGTGCGTCTAACAACAGTAGGCTTGGTGGTTTGGACAGGGTGCTACGCCAGCAGCCCTGTGCCACAGAGGGCTTGCCACTGAGTTGCTGCTGTTGCTCTAAATAAGTAATTCGCGAGCGCCAACGGCCATTGGGCGCGATTGTGACGACCACGCGCTGAGTCGAGCAATTCATCCCCGCCCCAAAACACGGCAAGTTGCCCAGAAAGGTTTCTGGTTTCGTAATGATACCAAGTGGCGCTTCATCGGCGGACACATCGCGATCAACCGCAGCCTGACCCGTCGGTGTCAGTTGATCGGCTCCGCTGCCGGTTCGCCAGCCCAATTGAATTTGCGATGGCGCCACCACGACCTGTCGCATACCGGCGCCCTCAGCATTCATGATGGCATCTTGCGTTGAGCTTGGTTTGGGTGGGTCGAAATAACCAGGCGCCTGCATGTTGGTGCAACCGGTTGCTAAGGCGCTCACAAAAAAAAGGGCAGTGATTCGTTGCGTGGCGTTTAAATCGGAAAACAGGAACATGGGTATTTACCAAGCAATGACAACGGTTTTAGGAGAGCTCATTTTACGCATTTTTAACGTTCTTGACCTCATTGCACCATGACAGTGGCCATTTTTTTGCAAGAGTCGGGAGCGTTGAGCATGTTGCTAGTAGTTGCTTTTGCCTTGGCGCATGTTGCCCAGCGGGGCGCTCAGCGCCTGACCGCTCGAATCCGAGCAGAGCTCGCCGGCGAGGCGTCTAGTGGTTGTTTGGTTGCATTGCCGGTGCGCTGGTTGCAGCGCCTTTTTGTCTGTTGGTTGTTAATAAACGCCTTGTGGTTGGTCAAAGTCGCGGCGCTGCCTTACTCCCAATGCCTAGCCACCTTGCTGGTGCTGGCTGTGCTGGGCATGTTGGCGTTGGTCGACGCCGAGACGGGCATCTTGCCCAACGAACTTGTATTGCTTTTGATGTTGCTGGTTTGGGGGTATTCTTGGGTGGTTCGAGGCGACTGTTTACCCACGCAGGATCGGTTGTGGGGTATGAGCCTTGGGTATGCATTACCGATGTTTTTTAATACGACGTATCGCCGGGTAAGAGCTCGAGACGCGATAGGCCAAGGTGACGCAAAGTTGCTCGCGGCGATTGGTCTTTGGGTTGGCCTGATAGATTTGGCCGATGTTTGGATCATCGCGAGCGCTCTATTGCTTGTCTATACTGTTTGCTTAACGTTTGCCAATCGAAAAACGATGCGTTTGAACATGGGTGTACCGTTTGGCCCTTTTTTGGTGTTAGCAACTAACACCCTCGTGATTATTGAGTCTCTTTAGGTATGCTGAAAATCGGACTGACTGGCGGCATCGGATCAGGTAAGAGCTACGTCGCCGACATCTTGGGTCAGGCTGGTGCAGCCATTATTGATACGGACGCGATTGCGCACGCATTAACGGTACCGGGTGGGGTGGCGATTGCCGCCATTGAAGCGTCGTTCGGTGCTTCTTTCATCACCATTGAAGGCGCACTGGACCGAGCGCGTATGCGGGCGCACGTCTTTGGTGATGCTGCCGCGCGCGAGCAACTGCAAGCGATTCTGCATCCCCTGATAGGTGAGGAAACGAGACGTCAAGATGGCTTGGCCGCGGGCAACTACACCGTGTTTGTGGTGCCATTGTTGGTTGAGTCAGGTCACTGGTTCAATCAAGTCGATCGGGTTTGTGTGGTTGATTGTGATCGAGACACGCAAATTTCTCGGGTGCAGGCACGCAATGGTTTAAGCCAGGCCCAGGTTGAACAAATCTTAAACGCACAAGTCAGCCGGGAGAAACGGCTCGCGGTGGCCCACGATGTGATCCTAAATGATGCCACCGTGTCACATGAATACTTGCGACAACAAGTATTGGGTTTGCACCTGCAGTGGTGTAACCTAGTCATATGAGATTGCGCCAGACCCGCCGAGTGCCATCGTGATGCGTTTTGAGTACCCCTTCAACGAACGGGTGCGGGTTTGGATGCGCTTGGAATATCTACTTGACCGCTTGTTATTTTTTTCCGCACCTGGTGATCCAAGGATGCACCAGATAGCGGTTAGTACGCTCTTCGATGTGCTAGATGTCACTGAGCGAACCGACGTTAAGGGCGGCGTTTTGCAGGATTTAGAGCGTCAGCGCGTCACATTGGCCGCGTTACAAGACCACCCCGGCGTTGATGCGAAGGCTTTAAAGTTGGTCATCGATGAGATCGATCAGACCCAAGCCAGTATGTCTAGCCAAGGCAGAACAGGTCAGGCCTTACGAGAAAATGACTGGTTGACCAGTTTGCGTGGTCGCATGGCTGTGCCCGGTGGGGGCACACAAGTCGATATGCCCTCGTTTCACGCTTGGCAGTGCCGTGATGACGCTCGCCGTTGTCAGGATTTGCAGCAATGGATTGCGCCTTTGATGCCACTACACCAAGGCATTGGTTTGGTCATGCGTTTGTTGAGGGGCTCGGGCGAAAGTGAAGACGTGATGGCGGTCAATGGCGCCTACCAAAAGATGTTGGCTGGAAAATCATACCAATTACTGCGCGTGTGGTTGGATCCTGATTGGGATGTGTTTCCCGAGATGAGCGCCAACAAATACATGGTTTGGGTGCGGTTCTCTGAGCAAGAGGGTGAAATTAAACCGCAACCGGCTAACAAAGATGTGCCGTTTCGCTACGCACTCTGTTCACTGTAAGTTTGAGCCAGAATGTCTTTTACGGTGTTTTCATTGCCCCCAGTCTAACAATCCACGAATACCCGCCACGCCGTGCGCACCCTGCTGTTGCGCCATCTTGAGTGTGGCCGATGTTTGCCCGCCGAGGGCGTAAACCGGCATGCCAGCGTGCTGATTTAACAACCCAAACACTGTCCAACCCAAGGCCGGCTTATCAGGGTGAGATTCGGTCGGCAGCACGGGCCCCAGAACCGCGAAATTGGCTTGTAATGTCCGCGCCAGTGCGAGTTCGACATCATTATGGGTGGAAACGGCTAGTAGCTTGTCTTTAAGCGACTCGGGACGTATTTTTAACGCCTTTGCGTCTTGGGTGCGCAGATGGACTCCATCGGCCATTAACCACCAATCTTGCGGATGAGTGCTGTTAATCAATAGCTTGGCTCCATGAGCGCGACAGCGCTGTAAAACGGTTTCAAAAGCGGTTTGGAGCGCCTGTGGGTCACCGTCGGCTTGCCAAGCGGGTTCGCGCCACTGCATCAAGCGGAGCCCGCCCTGAAGAGCTGTTTCAAGGCGCTCAAGATAACTCGGCCAATTCGCAGCGCTGCCCACCCCTGAAATCAAGTACAGATCGGGTAGTTGCAACCAGCGCAAGGGAGGATAGGTGGCCGGTAATAAATCAGGTAAAGCCAGCGCCTCAGCGGGCGTCACCCATTTGAGCTGCTGAGACTCTAAAGACTGTGGCTGTCCATCCCATTGGGTCACGCGACAAAAGTGCAGCCGCACCGTAGTGGTCGGGTAGCGGTGAACGTAGGTCACCCAGGGCGTCGCTTCAGTGGGTGTTAGGCCCAGTTCTTCTTGCAGTTCGCGTGTTAGCGCCTCTAGCACCGTTTCATTGGATTCTAGTTTGCCACCAGGCAGCTCCCACCAACCTGCCCAAGGTTTGCCTTCGGGCCGGTCACCCAAAAGAATCGTGCCATCGGCTCGCAAGATGACGCCAACGGCGACATCAATGATTGGGTATTCGCTCGGTTCGTTTGAGAAGCTAGCCGGCACTTCAGTCGGCATGGCGGGCGGCCCAGTCGCGTGCGAAATGCCAAGCAATACGACCAGATCGCGAGCCGCGTTCTAGGGTCCACTGCAGCGCCTCAGTTCGAGCCTGTGCAATTGATTCATCACTACACCCGAGTTCACGCAGCCAGTGCGCAACGATATCAAGGTAGTCGTCTTGGCGGAAAGGGTAAAAGGACAGCCAAAGGCCAAAGCGTTCGGACAGTGAAATCTTTTCTTCGACCGTCTCTCCCGGATGGACTTCACCGTCCGATTGGTGCTGTGCTGACAAGTTTTCGCGCATGTACTCGGGCATGAGATGTCGTCGGTTGGAAGTCGCATAAATCAGAACATTCTCGCCGGTTGATGCTGCCGAGCCATCGAGCACCGACTTCAATGCTTTGTAGCCTGACTCACCTTCTTCGAAGGACAGGTCATCACAAAACACGATGAATTTTTCTGGGCGGTTAGCAACCACGTCAACGATGTCCGACAAGTCACCCAAATCTCCTTTATCAACTTCAATCAAGCGAAGACCCTGGCTCGAGAAGTGAGCCAGCATGGCTTTAACCAGAGAGCTTTTGCCGGTGCCGCGAGAGCCTGTCATCAACACATGATTGGCCGGCTTGCCTTGCACGAAGTGCAGGGTGTTGCGCTCAATCACAGCCTTTTGTCGGTCGATGTGTTGCAGGTCCTCGGAGGTGATGCGATGAGGGTGTTGAATCGCATCGAGCCAGCCGTGGGCCGTGCCACGCTTGCGCCAGCGAAAGGCCAAAGCGTTCCAATCGGTGGGTGGTGGCGCCGGCGGTAGCCAAGCTTGTAATTGCGCCAATACTTGATCTGCGCGCGCTATCAAAGTACTCAGGTCAGGGGTCGGTTTCATATCACTCATTTGCAATTAAGAACGGTAGTCGGCGTTGATGGTGACGTAGTCGTGAGAAAAGTCACAGGTGTAGACCGTTTCAGAAATTTCACCGCGGCCTAGCGAAACGCGCACCAAAATCTCTGCCTCGCTCATCACGGCTTGGCCTTGGACCTCTTGGTAATCCGGGTGACGTCCGCCATCTTGGGCAACCAGAACATCACCTAACCAAAGCTTGACTTGGTCAACATCAAGATCTTCGATGCCGGCGTAACCAATGGCCGCCAAAATCCGTCCCAAATTGGGATCGCTCGCAAAAAAGGCAGTTTTAACCAGCGGCGAATGCGCAATCGCATAGGCCACTTTTAAAGCCTCGGCTTGCGTACCGGCGTTTTCCACGCGGATGGTCATGAATTTGGTCGCGCCTTCGGCATCACGCACGATCTTGCAGGCCAAGTCGGTGGCCGCTGCCATTAAGGCGGCGCGTAAAGGCATGAATCGTCGATCGCCCTCAGATTCAATCACAGTACCGCTGCGACCGGTTGCCATGAGGATGAACGAGTCGTTTGTTGAGGTGTCACCGTCAACGGTAATGCGGTTAAACGAATGATCGGCCAAGTCAGTGACCAAGCGCTGCAACAGCGGCTTGCTTAAGCCCGCGTCAGTGGCGAGATAACCCAACATGGTCGCCATGTTGGGGCGGATCATGCCCGCTCCCTTGCTGATGCCGGTAATGGTCGCCGTGTGACCTTCAAGTGAAACCTGACTGGAGTGGATTTTGGGTTGTGTGTCCGTGGTCATGATGCTGTGTGCCGCCTCGTACCAGTGGTTGGGGGCGAGATTGGCAACGGCATCTGGGATGGCAATTTCTATCTTTTCAACCGGAAGTGGCTCTAAAATCACACCAGTCGAAAATGGCAACACGGCTTGAGCGGTTAGTCCAAGCGCTTGTGCGGCGGCCTCACACATGCGCTGAGCGGCCTCGTCGCCGGGTTTCCCTGTGCCGGCATTGGCGTTGCCCGTGTTGATTACCAATGCTTGAATTGGCGTGTTGCTGGCCAAGTGGGCCTCACAGCGCTTGACCGGCGCTGCTCTAAAGCGGTTGTTGGTAAAAACGCCTGCCACCCTTGTGCCTGGGGCCAAACGGAGCACCGTGAGGTCTTTTTTACCCGGTTTGCGGATGCCGGCACTGGCAATCCCTATTTCAATACCATCGACGGGGTAAATCGCTGAGCGATCTGGAATAACAAGGTTGACGGCCATGGCGCTGGGCTCCGAATCAGTTCAAGGTTTTAAAAACATGATCAGCGGCCGTTAGGGTCGCTTCGATGACCGCATCGTCGTGCATACAGGACACAAACCCTGCCTCGTAGGCAGAGGGTGCAAAGTACACCCCTTGATCAAGCATGCCGTGAAAAAAAGTTTTGAAGTGCTCGATGTTACCCGCTGATACCTCATTAAGGCCCTTGGGTATTTGCTCGCTAAAGTACATGCCGAACATGCCGCCTTCACTGTCGGCGCTAAAAGGCACGCCGTGGGCTCGAGCGCGTTGTACCAAGCCCTCAGTGAGTTTTCGTGTCTGGGCGCCCAAGCGATCGTAAAAACCGGGCTCGCCGAGCAAACGAAGTGTGGTGATGCCAGCGGCCACGGCCACGGGGTTACCCGACAGCGTTCCAGCTTGGTAGACCGCACCCATGGGTGCAATGTTTTGCATGATGTCAGTTCTGCCGCCAAAGGCGCCAATCGGCATGCCACCGCCGATAACTTTGGCCAACGTGGTGATGTCAGGAGTCACACCAGTGATGCCTTGCACGCCTTGTGGGCCAACCCGAAAGCCTGTCATTACTTCGTCAAATATCAATACTGCGCCATGAGCCGTGCATTCGCTGCGTAGTGTTTCTAAAAACCCGGGTACTGGCTTAACCAGATTCATGTTGCCAGCCATGGGTTCGACAATCACACAGGCAATGTCTTTGCCATGAGCGGCAAATGCTTCTTGCACACCTTTTGCGTCATTGAAATCAATCACAATCGTATGGGCGACAAATTCAGGTGGCACACCCGCCGAGGTTGGGTTGCCAAATGTCAACAGCCCTGAGCCGGCTTTAACCAAAAGGCTGTCGGCATGGCCGTGATAACAGCCTTCAAACTTGATGATTTTGTTGCGGCCTGTGGCCCCACGGGCCAAGCGGATGGCGCTCATGGTGGCTTCTGTGCCAGAGCTGGTCAAGCGCACTTGCTCAATGCTGGGGACTCGCTCAATCAACAGCTCAGCGATTTCAATTTCCGCTTCCGTTGGTGCGCCGTAAGACAGGCCGTGAACGGCGGCTTCTTGCACTGCTTTAACCACCTCAGGATGGGCATGGCCCAAGATGGCTGGACCCCAGGAACCGATGTAGTCGATGTAACATTTGTCTTCGGCATCCCAAAAGTGGGGGCCTTTGGCGCGCGCCACAAATCGAGGGGTACCACCGACCGAGCGAAAGGCTCGAACGGGTGAATTAACGCCGCCAGGGATGCTGCGGCTAGCGCGCTCAAATAGTTCTGCGTTACTGGACATGTTGCTAGGTCCTCCTTTGTCGAAAAGGCTTATGAAAGTTATCAAGCAAAGGCGTGCGTCAAAGCGCGGGCCGAGGCTTCAATATCGGGTGTCAAAAAGAGGCCGCCAATCACTGCTAGGCTGTCTGCACCTGCGGCAACCAGCGGTGCAGCGTTATCGGCAGTGATGCCGCCAATGGCGACCACTTTGGTCCTAGAACCGGACTGGGTCACTAAGGCCTTGGCTTGGGTCAGGATTTGATGGTCAGCGAGCGAGGCATGGGGCTTGGTTGCCGAGGCGAACATGGTGCCAAAGGCAATGTAATCAACGCCTTGGGCAAGCATTTTTTTGGCATTATTCAAATCACCGTAGCACGATACACCAATCAAAGCATCAGGCCCCAATGCCAAGCGAACCGCGTTTGGGCTGTCGTCATCGCGCCCCACGTGGACACCATCAGCGCCCACGGCCTCGGCCACACGCCAATGATCATTGATCATCAGCAGCACCCCGTTGGCTTGACAGGCGCGTTTGACCTCGCGCGCCATGCCGATCATGCGTGGTGCTGGGCAAGTTTTGTGGCGCCATTGAAGGACTTTCATGCCGCCTCGGGCAGCGGCTTCAATGGCTTTTGTTAGTTGATCAAGGTTGTCCCAATCGGGGGTAACGCCGTAAAGACCGCTTGGAAACACGGGACGGGTTGTCATGGGGTAGGTGGCGCCTTGTTGGGTAATCGTGAGACCAGTCTTTGACCCATACCCGCCTGAAAAGCGGAAGTGGCAATTTGACTGGCGTAAGCGCAGGCTTGTTTGGCAGCCTCGGGAACTGAGAGGCCTGCGGCGAGGTGGTTGGCGATTGCCGTTGCAATCAGGCCATTGAGATCCTGTACGCGGGCGCCAATGGGTTGCCAAGGCCAGGCAATGGTTTCGCCTTCAGGGCCGAGCAAAAGGTTAATGAGCTGGCCAGGACGCTGGGCAAAGGCTGTAACCAAGACCCAGTCGGCACCAAGCGCCAAAATCGCTTGTGGGCCGCCGTTGCCGTCTAAGTGCGCCAAAACCTCGTCATTGAGCCAGCGTTCAAGTGCATTGGCACCCATGACCACCACCTTCGTTTGAGGCAACAAGAGCTCGAGTACCGCACCAACACTCGGCTCTGAGTCCTGATCCTCGTCATCGTTGTCCGTCGGTGCTTGAGAGGCGGGCAGATGAAGGACAAGCGGTGCGTGGCTATAGTCGGCTGAAATACCGGCGATCATGCTCGCTATCTCTGGGGTGGGCACATTACCGACTTTTATCGCGTGGATGGGCATGTCTTCCAAAAGACCACGTGCTTGGTCATCCACTGACTCGGGAAGAGGGGCATCAACGTTAAACAGACCGGTGGTGTCGGCGACCGCGACGCCCGTCAATACGCAGACCCCATGGCTGCCGTGCGCAGCACACGTGATGGTGTCAGCGGGGAGATCCTGCTGACCAGAGGGGTCAAACAAGCCAAACAAAAGCGTTACGGAAGGGGTTGTCAAAGGCACTTGTCGATACTTTAGGTAAGATTGAGTCTACATTGTAAAAGAACCGATGGAATAACCATGCAAACTTGGATGTGCTTAATTTGTGGCTGGATTTATGACGAGGCTCAAGGGTGCCCCGAAGAAGGTATCGCCCCGGGTACCAAATGGGCTGATGTCCCACCAAATTGGGTTTGTCCCGAATGCGGCGCCCGCAAAGAGGACTTTGAGATGATGGAAGTCTGAACCTATGAGCGCCTCAATGGATTTATCGGGGCATTTTTTGATGGCCATGCCAGGTTCAGTCGACGGTGAATTGGCGGGCACGGTGATTTACGTCTGCGAGCACTCCGATCGTGGGGCGTTGGGTTTGGTCATTAATCGGCCAATGGACTTAACTGTTGCGCATTTGCTGCAAAAAGTTGATCTTCAAGGCAGCGATGTGGCCGACCCGCCCTTTGAAGAGTCATCTGAAAAGCCGGTTTTTTACGGCGGTCCAGTGCAAACAGACCGAGGTTTTGTGTTGCACAAGCCAGCAGGTGAATACACATCAAGCATCCATTTGGGTGCGTCCATGGCGCTCACCACATCGCGAGATGTGCTTCAGGCCGTGGCCAGTGGCCAAGGTCCGACACAGATTTTGGTGACGTTGGGTTATGCCGGATGGGGGGCGGGCCAGCTCGAGCAAGAACTTGCACAGAATGCCTGGTTGAGTGTGGCCGCCGAGTCATCGATTATTTTTGATGAGCCTCCGCAGTCCCGCTATCCTGCCGCCATGAAATTGTTGGGATTTGACCCAGCCATGCTTGCCGGGTCTGCTGGGCATGCCTGACGAGCGAACCCTGCTGGCGTTTGACTACGGCATGGCACGTGTTGGGGTGGCTTTGGGCAACACGATTTTGGGTCGTGCCAGGCCCCTAGAAATCATAAACTCGCCCGAGAAAGCCAAGCGATTTGCGCGCATTGAAGAGTTGGTGGTGCAGTGGCAGCCCCAAGCGATTGTGGTGGGTTTGCCATTAACGCCAGATGGCGGCGAACAGATCGCGAGCCGACAGGCGCGCCGCTTTGCGAATCAACTGATCGGTCGATTGGGTTTACCCGTATGTTTGGTCGACGAAAGGGAATCAAGCTTAGAAGCGCAAGCAGTGGTTGGAAACGCTCCCGATGATGCGGTCGCAGCGGCTATTATTCTGCAAAGGTACTTCGATGATTTGCCGTCTGAAGGACAACCAGGAAACTCACCATGATCCAATCACTTGATCGACTGGCTGACATGCCAACCGCCGAGGACCTTTATACAAGGTTGCTTGAGGGTGTTCGAACCTTAATTAAGGATCTGCCTCAAGAGCAGGTGCATTTGGTTGGCATCTTGTCTGGCGGGGCATGGCTAGCAGAGCGCTTGCACCGCGACCTCAAATTGCCAGGTGCCATGGGCAGCTTAAACATCAGCTTTTACCGCGACGACTTTGACCGGATCGGACTGCATAATCAAGTCACACCCTCAGACATTGCTTTTGACGTGGTT
Source organism: uncultured Burkholderiaceae bacterium (assembly GCA_963926245.1). GTDB lineage: Bacteria > Pseudomonadota > Gammaproteobacteria > Burkholderiales > Burkholderiaceae_B > Algicoccus. The sequence goes on along the minus strand of CAWUWI010000005.1, from coordinate 42,338 downwards.
GGCCGCCACTTGATCGTGGTCGATGACGTTTTGTATACCGGTCGCACCATTCGAGCGGCGATGAATGAATTGTTTGACTACGGGCGACCCGCCAGTGTCAAACTGGTGGTCTTGATTGATCGCCAAGAGCGTCAGCTGCCGATTTGTGCTGATTTTTCAGCGTGGCAGATAGCCAAGGCCTCAACGGGCAGCTTGGTGCTCGCCAAAAACGAACAAGGCACGTTTTCTTTACACATCGAAACAGAGACGCCGGATGCGTAATCCTCAGTTAAATAAACATGGCGAGCTGACGCACTTAATTAGCACCGAAGGACTGTCGCGCGACGTCCTGCAGCACATCTTGGATACCGCAAAAACTTTCGTGCCGTTGGCTGAGCGCGATGTGAAGAAAGTGCCGTTGTTGCGTGGCAAAAGCGTTTTTAACCTTTTCTTTGAAAACTCGACCCGCACACGGACCACTTTTGAAATTGCAGCAACCCGGCTGTCAGCCGATGTTTTTAATTTAAATATCAACGTTTCATCGGCGGCCAAAGGCGAAACGCTGTTGGACACGATTGCCAACTTATCGGCCATGCAAGCTGACATCTTTGTGGTGCGCCACGAATCCAGCGGCGCGCCTTACTTAATAGCTCGGCACGTGTCGCCTGATGTGCATGTGATTAATGCCGGTGATGGTCGTCATGCGCATCCCACGCAAGCGTTGCTAGACATGTATACGATCCGACATTTTAAAAAGTCGTTTTCCAATCTAACGGTGGCAATCGTGGGTGATGTGTTGCACTCGCGAGTGGCGCGCTCAAACATCCATGCTTTGACCACCTTAGGTGTGGCTGAGGTCAGGGCTATCGCGCCATTGACCCTCTTGCCCAGCGGATTAGCCGAAATGGGTGTAAAGACATACACCGACATGGCTCAGGGCTTAAAAGATGTGGATGTGATCATCGTGCTCCGGCTACAAAATGAGCGAATGCGTGGCGCCTTGTTGCCCTCATCGCACGAGTACTTTAAGCATTTCGGTCTAACACAAGAAAAGTTGGTTTACGCCAAGCCCGATGCCTTGGTCATGCACCCAGGGCCGATGAATCGCGGCGTGGAAATTGAGTCAGCGGTGGCTGATGGTCCGCAGTCGGTGATTCTGAACCAAGTGACCTTTGGTATTGCGGTGCGTATGGCGGTTATGAGTATTGTTGCGGGGGCTTCATCGTGAGATTGCATCTGAAGAATGCACGTTTGATGGATCCCGCGGCCGGTGTGGACCGTTTGACCGACATCTGGATGGCAGGCGGTCGAGTGGCTGCGATTGGTCAAGCGCCTGACGCTTTCACGGCTGATCGTGTGTTTGATGTAGCGGGTAAGGTGGTGATGCCAGGATTGGTGGATTTGTCGGCCCAATTGCGTGAGCCTGGTTTTGAGTATCGCGCCACATTGGAGTCCGAGCTTCGCGCGGCTATGGCTGGTGGGATCACGAGTTTGGTTTTACCGCCTGACACGGATCCGCCGCTTGATGAGCCCGGTTTGGTTGAGATGCTCAAGCACCGTGCGCGACAGCTCGACCAAGTCAATATTTACCCGTTGGGTGCGATGACTGTGGGCTTGAAGGGTGAGATCATCACCGAAATGGCTGAGCTGACCGAAGCTGGGTGCGTTGGGTTTGCGCAGGCTGATCGATCGGTCTCAGACACGCGGGTGCTGTTGCGTGCCATGCAGTACGCCAAGTCGTTTGGTTATACTTTGTGGCTCAGGCCATTAGACCCTTGGTTAGCACGTAATGGTGTGGCCGCGAGTGGCGCCTATGCGTCACGTCTGGGCCTGTCTGGCGTGCCGCAACAGTCAGAGACCATCGCGCTGCATACGTTGTTCGAGTTACAGCGCGCTGTCGGTGTGGGGCTCCACATTTGCCGTGTATCTTCAGCCGCTGGTTTGGCTTTGATTCAGCAAGCAAAAGCTGAAGGGTTGCCGGTTACGTGCGATGTGTCGATTAATCATGCGCACTTAACAGACGTCGATATTGGCTACTACGACACGCACTTCCGACTCGACCCGCCTTTGCGCGGCCAGCGAGACAGGGAGGCGTTGCGTATGGGGCTCGCAAAAGGTACGGTAGACGCCCTGTGTTCAGATCACACGCCAATCGATGATGATGGTAAGCAATTGCCCTTTGCCGAGGCGCAAGCCGGGGCAACGGGATTGGAACTGCTATTGTCGTTGGCCGTTAAATGGGCTTTGGAAGATAAGGTACCGCTGTTAGATGCCTTGGCACGCGTTACGCAAGGGCCTGCCCAAGTCTTGGCGCTATCGGCACCAGCGATGCCACCCATTGGTGGCCTGTCGGTGGGATCACCGGCTGACTTTTGTGTGGTTGATCTGGATGCTTACTGGACCGTTGAACGTCGGAGTCTGTTGAGTCAGAGCCAGCACACACCGTTTTTAGGGTTGGAGCTGCCAGCCAAAGTCTTGGCTACCGGTGTGCGTGGACGCATCATCTGGGAGTTGGCGCGTTGAGTTTGATTCGGTTTGCACCACGTGCGATTGCGATCGCACTGTGGGTGCTAGGCGGTCTTCTGGCCATTGCGATTTGCTTCTGGTGGATCGGACTGAACAATCGATTAAGACTGAAGCAGCTGTGGTCTAAAAGGCTGCTGTGGCTTTGTGGCGTGGCAGTGCGCGTGCATGGCGAGCCAGAAATGAAGGGACCGGTCCTGTGGGTTGTGAATCATGTTTCATGGCTAGATATCTTTATACTCAATGTGGTTCGCTCCACCACGTTTGTGGCTAAGCAAGAGATTCGTCGATGGCCGCTCTTGGGTTGGTTAGCCGCAGGTGCAGACACCATTTTTATTGAGCGTGGGTTTCGTCACGCGGTGCATCGCGTGGGGCACGCTATGCAGATACGATTTGCTCGCGGTCAAGTGGTGGGCTTGTTTCCTGAGGGCACCACCTCTGAAGGGTTTGATGTGCTTTCTTTCTATGGCAATTTGTTTGAACCCGGCCGACGCATCGAAGTCACCGTGCAACCTGTGGCACTGACGTATTTTTATTTGGGCAAGCGTAGTGCCATGCCAGCCTTTGTCGGTGAGGAATCTTTGATCCATAACCTCTGGCGCATCTTGGGGGCTCAAGGGGTAAGTGTGGGGCTCACTTTCTTGCCAGTAGCGGCACTGGCCGGACAAGAAAAGCCACCAAGAGCAGTCTTAGCGGCTCAAACCCGTGATGCTATCCGTTCGGTGGTGACACGCGGCTTAGAGACCGATTAGTGTGTTTTTAGCGGGTCCATGCTTTGATGGCAGGCGACCTGTACGACTTTCTTGTCATGCAATCGAACCGCAGTTAAGTGACCACCCCAAACACAACCCGTGTCCAAGCAAACCAAATCAGGCCTGATCTTGAGCCCGAGCGTTGACCAGTGGCCAAACACCACAGTCGTGTTGGCTGTGGCACGACCGGGTACGTCGAACCACGGCATGAGACCTTCATGGCGTTGTGTAGGCGATGACTTGATGGACAAAGCCATGTGGCCTTTATTGGTGCACATCCGCAGCCGCGTTAAGGCGTTCACGATGACACGTAGACGTTTACCACCCTTGTGCTGCTCTTTCCACTGCGCGGGCTCATTGCCATACATTTTGTGGATTGCCTTCTGCCATTGCTTGCCGCGTAACTGTTCTTGAACTTCATGGGCCAGTGACAACGTTTTTTTGACAGTCCACTTGGGCAAGACGCCAGCATGAACCAATAGGTGATCATGCTCGAAGTGAGCAAGTTTTCTGTGACGGACCCAGTCGATGATGTCACCGGCATCGGGCGCGGTCAGGATCTCGTGCAGGGTGTCGTTTTTGTTGGGGGCTCGTACACCTGCGGCCACGGCCAATAAATGTAGGTCATGGTTGCCCAAGAGCACGACTGTTTTGTCGTCCATGGTCATCAAGCGACGCAAGGTGTGTAGTGATTGCGGACCACGATTCACCAAATCGCCAGCCATCCAAAACTGGGCGTTCGGATCAGCGGCAATCTCGGGGTGGTTGATTAACGCGTCGAACGAGTCGCAACAGCCCTGTATGTCACCAACCATCCAGGTGTCGGGTTCTTTCATGTTGTTAATTTCTCAGCTTGCAGTTTTGTGGGTCTGCGCTCTTTAGGGCCATGCCGGCGCTCCATCAATAAAACGGTGCCTAGCGCCAGAAAAAAGACGATGGTGCTCGGTAGCAGTGCCGTCACAATGGGAGGCCATCGGTAAAGCGTGCCCACATTTAGCGCAAGCTGGCTGATCATGAAAAAGCTGGTGCCCACCAATATACCGATAAACATTTTGGCACCGACACCGCCCGCACGTGTTTGCATGTAACTGATAGGGGCAGCGATGGTGAGCATCACAATCAATGTGAAGGGGTAGGCGAGTTTGCGCCAGACGGCGACGACTTGACGATCGGCATCGAGTTGATTGCTTTGTAGGTACCCGATGTAATCCCACAGGGCAAGCAGCGACATGCGTTCGGGCGTGGCAATCTTAGCGGCAATGCGTCCTGGCGTGAGCGAGGTTTGCATGAGTTTCTCAGGATCTTCGCGCACAGAGATGAGGGATTGCGTGGGCCGCTGTCCATCAGCCAAAGCACCAACGGCACCGTCTGGCACAATCGTATCGGTGACTTCAGACAGAACCATTTGGTCGCCTTCAAAAGTGCCGCGCTTGGCTTGCCGTAAGTAGGAAAGTGATTCGTTGGCATCGAGCTCGTAAATGGAGATATCGGCGACTTCACCGGTGCTCAGTAATTTGCCCACATTGATCACGCGCGACCCACCGATCTCAGTCGGTTCTTTAAACCAGTAACCACTGACCAGCCGCCCGCCTAGCACTTTGCCGCGCATGACCATGTTGGCTTCGTTGTAGCGAATCTCGGCCGCGGGGGTGACGAACTCGGACAGAACGATGGCCAAAGCCATCACGGGTATCGCAATTGCCCACAGCATGCCCAGCAAGCGAATGGAACCCACACCAGAAACACGCAGAATCACCAACTCGTTGCGTTGCGCAAGACCGGCTAGCGCCACGATGGAGCCAATCAAAAGGCCAATCGGTAGCAGGTCGTAGAGGCGGGTGGGCAGAGCAAGCGCTTCAATGTAAAAAAGCGCGCTTAATGGAAATCGGTCGTTGACTGCATCAAGCTGCTCGACCAGCGTAAAAAAAGAAAACAAACCCATCAAAGCCAACATCACGACCAAGGTCGAGCGGTAGATTTCGCGAGCTAGGTAGTTGCGAGCAGTTGACATGGGAATCAGTTTACCGGACGGCTACCTGCATCTGATGACGTATCGCCTCAATCACAGGGGTTGTTGTTGGTAAAACGCCGTGCCAGATCCAAAAACTTTCTGCTGCCTGCTCAACAAGCATACCGAGTCCATCAGCCGATTGGGTGACCCCGCGCGATTGCGCTTGCTGTAAAAAGGCGGTCGGGTTCGAGCCGTACATCATGTCATAGGCACGTGTGTTCTCGCGATACACGTCTTTGGGTAGCTCAGGTGCCTCACCTTGCAGGCTGCTGGCCGTGGCGTTAATCACCAAATCCCAATGCATTTTGGGTAGGTCTGTTAAGCCGCTCACTGACAGTCGCGCTTGATCGCCTGGGCGCTGGGCGAGCCAAGCCTGACGCAGCGCTTGGGCGCGTGCCGCGGTGCGATTGGCGACGTGCAAATGTTCACATGCCGAATCAAGTAATGGTCCAATCACGCCTTTGGCAGCGCCTCCGGCGCCAAGTAGCAAGACGCGTGGCGCTGAGCCGAGCAATGCGAGCCTTTGCAGGTCCCTAACCAAGCCCACGCCATCTGTATTGCAACCATGCAAGCCGTTCGGTGAGGACCAAAGTGTGTTGACCGCGCCGGCCAACAGCGCACGTGTGCTTAAGTTAGCTTGGGCGAGCTGCCACGCGCGTTCCTTGAATGGGACAGTCACGTTAAGGCCCTGACCGCCGCTCGCAAAGAAATGGGTGACGGCCGTCTCAAAAGATACCGGCGCTGCATCTAGGCGGTCGTATCGCAAGGTGATGCCCGTTTGTTGGGCAAAGGCACTGTGAATGGCAGGTGATCGACTGTGGGCAACAGGATGGCCAATCACAGCGAAAGAGGGCTTGATCGTGTTTGCAGTACTCATGGGGATCCAGTGGTGAGTGAGCCTGGTGTAAAGAGCCAAGTTCGCGTGATGACCAACTGATCGGCTTGTTGTGCAAGCGCTGTAGGAAAAGGCGCAAAGGGTTGGGCCAGTTCGATGATTCGTCTGACAGCTTGGTTTAGACGCGGGTCAACAGCTGGCCGATCAATTTCGACGGCAATGGCTTGGCCGTTGGCGTTAATGGTGACAGTGGCTTGCAGTTTGCCGACGGGACGTTGACCGCCGGCGCTCGGGTAGTGTTGGCTACCGGTCTGCTCGACGCGGGCGCGCCAGTCATCGACATATGCGGCAAACGGGTTAGCGATAGCCGATGGCGCATCAAAGTACTTACGTGGGCGACTATTGAATTGCTCAACTTGTTCTCGGATTGCAGCCAAACGAGCATTGCGCTCGAGGGCCCGTTGATCGACTTGATCGGGGCCAATCGTGGGCTCTTGGTCATTGATTTCGGATTCAAGCTGATTGGGTAGGACGGCCCAATCGCTTTCGAGTTGCTTCAGGAGCTGGGCTTGCTCGGCTTCGCGCTGTTGCCGTTGCTGACTGAGTTCGACCAAAGACAGGTCTTCGGTGGCTTCACCCACACGAGGGCTAGGGTTACTGGCCATGCGTTGTGATTGATCGCCACCGCCTTCGAGGTTTTCTTGGGCAATTAGCTGTGGGGCAAGCGGCGCTTGCTCAGAAAAGGCATTGACCAGCACGACCTCAAGGTTGGGAAGGCTCGACTTGGGCTGGATCACCACGCTTGGACGCCAAATCATAAAGGCGGCATGGACGCACAGCGACAAGGCGATGCCCCAGCGCAAATAGTGTTGCCGGGGTGCGGTAAACCATTGCAAGCAGGCGATCGCGGGGTTGGTGTGTGTCATGGCACCGATCAAGGATGGGGCAAAGGGTTACGGTAACTGGACATGGTATTAGATTCTAGTCGCTTGCACTTTCAAAATGCGCCACAACCGATAGCGCCAATTCATCAAAATCGCTGAGCGTCAGTGTGACGGTATCCCCTCTTTGCAGCTCAGGCAGTCCCGCCACGTTGAGAACCAGGGGAATATTGGCCAGTCGTATGAGGTCGTCCCGAATGAGAGTGCCTTGGCACCTAGTGACCTGGTTTTGTTGCAACCAACGCAGGCACCAGAAGCGTTCCATTTGCCGCTGAAAATCTGACCAAATGGCGTATTGCCCTTCAAAGGCGGAAACCACGGCAAACAAATCAGCATCTTTGGGTAGATAGGGGGCGACCAATGCTGCCGAGACTCCATGCTGGGCGATAGCGATCAATTGGCGTTGATTTACCATGTCCACGTAACGACGTAATGGTGAGGTGCACCATGCGTAGTGATCCACACCGATGGCTTCGTGCGGGCCGGGGTAGGTACTCATGCGCACGCGACCGGATTGTTGTGACCTAAAAATGCCGGTCATTTGATGATTGGCCAACTGCTCGGCCCATAAGCGATTGGCCAGAATCATGTATTCGGCAACAATCCGATCTAGTGGCGCATCGCGCAACCGAGGCTCAATGCGAACAGGGGTCTGTGGATCGTCGGCTGGGCCATCGAGATAAAAGTTGTAGTCCACCCGCTGATTGGATTCGGGTTTGCCGCGTCGCTCATCGCGTTTGGCCGACAGGGCTTTGGATAATTGCCACAGCGGACGTACCCAGGTGCCATAAGGCAGGTCTTGGGTGGGGTCGTCAAGTGCCTCAACGGTCATGTGCGCGTCGAGTTCGTTGTGACGCAGGTTATTCGTGACCGAGAGGCGTTCGACGCGGGTTTCAAAATGACGGATTTCACCGGTGTCGGGATGGGCTTGAACGTAGAGCGACAGTGCTGGCACGGCATTGCCGGCTGTCAGTGAGTAGCGGTCAATCACCGCATCAGGTTGCATCGGGATTTTCTCGCCGGGTATATAAACCGTCGAAAGGCGCGTGCGCGCCCATTGATCAAGCTCACTGTCGCGAGTCACGCCTAGGGCGGGTGCGGCCACGTGAATGCCGACACAAAGCCATCCGTCTTCTAAAGCCGTGACCGATAAGGCGTCGTCGATTTCGGTGGTGCTGGTGTCATCAACAGAGTAGGCCGTAACGTCGGCCAAGGGCAAGTCGTCATGCGCTTCGAGGGGGGCAACGACGGCAAAGCCCGTGCCTTTTGGAAAGTGAGACCAAAGGAACCTGGCCCTATGCAGCGCCAGCTCATGGGGCCAGGCACCACAGCGAAGCAGCAACTGCTCAGGTGTTTCGCGTGATTGCTCACATGCTTGGGTGAGGGCTTTGAATGCCGCGCTATTTTTATCAGGCCGGGTGATAAGTGTGGTGGCAAGTGACGCAATGTCTCCGGGCAGCTGACCGTCGACCATGTTTTGTGCCCAAGAGGCCTGAAGGTCAAGGGCTTTTTGTTTTTTCTCTTGAGCAGCGAGTGCAGCTTCTAAGATATCCGGTGGCGCGGGCCGATACTTGCCTTTGCCGCGCCGATGAAAGTAAACCGGCGACTCGTGTAAGCGCCAAAGGAGTGTGGCTATTTCTAATGAATTGGCATCATGGCCAAAGTAGTCGGTCGCCAGCGTTTGAACGTCAAACTCTTCTTGCGGGGCAACCTCCCACAAAAACGCCGGTTCAATGTCTTGCGCTAGGGCTGGCGCTTGCGCAAGCAGCGTCTCAGGATCAGGGTTGCTAAAGGTAAAGACGCAGGCGCTGCGTTTTATTTTGCTGCGCTTGCCAGAGCCCGATTCAATTTGTAAGCTGGTATCGGTTTCGGTTTTTATGAGGGCTGCTTTAAAGCTGCCGCTTTCTTCAAACAAAACAAACATTCATTTAACCTGTGGTGGTGCAAGCTCAGCGTCTGCAAACGCCAAGACCGCTGGGATGTGAGTTGCAAAGTCCGACAGTCCGTGGTTGCTGCCCGGAACAATGATTTGAGCACTGCCGGCAAAGAAGTCGCGCATTTCACGCCAATCAAGGACTTCGTCGCCAGTTGCCGCAATCAAAAGGTAGCGGTGTGGCTCAGTGATTTGGCTTAGGGCCATGTGCCGTAATTCATCGATGTAGGTCGGAAAAAAATGAAACGGCTCGTCACTGTGGTACTGCTGGTGAGTACCGACTTGAGTGGCCAAATCGCGCGGCGCATGGACCGCCGGGTTCAGCAACACGGCTTTGCAGCTCAAGCGTTCAGCTAACACCGTCGCGTAAAAGCCGCCTAGCGAAGAACCAATGATGGTTAGTGCTGCAATGGGGCGATGCGCTTGAGCGGCCAATTTTTGTGCTTGTTCAAGCGCCAACTCAAGCGCCAGTGCTGGGCTAGCGGGTAAGGCCGGGCAGGCCCACTGTTGACTTAGTTCTGAATTAGAAACCGAACTTGATACCGCTTGCGCCATCAGTTTCGCTTTGAACGATGTGGGTGCTGATCGAAAACCATGCAAATATAGGATCATCACGGGCCTTGCCTAATAGCGGCTAAGAGCTTGTCTTGGATGCCACCAAAACCACCGTTACTCATGATGACGATTTGGTCTCCTGATTTTGCGGCTAGGGCAATCGCCATGACAAGGGTGTCGATGGCATCAACGATTTGCAACGGCTTGCCGCTGTCGCTTAATGGGGCAAGAACATCGCGGGCATCCCAACCAAGGGCGTGTTTGCCTTGATCGGGCGCATAACAAAACACCAAATCCGCGCAGGCCAGCGCGGCCGGTAGGCGTGAGGCCATGGCGCCAAGCTTCATGGTGTTTGAGCGCGGCTCAAGCACGGCGATGATGCGAGCATTGGGATTGCTGGCGCGCAACCCTTTCAGTGTTGTTTCAATGGCTGTCGGGTGGTGGGCAAAGTCATCAAAAACGGTGATGTTATTGACCGTGCCGCGCACCTCCATGCGTCGTTTGACACCCTCAAATTGATTCAAAGCGTCTAGCGCGGCGCTAGGCGCAATGCCCACATGATACGCAGCTGCCAATGCGGCCAGTGCGTTTTGCGTATTGTGGGCGCCAGTGAGCGACCATTGAAGGGCACCCACGGCTTGTAAGCCGCGGTAGATCACAGGGTTTTGAGTGCTGCCGTTTTCCTGTCGATGCCAGCCGTCGACGTGGCCCGTGCGCTCCAATGGGGTCCAGCAACCACGTTCGATGACTCGCTCAAGGGCGGGTTCACCGGCTGGCATGACAATTTGACCGAGCGCGGGCACGGTTCGAACCAAATGGTGGAACTGTGTCTCAATGGCGCCAAGGTCAGGAAAGATGTCTGCGTGGTCATACTCTAAGTTGTTGAGGATGGCCGTGCGTGCGCGGTAATGCACAAATTTGGATCGCTTATCAAAAAAAGCGGTGTCGTACTCATCGGCTTCGATCACAAAAAGTTTGGCGTTGGACTCATATCGGGCGGACAAACCTAGCCCGGGGGCAATTCCACCGATCAGAAAATTGGGTTGTCGGCCTGTTTGCTGCAGAATCCAGGCCAGCATGGCGCTGGTAGTGGTTTTTCCGTGAGTGCCGGCCACCGCCAGCACGTGTTGGTCTTTTAAGACCGTCTGGCCTAGCCACTGGGGCCCTGAAATGAAGGCGACATTTTGATTGAGTATGGCCTCCATCAAAGGGTTACCGCGACTGACGACGTTGCCGATCACAAATAAATCGGGCTTGAGCGCCATTTGGTCGGCGCCAAACCCTTCAATGAGGTCAATGCCCTGTTCCTCGAGCTGTTTACTCATGGGCGGATACACGCCTTGGTCGCAGCCCGTCACACGGTGACCCGCCGCTCTCGCGATCAGGGCAAGGCCGCCCATGAAGGTGCCGCAGATGCCTAGGATGTGCAGGTGCATGAGAATAGATTCCTTTGAACACAATCGCGGACGCCATCAAACGATCAGTCATCGCCCGCTTGATCAGCATTGTAGATGGTTAGGTCGCCATTTTTGGTTCTGCAGCGCTATGATTGAGTTATGAAGAGAAGAACTGCAATTATTGGCGCTGTTGGTTTAGCGGCCATGGGTAGTGTTGGCTACTTTGGCTGGCAGCAGAGCTCACAGCGTGCGCCCCAGGCCAACCGAGCCATTCGTCCGGCGGTCGCGACCGAGCCCGATATTGAGGCGTTTTTTGCAGCGGTTTTGCCAGACATGGTTGGTGATGAACAGAGCATGGCACAGTGGCGGGGGCGCCCGTTGGTGATTAACTTTTGGGCCACGTGGTGCCCGCCTTGCGTCAAAGAAATGCCTGATTTGAATCGCTTGAAACAACAACACCCAGGCGCACAGTTTCTGGGTATTGCCATTGATACGGCGTCAAATGTGACCGAATTTGTCAAAAAGACACCCGTTTCCTATCCGATTTTCGTGGCGGGGCTCGGTGGTATTGGTCTGGTGCGCTCATTGGGTAATACCGCCGGCGGGTTGCCATTTACGGTTTTGGTGCGCGCCCAAGGCGACCTAGGGCCTGTGATTTTGGGGCCTGTTGATCCCGACTCGCTGAGCGCGCAAGTCGCGCAACTGGTAAGCGGTTCTGCGGTTTAACTGCGAAAATAACAACAAATGAATGAAAGATAGAAGCTTTAGGCACACTGGCGGGTGTTTTGATGCGCTATGATGGACAAAATCATCAAGACGAGCGACCGATCAATATGGCACACCGCATTTTGGTTTTACACGGCCCGAACCTCAATCTATTGGGGCACAGAGAGCCAGCCATTTATGGCTCACAGACTTTGGCGCAGCTCGATGCCGATTTGTTGGCCACAGCACAGAGGCACGGTGCACAATTGTCGTCTTTTCAAAGTAATTCGGAAGGTGCCTTGATTGATCGTATTCAGCAGGCGCTTACCGATGGCACCACTTTTATTTTGATTAATGCTGGGGCTTATACCCACACCAGCATTGCCATTCGAGATGCCTTGGCTGGTGTCGCTTTGCCGTTTGTGGAAGTTCACCTCTCAAACGTCTATCGCCGAGAAACCTTTCGCCATCATTCGTATTTGTCGGCAAACGCGGTGGGTGTGATCGCCGGTTTGGGCGTTGAGGGTTATCATGCCGCCTTAATGTATGCGCTGAAACCATCCTCACTATTAAAATCTTAAACGGCGACTAAACGCACAAATAAAATTTTTATTTGCTCTATTTAACTGACCCTCTGGGAAGATTTACCATGGATTTACGCAAGCTTAAAACACTGATTGATTTGGTCGCGGAGTCTGACATCGCTGAACTCGAAATCACCGAGGGTGAGGACAAAGTTAAGATCGTTAAGTCGAATGCTCAGGCCGCCTACGCAGCGGCGCCTGCGCCCGTGTATGCCGCCACATCCGTTGCTGCTGAGCCTGCTGTGGCCCCAGTTCCATCCGCTCCCGTCGCACTCGAGGTCGATACGGTGAAATCCCCCATGGTTGGTACGTTTTACCGGTCACCAAGCCCCGGCTCAGCCGTGTTCGTTGAGGTGGGCCAGTCGGTGCAACAGGGCCAACCACTTTGCATCATTGAAGCCATGAAGTTGTTAAACGAGATAGAAGCCGACAAAGCCGGTGTCGTGAAAGAGATCTTAGTCAACAACGGCGAGCCGGTCGAGTACGGACAGCCCCTGTTTGTGATTGTGTAACTATGTTTGAAAAAATTCTGATCGCCAATCGAGGCGAAATCGCGTTGCGAATTCAGCGCGCCTGCCGTGAGTTGGGTGTCAAGACGGTTGTAGTTCATTCCGAAGCCGATAGCGATGCCAAATATGTGCGTCTGGCAGATGAGTCGGTTTGTATTGGTCCAGCACCATCAAAAGACAGTTACTTGAACATGCCGGCGATTATTTCCGCTGCTGAAGTGACTGACGCACAAGCGATTCACCCGGGTTACGGCTTCTTGTCTGAGAATGCCGATTTTGCTGAACGGGTCGAGAAAAGTGGATTCGTTTTCATTGGGCCACGTTCGGAATCAATTCGTTTGATGGGTGACAAAGTCAGCGCCAAGCAAGCCATGATCGCCGCGGGTGTGCCTGTGGTGCCAGGCTCTGAAGGAGCCTTGCCTGATGACCCACAAGTGATTATTCAAACCGCGCGTGTGGTCGGTTACCCCGTCATTATTAAGGCCGCAGGCGGTGGCGGTGGACGCGGCATGCGTGTGGTTCACACGGAGGCAGCGTTGCTAAGTGCGGTCACCATGACCAAAACAGAAGCTGGCGCGGCATTTAACAACTCAGAAGTCTACATGGAGAAGTTTCTTGAAAACCCTCGCCATGTGGAAATTCAGATTTTAGCCGACGGTGGCAAGCAAGCGGTTTGGCTTGGTGAGCGCGACTGCTCGATGCAACGTCGCCATCAAAAGGTGATTGAAGAGGCCCCAGCGCCTGGCATACCCCGTAAGTTGATCGAGAAAATCGGTGAGCGTTGCGCTGAGGCTTGCCGCAAAATTGGTTATCGCGGTGCAGGTACGTTTGAGTTTCTTTTTGAGAATGATGAGTTCTACTTCATCGAAATGAACACCCGAATTCAGGTTGAGCATCCCGTGACGGAGCTGATCACTGGCATCGATTTGGTGCAGCAGCAAATCCGCATCGCAGCCGGTGAGCCCTTCACGTTAAAGCAACGTGACATCGAATTCCGTGGTCATGCGATTGAGTGTCGCATCAATGCCGAAGATGCCTTCAAATTTGTGCCCAGTCCTGGACGAATCACCAATTGGCACATGCCTGGTGGCCCTGGTGTGAGGATTGATTCTCACGCCTTTAACGGCTACTTTGTGCCGCCCCACTACGACTCGATGATCGCAAAAGTGATCACATACGGCGATACGCGCGAGCAAGCCCTTGCCCGCATGCGGACCGCCCTGTCTGAGATTGTGATTGAAGGTATCAATTCCAACGTCGCTTTGCATCGGGAATTGATGGTTGATGCTCGGTTCGTTGAAGGCGGTACGAGCATTCACTACCTCGAGCACAAATTGGCAGAGCGTCCCTGAGTGTGATTAATGGGGTTGTTTGGGCCTTTGTGGTCCTTGTGGTCGGAGGCAAACGTCATGCGTGAACTGGTTCTGTATTGCCCTGGTGAACAGGCTGATTTGGTCACCGACGCCTTGCTTGAGGCGGGTGCGCTTTGTGCTTCAGTCGAGGATGCTGACATTGATACCCCTGAAGAGCAACCGATATTTGGTGAGCCTGGCAGCGATGCGTCGCCGCAAGGCTGGCAAACGAACCGAGTGCTGGCGTTGTTGGCTGACGGGGTTGACCCGCAGCAGTTGATTTTACAAGCCCAGCAACAAGTGTCTTTTGATTTGGACACATCCTGGCAGGTCAGAGAAGTGCCTGACGAAGACTGGGTGCGATTGACACAATCGCAGTTCGGCCCCATTCCAGTGGGTGACCGATTGCTTATTGTGCCGAGCTGGCATCAAGAAGATTTACCGGTCACTGACCGTATCACCTTGGCACTGGATCCTGGTTTGGCGTTTGGCACGGGCAGCCACCCTACCACTCACGTATGTTTGTGCTGGCTTTCAAGTGAATTGCCAGCAAACGCGACGGTATTGGATTACGGCTGCGGTTCAGGCATATTAGCAATCGCGGCACGGCGCCTAGGTGCCGGTGACACCTGGGCAATCGACATCGATGAACAGGCTGTTGAGTCCACTCAATACAACGCCACGGCCAACCAAGTGACATTGAATGCAGGCTTAACCGACGCATTGCCTGACGGGCAGTTTGATGTCGTGGTGGCCAATATTTTGTCGAATCCCTTGAAGGTGTTGGCGCCAATGCTCAGCCAGCGCGTCAAATCGGGGGGGTTTTTGGTGCTCTCTGGCGTGTTGGAGCGCCAAGCTGAGGAAGTCGCGGCTTTCTATCAGCCGTGGGTTGAACTCACCGTCTGGCAGGCTTTAGACGGTTGGGTGTGTTTGGCAGGCCAACGACCTAGTGAGCAAGCGCCGTGAGCTTGGTGACACGCTGCCCCAAGTGTGACAGCGGCTTTGCTGTGACCGCAGATTTGTTGCGATTGCACGATGGTTTGGTGCGGTGTGGGCAGTGCTCACATGTGTTTGATGGCTTTGAATGCCTGCAGGACAGTTTGCCGACGTTGACTCAAAAAGTCGATGTTCACACAGTGGTAACCCAAGCGCCTAAACCAGAACCCGAGCAAGTAGCGGTGCCCATAGCGCCCCAAGTCTTTCGAATGGCGGCTGAGCACCGTGCGCCTACCACAACGGCTTTGGCATCTAAGCCGGCAGCATCACTGACGACCCTTGAATCAGCACCCATGTTAGGTCGCTCGGAACCTATTTTTAAATCACTCATTGACGCGTCGGCCGCACCTGTTGCGGCTGACTTGCCGGCGCCTGAGCGGGCTGAGCCCGCGGTCAAGATTGTGGGTGAGGCACGTCTGCGCGGTGATGACCCGTCAGCTTCCGGTCGAACAGTGCCTGATTTCATGGAAGACGAAGAGCCAGAGTTACCCTCGAGGGCTCTGGTCTGGTTGTCGGGCGCGGTTGCGCTGTCGTTGGTGTTGTTTGGGCAGTTGCTATACGTTTACCGCGATGATGTCGCCAGCAGCGTGCCGACCTTGCGTCCGCTTCTTGATCAAGCGTGCCGACCCTTGGGTTGTGAGGTGGGTTATGTGCGAAGAATTGAACGGATTTTTGTGGTGGGATCTTCTTTGCAATTGGCCACCAATCAAGCCGTGGCCGAGGCCCGTGTGCATGATTACGTTTTGCGACTGACCTTACAAAATCGTTTTGACCGAGCGCAACCCTGGCCGAGCTTGATGGTTGTGTTTTCAGATGCCTCGGGCACGGTGGTGATTCGACGTGCGCTTGCACCATTAGAGTATTTGCCCGCGGACATATTGGCGCGACCTTTCGGCGCGCAGCAAGAAGCCAGTCTTGAAATACCGATGCAGGTAATGGGCTCACCCGTTAGCGGCTTTGAAGTTGAAAAGTTCTTTCCATAGGAGCCCGTTTGCCGGGTAAATAAATATGTCTTCACAAGTTTTGATCTGCGGATCAGTGGCGTTTGACACGATTGCGGTCTTTGAAGGGCGATTTAAAGAGCACATCCTGCCAGATCGCATTCATTCACTGAGCGTGTCTTTCTTGGTGCCGACCATGCGTAAAGAGTTTGGCGGGTGTGCGGGCAACATTGCTTACAACCTTAAGCTGTTGGGTGGCCAACCGTTGCCAGTGGCCACTGTCGGTCAAGACGCCGGTGATTACCTTGATCGCTTCAAGCGCCTTGGCATTCCCACTGAGAACATCCGCCTGTTGCCCGATATGTTTACGGCGCAATGTTTCATCACCACTGACCTTGATGACAATCAGATCACGGCGTTTCACCCTGGCGCCATGGACCGTTCTGCTGACAACGATGCAGTGGTGCAAGGTGCCGCGTGGGCCATTGTGGCGCCTGACTCAAAGGCAGGAATGCTGGCACACGTTGGCCGATTGTCGAAGGCTGGCATTCCGTTTATTTTTGACTTGGGTCAGGCGATGCCGTTGTTTGACGGTCCTGATCTGTTATCAGTCTTTGGAAAAGCGCGAGCATTGGCCTTTAATGATTACGAAGCGAGTGTGGTTGAAGAACGAACCGGCCGCACGCCCCAGAGCCTTGCCGAAGATCTTGACGCGGTGGTAGTGACCCGTGGTGCCGAAGGTGCCACGCTTTACCTGTCTGGACAATCTATTGATATTGCACCCATTAAGCCCACCGCTGTGGTCGATCCGACCGGCTGTGGTGATGCTCACCGGGCAGGTCTTTTATATGGTCTTACCCAAGGTTGGTCATGGGAAAAGGCGTGTATGCTGGGCAATGTGATGGGTTCCCTAAAAATTGCTTCACGTGGCCCTCAGAATCACACGCCATCGCTAGCTGAAATTGGCACGCTAATGCAAGGCAATTATGGCGTCACGTTGTAAGATAGGTAAATAACCTTTTACTCACTGGATCTATTGCCATGAACAAATCTTCAGCTAGCGTATTTAAGTCGGGTGCACGCCAATATGCGCTGTCTGGCGTTTTGGTGTTGCTAGCCGTCGGCGTATCGGGATGCAGCACGCCAAGCGCGTCATCAAAGGTCTATACCTACGGCCAAGCCCAGTCTGAGCAGATCGTTCGCATCGGCACGGTCACCAATGTGCGCTCGATTGTGATCCAGCAAGACAAAACATCAGGTGCCGGTTTGGTCGCTGGTGGCGCCTTGGGTGGTGTGGCTGGCAGTGCGGTGGGCGGTGGCGTTGGACGTGATTTGGCCATTGTTGGCGGTGCCATCTTGGGTGCACTCGTTGGTAATAAGGTCGAAGAAGGCATGGGCAAGAGCGATGGCCTAGAAATCACTGTGAAACTAGACAATGGTGAAACTCGCGTGATTGCCCAAGAGGCTGATGAGCCAATTACGGTTGGTCAGCGTGTGCAGGTGATTAGCGGCACCGGTGTGACGCGCGTCGCCCCTATACCTGGGGCTTGATAACCGGCGCTGAGGCCACATCTGGCACTGCGCCACTATTGAAGTCGATGGTGGGGTGTGCATGGGTGAAAGCGATGCCTTGATGCTTGAAGCTGGCATAGATCTCACGCCTGACCTCGCTCATCACGACAGGGCCACTGACGTAGGCACCATTTGAACCCAAAACTCTAGCTTTAAGAGCATGCCTTGATCGGTAAAGCTTTCGTGCAAAATCAGTGGTAGTGGCGTTGTCAGTACCACTGGGCTTTGTGAGGCGGCGAGCATGAGCAAATCGGTGACGTGATTAACCTCTGCCGTGTAGCCGACACAAATCTTAGGCTGCTATTTAACCCTCCATCCTTACACCCCAAATAGTGTGAAATTGATTCGGCTGAGCACCATCATGGCGATTTGAGCCAAGATCAGTAGCACCAGTGGCGAAAAATCAAATCCACTAAAGTTTGGCAAGATGCGCCGAATGGGTTCGAGTAATGGCGCTGTTAGCGTTCTTAGGACTGGCATCATCGGTGCCAGAGGATTGATCCAGGACAGTAACGCTTGAATCAGTGTCAACCAAATGATCAAATTTAGTAGCCATCGGCCCAATGTGACCAAACCGGCCATTAACCCAGGCACGATCAAGTCAGTGGGCGGCAAGGCTCGTGTTGAGATTATCCAGAGGGCGAACAGATAAATCACGGCAATCAGATACGCTGCAAAAAGGCTAGCGTAATCAATCGATTTACCTGAAGGTAAGATAGTCCGTAGAGGTTTGGAAAGCCATTCGGTTGCTCTAAAAATGAGTTGAGAAAACGGGTTAAATGGGTGAAACCGAACGGCGTGAAGCCAGCACCTGGCCAGAAAGGCGGCTCCCAGGATTGTGAAACCGATCTCGATCAGAAATTGCAAAATATCAACAGACATTGAAGTCAACACACCGTTAAAAGTCATTTATTGCTGTCATTGTCGCACGATCGTTAGCAAATTAACCACATGAAACAGATGACCAAAAAAAACCGCCCAGCCTAAGCTGGGCGGTGACCGGTAAGTGGTCGATCCCTTAAACGATCAGGGACGGCCACCTGTTGGGAAAGGCCATGATGCAGCTGGGTTCAGCGCTGTTTTCGCACCCGGTGCGGCAGCGGTTGAAGGAGCAGTCGTTGCAGGCTTTCTTACTGCGGCTTTCTTTGCAGCCGGTTTTTTAGGACTTTTTTTTACAGCTTTTTTGGCTGGCACTTTTTTAGCTACAGCCTTCTTAGCAGGTGCTTTTTTAGCAGCGACTTTCTTAACCGCAGCTTTCTTAGCAGGCGCTTTCTTAGCAGGCGCTTTTTTAGCCACTACTTTTTTGGCTGGCGCTTTCTTAGCAACGACTTTTTTAGCCACTACTTTCTTTGCCGGGGCCTTTTTGGCAACCACTTTCTTAACGGCTGCTTTCTTGGCTGGCGCCTTCTTTGCTACTTTTTTGGCTGTTGCCATGGTCTAACTCCTTAAGTTCAGGGACCCAAAACAGGGAACGCGCGCCTTGAGGACCGCCCATTTCGGGTAGACCACAAGGCTCGCGCTATTCATAACTCCAATCTTGTTAACCGGTTCTGGCTAGTATTGATTGAGGCTACGAATGCGGTATGACCACCCTGCGAAGGGGGCGCTTTGGCATCCCGCCCTCAGGGTGGTCATTCAAGCGGCCAGTTGTTTGCCGGCCGCTGTTAATGGCTCGCGTTTCGAGTCGCTGACTTAGGCAATTATTCCCAGTTCAGTGCACCACCTGTCTGATACTCGATGACACGCGTTTCAAAGAAATTACGTTCTTTCTTTAGATCAATCATTTCTGCCATCCAGGGGAAGGGGTTCTCTTCCTGGGCAAACAATGGCTCAAGGCCAATTTGCTGGCAACGACGGTTCGCAATAAAGCGCAGGTATGCCTTGAACATGGCGGCGTTCATGCCCAGCACGCCGCGAGGCATGGTGTCTTCAGCATACGCATATTCAAGCTCAACGGCCTTGCTAAAGAGTTCACGAATCTCTTCACGAAACGCTGGCGTCCACAGGTGGGGATTTTCCAGCTTAATGGTGTTGATCAAATCAATACCGAAATTGCAGTGCATCGATTCATCACGCAGGATATACATGTACTGTTCTGCAGCACCAGTCATTTTGTTTTGACGGCCCAGCGCAAGAATCTGTGTAAAGCCAACGTAGAAGAACAAGCCTTCCATCAAACAAGCAAACACAATCAATGAACGCAGCAGTGTTTGGTCGTCCTCAGGTGTGCCGGTCTTGAAGTTAGGATCGGCAATGGCATCGATGAATGGGATGAGGAACTGATCTTTGGCACGAATCGACGGCACTTCATTGTAAGCATTGAAGATCTCGGCTTGATCCAAGTCTAGGCTTTCAACGATGTACTGATAAGCGTGCGTGTGAATAGCCTCTTCGAAGGCTTGGCGCAACAAGAACTGACGGCACTCAGGTGCAGTGATGTGGCGATAAGTACCCAAGACGATGTTGTTAGCTGCCAATGAGTCGGCAGTCACAAAAAACCCGAGGTTGCGTTTAACAATGCGTCGCTCGTCTTCGGTCAAGCCATTGGGGTTCTTCCACAACGCGATATCACGCGACATGTTGACCTCTTGCGGCATCCAGTGGTTGGCGCAAGTGGCGAGGTACTTTTCCCAGGCCCATTTGTATTTAAACGGCACTAATTGGTTGACGTCAGTTTTGGCGTTAATGATACGCTTGTCAGCGACGTTGACGCGTTGCTGCACGACTTTGGTGGTGCTTGCACTTTCAGTGACAACAGGTGTCGGCATGGCAACATCACCAAACACACCGGTGGCTTCTCGCAGGCCGTTGTCGATCAGTGTAATGCCAGTCGCAGGCACTGGCGCTGATTTCAGCGCCGTGACAGTTTCTTCGTTCCAGTTCAACATATTAAATTCCTTTCGTTGGGTTATTGGCAGGCTTCACACTCTTCGAAACCAGGATCCCCAGGTCTCATCGTGCAAGCAGCACCAACGATTTCAGCTTCAGGCAGTGTTGGGCTCGCGGCACTTGCAAAGCCGCTTGCACCACTACTGACCGCGTTTAATTCGCCACCTTGTCCGGTGGACTTTTCTGCACTTGTGGCACCGAGTGTGCGCAGGTAGTAGGTGGTCTTAAGACCACGTAACCACGCCAACTTGTATGTGTCGTCAAGTTTTTTACCGGAAGCACCTGCCATGTAGATATTCAGTGACTGCGCTTGATCAATCCACTTTTGACGGCGCGATGCACATTCCACGATCCAAGTGGTGTCAACTTCAAAGGCCGTGGCATAGAGAGTGCGCAGCGCGTCAGGGACTCTATCGATTTTGGATAGGCTGCCATCGAAGTATTTCAGGTCAGCGACCATGACTTCGTCCCAGAGGCTCAGCTTCTTGAGATCTCTCACCAGGTTTTGGTTAACCACAGTGAACTCGCCGGATAGGTTTGATTTAACGTACAAGTTTTGATAAGTAGGCTCAATGCATGCAGACACACCGATGATATTTGAAATTGTTGCGGTTGGGGCGATTGCAACGCAATTTGAGTTACGCATGCCATGTTGTTTGATGCGTGCACGCAACGAATCCCAATCTAATGTGCTCGAATCGTCGACTTCAACGTATCCACCACGGTGCTCACGCAGCAGGGCTACCGAGTCTTGCGGCAAGATGCCGCGCGACCAAAGTGAGCCATCATAAGAGGCGTACGCGCCTCGCTCGGCAGCCAATTTGCTTGATGCGGCGTAAGCAAAATAGCAAACCGCTTCCATTGATCGATCAGAAAATTCAACCGCATCATTTGAGGCGTAAGGAATGCGCATCATGTGCAAACAATCTTGGAAGCCCATGATGCCCAAACCCACTGGACGGTGACGCAGGTTTGAGTTGCGTGCTTTATCCACTGCGTAGTAGTTAATGTCGATCACGTTATCAAGCATACGCATGGCGATGTTGATGGTCTTCTCTAACTTATCGTGATCGAGCAACAAGCGGCCGTCGGCTTGTTCGGTCAAGTGAGCGACCAAGTTAACTGAGCCCAAATTACACACTGCGATTTCAGAGTCATTGGTGTTTAGCGTGATCTCAGTGCAGAGATTAGAACTGTGAACCATACCCACGTGTTGCTGAGGTGAGCGGATGTTACAAGGGTCTTTGAAAGTAATCCAAGGATGTCCGGTTTCAAACAGCATCGACAGCATACGACGCCACAACGTGAGGGCCGGCATTGTTTTGAAAAGCGTGATTTCACCGCTGAGGGTTTTGGCTTCATAGCCAACGTAGGCTTCTTCAAATGCTTGGCCGACTTTGTCGTGCAGGTCGGGGCAGTCTGACGGTGAGAACAAAGTCCAGTTACCGGCTTCCATGACACGCTTCATGAATAGGTCTGGAATCCAGTTGGCGGTGTTCATATCATGCGTGCGGCGACGCTCGTCACCTGTGTTCTTACGCAGCTCAAGAAACTCCTCGATGTCCAAGTGCCATGTTTCGAGGTAACAACACACGGCACCCTTACGCTTACCACCTTGGTTGACGGCAACAGCGGTGTCGTTGACCACTTTTAAAAATGGCACGACGCCTTGGCTTTCACCGTTTGTGCCTTTGATGTGGCTGCGCATGGCGCGCACTGGTGTCCAATCATTACCCAAGCCGCCGGCATACTTGGCCAGCAAAGCATTCTCTTTAATGGCTTCGTAGATGCCATCGAGATCGTCTGCAACTGTCGAAAGGTAGCAAGACGAAAGTTGTGAGTGCAAGGTGCCAGAGTTAAACAGTGTTGGTGTAGAGCTCATGAAGTCAAATGAAGACAAGATTTCATAGAACTCCGCAGCACGTTCTTCGCGGTTAACCTCTCTGAGTGCCAGACCCATGGCCACACGCATGAAGAAAACTTGAGGCAATTCAATACGCTGGCCTTTCAGGTGCAAGAAGTAGCGGTCATACAGTGTTTGCAGGCCGAGGTAGTCAAACTGCAAGTCACGTTTAGCATCCAAAGCCAGACCTAATCGCTTCAAATCGTATTGACCGAGTTCAGGATTTAACAAACCACCCTCAATCCCTTTCTTGATGAATTTTGGAAAGTAGTTGGCATACTCCGTGAGCATCGCGCCTTGTGAGACTTCTTGTTCGAGGACTTCTTTGCGAATTGAGTGCAACAACAAACGTGCTGTTGCTCGGCTATAGGCAGGATCTTTTTCAACCTGAACCCGAGCCGCCAAAATGGCTGACTTGTAGACCTCTTCGATTGGCACACCGTCGTAGAGGTTCTTCAGTGTTTCTTTCAAGATCAAGTCAGTATCGACAAATTCCTCTAAGCCGACGCCAGCGCCTTCAATCGTTGCTTTGAGCTTGGCCAAATCCAAGGGCTTGGATACGCCATCTTCCTTAATCGTAATGGCGTGCTCGTTTACGGGCGTGGCTGTTTGTCCCGCTTGTGCACGCTCTTGCGAGCGACGCTCTCTATATAAAACGTACGCGCGGGCTACGTCGTGCTCGCCCGAGCGCATCAGCGCCAATTCGGCAGCATCTTGAATGTCTTCGATGTGAAAAGTGCCACCGTTTGGTCGGCTGCGAACCAACGAACCCACCACTTGGCCGGTTAACTGTTCAACCAACTCACGCACGCGAGCCGAGGCGGCGCCTTGGCCACCGTTGACAGCCAAAAAGGCTTTGGTCATCGCGATCCCAATCTTGCTGGGCTCGAAGTTAACGACCGCGCCGTTACGGCGAATAATGTTGTAGTTTGACCATTGGTTAGGCTTGGACTGAACGTCGGCGGCTTGTCCTATGGGTGCTTGCCCTTGCGTGGGTGTTACGGGGGTAGAGACTTGCATGGTGGCTCCTGCTAGAGACATGAGACCCCGTGTGTTTTTTTGTCAATAACCGGGATCAGAGGATTTGGTGTTTAAACACAAGATGTAGTGCCTAAAAGTACATCAAGCACAAATTCTAGTGTCTTAGCCTGGTCCGGGCAAGAAAAATCTATCCTAAATGGTTGAAGGGTAAACCCTAGTAAAAAAAGGGGAGGTCTTAAAAACAGCGCAGTAGCTGGTCCGCTGCGCATGGGACTTTAATCTGGTCACTGGTGAAGATGATTCAAGTTGTGCGGTTCGCACCACGATCGCAGCGATAAAAAAATACTCGCTTGCATTTCAGGCGCGAGGGAAGTTAAATCACCCACAAGAGGGGAAGTGACACTGATAAGATTATTTGGCAGCATCACAGCGTCCTAAAAAGACCGCAGTTTCTCCAAAACAACTTCGCGGCCCATGATTTCGAGCACCGCATCAATGGCGGGGGTTTGGGTGGTGCCGGCCACGATCAAGCGCAAGGGAATGGCCAACTGTGGCATCTTCATTTGATGTTGCGCCAGTACCGACTTAATCAAAGCACCAATGGCCGAGCGTTGCCACTGAATCTCGGTGGCCCCTTGCGTGAAATCAACCAATGCCCGCCTAACTTCATCGTTGATGTGCTTGGCCATCAGTTCTGGGTCGGGTGTGACAGGCACCCCACAAAACAGCAGGCTGGCTTCTGTGAGCTGGACCATCGTTTCGCAGCGGTCTTTGAATAGCTCGACGGTTTGGGGTAAGTCGACCTTCGCTGGGTCGGCGCCAAGGGCAACCAGACGAGTGCTGATGGCGTCGGCCAACCACTGGTTGTCAGCGGCTTTGATGTAATGCGCATTGACCCAGTTGAGTTTTTTGGGATCCCACTGCGAGGCTGATTTAGACAAGCTGTTTGAATCAAACCATTCGACGAGCTGATCGCGCGAAAAAAGCTCTGCGTCGCCATGGCTCCAGCCCAAACGCGCCAGATAATTGATCATGGCCTCAGCCAAGTAACCCTCTTGTTCGTAAGACATGACGCTAACCGCGCCGTGGCGCTTAGAAAGTTTCTCGCCGTCAGGGCCAAGAATCATGGGTAGATGACCGTAATCGGGCAGTGGCGCGTTCAAGGCTTTTAGGATGTTGATCTGGCGAGGCGTGTTGTTGACGTGGTCGTCACCGCGCAAGACATGGGTAATGTTCATGTCCCAGTCATCGACCACCACACAAAAGTTGTAAGTGGGTGTGCCGTCTGGGCGCGCGATGATCAGGTCGTCAAGCTCTTCATTGTTGACGCTGATGGGGCCTTTGACCATGTCGTGCCATTGCGTGGCACCATTCAAGGGGTTCTTAAAGCGCACTACGGGTGCTTGGTTAGTGGGCACGGCTGGCAGTGTTTTACCGGGCTCGGGGCGCCACGTGCCATCGTATTTTGGTTTTAATCCCAGCGCCCGGGCGCGATCGCGCATCGCATCGACCTCTTGGGGCGTGCTGTAGCATTGGTAGGCCGTGCCATCTGCCAACATCTGGGTAATGACGGCTTTGTAGCGCGTCATGTGTTGCATTTGGTAGAAAGGCCCTTCGTCGGGGGTTAACCCTAGCCAAGCCATGCCATCGAGAATGGCTTGCACGGCCTCAGGTGTCGAGCGCTCTAAGTCAGTGTCTTCAATGCGCAACACAAAGTCGCCCTGATGGTGTTTTGCGTAAGCCCAGGCATAAAGCGCGGTACGAGCGCCACCGAGGTGTAAAAACCCGGTGGGCGAAGGGGCAAAGCGTGTACGGACGCGTGTGGTAGGTGATTGGGTCATGGCTCTTTGAGTGGCGACACGATAAAACAGTTATGGCGCAGCGTTAGTTTGCTAGGATGAATTTAATTGTTATTTTAGAGCCAGATCAGTCGCTGTCTCATTGGGCCACCAGATGATGCTTCGCCACGCTCTTGTTCCGTTGTTTCAACCGCGCAGCTAATGGCGGTCAGTGATCGCGTGTTGCCTGTGTTCCAAGGCTTGCCATCGGGGTTACACGCGCGCACAACACGGGTGGTGTTTGAAATTGGCCAGACACCCACCTTACCCGATAAAATCGCGGATGTTGCCGTAATCGATCGGGTCGACTTGGTGGTTATTTAAGTACCGCCCTTACTAATTGAATCGACCTTGGTTGCCGTGGCGTCCCACCGACCATGCGCCATGATCGTGATGGCGCATGATGTGGTTGATCCAAACCCAGCCAGAACACGCGGGCTGTGTAACGCCTAGGCGCTCGACAAACGGTGCGTACTGCTCGGCCCTTTTCGTTTGGGTTATAGCGCCCTCACTTGGTTCTTAATCTGAGCCATCATCCTTTATTGGCGCGTGCCGGTCATGCGGCGTTGGTGGCCCGCCGATAAAGCTTTGTGCATAAAGCGTGCGATATCGCCTACCTCTTCAGGGCAAACGCTGTGCGCCATGGGGTAGGTGTGCCATTGCACTTTGTAGTCGTGAGCCAGCAGCAAATCTTTGCTGGCAACACCCCGTTCCAGCGCCACCACAGGGTCGTGGCTGCCGTGCGCAATGAACACCGGTGTATCACGGTTGGCTGGATGAAACGCGGCAGCGGCACGGTCAGCAAGCGGCAAATAGCCCGATAAGCCAATCAGCCCAGCCAAGCGTTTGGGAAAGCGCAAACCCGTGTGCAACGTCATGGCGCAGCCTTGTGAGAAACCCGCTAAAAGAATGTGCTCGCTGGGTATGCCTCGTGCGATTTCGTGTTCGATTAGAGTGTGAAGGGCTTGCTCTGACGCCAAAATCCCAGCATCGTCTTCGCGCCGAACCAAAGTGGGCTCCAAGATGTCATACCAAGACCGCATGGCTATGCCGCCATTGATGGTTACCGGTTGTACCGGCGCATGCGGAAACACAAAACGCACGGCAAGACTCGCTGGCAGCTGCATCGCAGGCACCAATGGTGCGAAGTCGTTGCCGTCAGCACCAAGGCCATGTAGCCAAATGACGCTATGGGTTGGGTTAGGACCAGTTTCAATTTCAATGGCGTCAAGCGCGGGCAGTGCACTCACAGAAAAAACTCCTTACGGGGTGTCTATTTGGGTGTTCTTAAAGCAATGTGCCTCAGTGGTTCTCGCCATTGGGATCCGCCTCAATGTCGCTGTTATCTGGGGCTTCGTTGGCGGCTTTAATCGCTTGAAAGAGCGCGCGATAGTGTTTCTTTTGTGGGGCCTGACCGGGTAGCAGGGCCGCGTTCTTGGCGTTTTCTTGGCGAGCGGCTCGAATCATGGCGCGAAACGCTTGCACATCAGTGTCAGGGTATTTGTTAAGCCACTCGGTGAGTGCTTGATCGTCGTTTAAAAGTCGCTCGCGGTCACGCTCAAGCGTGTGCATGTAAGCGGTATCGGCCACCGAGCCTCTTTCCCAGGTTTCGATTTGATCCATGATGGCTTGCGCCTGAGCGTCTCGCATGAGCTTGCCCACGTAATGGACTTGCCTTCTTTTGCCTTCGCGACTGTTGGTTTTTTGCGCCAGAAGCACCGCCTCTTCCAGTTTTTCTGAAAGCGGTAACTGCTTGACGCGGTCTGCACTGAGCTCGACAACACGTTTGCCCAGCGCCAGCAACTCAAGCATTTCGCGCTTGATTTGCGTTTTACTCGGTCTTTCGGGGAGGTCGTTGTCCTCGGGGGTATCTAATTCGTTCATGGCCTGGAGTGGTTAGTATGACTTCGCTATGATACGAGATTAGTCCGATTTGGACTTGAACCGACATTTTGTTTAAGAGAGCCGCTATGCAACCCTTGCCACATCGCCAACATCGTGCTGAGTTTGAGGACCTAGTGACGCAGGCGCTCGATCATGCCAAATCGCTGGGTGCGACCGACGCGGCCGCCGAGGTCTCGGCCGGCCAAGGCTTGGCGGTTAACGTGCGGTTGGGTGAAATCGAAACCGTTGAACAGACTAGTGATCGGTCTCTGTCGATAACAGTCTTCGCCGGTCAACGCAGGGGTTCGGCCTCGACGTCTGACTTCTCTCGTCAGGCGCTTGAGCAAACTGTGCAAGCGGCCTGGCACATTGCGCGGTTCACCGCGGAAGACCCCGCGGCTGGTTTGCCCGAAGAAAGTGACCTGATGTTGACAACGAGCCCTGATTTGTCGCTTTATCACCCTTGGGGTGTTTCGGTTGAGAAAGCCGCTTCGTTGGCGCTTGAAGCCGAACAAGCCGCGCGCGACGTGGATAAGCGCATCACCAATTCAGAGGGGGCGGGCGTTGACAGTCATGAGGGCCAGTTTGTGTTGGGCAACACGCGCGGTTTTTTAGATGGCTACACCTACACGCGCCACGGTTTGTCGGTTTCACCGATTGCTGGTCGCGGCAACAACATGCAACGGGACTATTGGTACACCAGTGATCGGCGAGCCGACCGCTTAGCCGATCCCGCGACCGTGGGCCGCTATGCCGCTCAAAGGGCTTTGGCCCGCCTAAACGCCCGTCGATTGTCGACACGCCAAGTGCCGGTGTTGTTTGAAGCTCCCTTGGCACTTGGCCTACTCGGCGCTTTGACGCAGGCCGTCAGTGGTGGCGCTTTGTACCGACAAACCACTTTCTTGCCAGACAGCTTGGGCCAGTCTTTGTTTCCTGAGCACATCATGGTCGATGAAAATCCGTTTATTCCGGGTGCCATGGGTTCGGGCGCCTTTGATGACGAAGGTGTACGCACCATGCCGCGCCAAATTGTCTCGGCTGGTGTCTTGCAAAGCTATTTTCTATCCTCTTACACCGCGCGCAAGCTCGGCATGTCCACCACGGGTCATGCGGGCGGTTCGCACAATTTGCGTTTGTATTCAACAGACACCCAGTCGGGTGATGATTTTGAGGCGATGCTCAAAGCGCTAGGCACGGGCTTGCTTGTCACAGAACTCATCGGCCAAGGAGTGAATTATGTGACGGGCGATTACTCGCGTGGGGCTTTTGGTTACTGGGTCGAAAACGGCCAAATTCAATACCCCGTGCAGGAAATCACGATCGCCGGCAACCTCAAAGACATGTTCCAGCAAATCGTAAAAATTGGTGCTGATGAGCTCAACCGAGGCAGCAAGACTACGGGTTCGATTCTGCTGGAGCGCATGTCGATTGCTGGTACTTAAGTCACTGACACAATACTAGACTCGCCTAAGTCTCGGTTTTCATAGTAGAATTCCGAGTTACCTTTTGTATTTCTGTTAGCTTCTCTATTAGAGGGGTCAAACTGTACGGGCGACTAACAACGCCTCGATGGTGTGCAGAAGTGCAAAAAGTAGGCATGAGTGGGGATGGTCCCTGCTCAGTAATTCATTGGAATACCATCATGAAAACCTTCGTGGCACAGCCGCTGGAAGTGAAGCATGACTGGTTTGTGATTGACGCAAAAGGCAAGGTACTTGGACGTGTGGCCAGCGAAGTCGCACGCCGTCTGCGTGGCAAACATAAGCCGGAGTTCACTCCGCACGTTGACACAGGTGACTTTATTGTCATCATCAACGCCGCCGATATTGTTGTTACCGGCAATAAAGCACAAGATAAGAAGTATTACAGTCACTCGACATACCCCGGTGGTATCAGCGAGACTAACTTCTTTAAAATGCAAGAGCGCCATCCTGGGCGCGCAATCCAAAAAGCGGTCAAGGGCATGCTGCCCCGTGGTCCTTTGGGTTACGCGATGATCAAGAAGCTGAAGGTTTATGCGGGCGCAGAGCACCCACACGCCGCTCAACAGCCTAAGCCACTCGAAATCTAAGGACGCGATCATGATTGGTAACTGGAACTATGGCACGGGCCGCCGCAAAACGTCGGTCGCTCGGGTTTTTCTCAAAAAAGGCAGCGGTAAGATCGTTGTTAACGGTAAGCCCGTTGATGAGTTCTTTGCTCGCGAAACAGGCCGCATGGTCGTGCGCCAGCCTTTGACACTAACGGGTCACTTAGAGTCGTTTGATTTTCATATCAACGTCCACGGTGGTGGTGAAAGTGGTCAAGCTGGTGCAATCCGTCACGGCATTACCCGTGCACTTATTGACTATGATGAATCATTGAAGCCGCCACTCAAAAAGGCCGGTTTCGTGACTCGCGATGCACGTGAAGTGGAACGTAAGAAAGTGGGTTTCCGAAAAGCACGTCGCCGCAAGCAGTTCAGCAAGCGTTAATCACTCCTTGCAGCACAACAAAAACCGCCTTCGGGCGGTTTTTGTTTGGGTCACGCAACCTTTAGGGCCACAGTTGGTTTGACTGGTGAGGCCAGCCGCCAAAGCATTAGAATGACCACATTCACGAACCAATTGATATCAAGGGCCAGTCATGCAAAACGCCGCATCAAAAATCAAAGTGGGTATTGTGGGCGGCACCGGTTATACCGGGGTTGAGTTGCTACGTTTGTTGGCGCAACACCCGCAAGTGAGCTTGCACGCGATCACCTCACGCAAAGAAGCGGGGCTGCCGGTCGCTGACATGTTCCCGAACTTGCGTGGTCATGTCGATTTGGCTTTCACGACGCCTGATCAAGCGGCACTCGCTGATTGCGATGTGGTATTTTTTGCGACGCCTCATGGCGTGGCCATGGCACAAGCGCAGCAGTTGCTCCAAGCGGGTGTGCGCATCATTGACTTGGCGGCAGACTTCCGCCTGCAAGACACCGCCGTGTTTGAACAGTGGTACAAAATGCCCCACGGCTGCCCAGAAATTCTGCGCGACGCCGTTTATGGTTTGCCTGAGCTCAACCGACAAGCGCTTGCCACCGCGCGCGTGGTCGGCAATCCTGGCTGCTATCCCACCACCGTGTTGTTGGGCTTGGCACCGTTGTTAAAGCCCTCGATTTTGATAGATACCAGCGACATCATCGCCGACTCAAAATCCGGTGTCAGTGGCGCCGGTCGTAAGGCTGAGGTGGGGGCTTTGTTTTCTGAGGTCAGTGACAGCTTTAAAGCCTATGGCGTGGCGGGTCACCGCCATCACCCAGAAATTAAGGCCCAACTCGATCAACTGGCTGGTGAGTCGGTAGGTCTGACCTTTGTTCCCCACTTGGTGCCCATGGTGCGTGGCATGTTGAGCACGATTTATGTGAAGCTTTTGCCCGAGGCCAAGTCAGTGGACTTGCAATCCTTATTCGAGTCTTTCTATCAAAACGAAACCTTCGTTGATGTGATGCCGGCAGGTAGCCAGCCTGAGACCCGATTTGTGCGGGCCTCAAATACATTGCGCTTGGCCGTGCATCGGCCACCGGGTCACCCTGATCGATTGATTGTGTTGGCGGTTCAAGATAATTTGGTCAAAGGCGCTTCGGGCCAAGCCATTCAAAACATGAACCTGATGTTTGGCTTGCCCGAGGCTATGGGCTTGTCTCAGGTGGCGATATTGCCCTGAAGCTGGGGCTGAACAAGCCGCTCGCGAGCTGCGCCGTGGCGAGCGTAAGCGGCGTAAAACAGCAAAGCCAAGGCAATCCATAGGGCAAAGATCGCATAGACCGTGATGCTTAAGTTGGTGATGAGATAGAGGCAGGCTGCGATGCTCGCCAAGGGCGTGAAGGGATAAGCGGGCACGCGAAACCCAGGCGCCCGGTCGGGCTGCTGGTGGCGCAATAGCATGAGTGCAATCGCCATAGCCAGAAACACGACCAATGTGCCCATACTGACCAAACCCCAAAGCACGTGACTCGGTAAAAACGCTGCCAATGGTGACACCACGGCCGCAGACAAAATGGTGCCGCGGCTTGGGCAAAAGGTATGTGGGTCCACGCGTTTGAGGGCCGCCGGCAACATGCCGTCGCGTGCCATGGCGAAATAGATGCGGGCTTGGCCAAACAACGACACCAGCGTCACGCTAAAGATTGAAACAACAGCACCCATGGCCAACAACACGCTGCTTAATCGACTGCCCGTGGCTTGGTGCAAGATGGTGGTGAGGGCTGCCCCGCGCCCGATAAAGGCCTCAGCCGGTTGAACACCCAAACTGCTAAAGGCCACCAAGACATAGACAGCCGTGACAATCAGCAAAGCCAGCATCATGGCAATGGGTATGTTGCGCTGAGGATTTACCACCTCTTCGCTGGCATTGACCACAGCATCCAAACCCACGAAGCTGAAAAAAATAATCGCCGCCGCTGAGCCCACACCCTCAAACCCGTGCGGCATGAATGGCTCAAAATGCACGCGGTTAAAAACGCTTAAAGACATGGCCACAAACAACAATAGCACTACCAGTTTGATCAGGGTCAGTGCAGCATTGAGTTTTGCCGATTCGCGTGAGCCGCGTAAAAGTAGCAACGCACACA
The DNA here is from genome assembly GCA_963926245.1 of uncultured Burkholderiaceae bacterium. Classification (GTDB taxonomy): domain Bacteria; phylum Pseudomonadota; class Gammaproteobacteria; order Burkholderiales; family Burkholderiaceae_B; genus Algicoccus. The sequence goes on along the minus strand of CAWUWI010000005.1, from coordinate 10,664 downwards.
ACCATACCAGCAACACCGCGGGCAGATTAATGGCACCCTCACCACCCCAAGCGAGCCCACTGACGTTTTTTTGAAAGGGCGATTCACGCAAAAGTGCGGGGATGTCTTGACCACTGACCAAATCAATGAGTTCGTTTAAGTAACTGCTCCAGCCCACGGCCACAGCCGCACCGGCAATACCCCACTCTAAAATAAGGCAAGCCCCAACCAAAACCGCCATGCCTTCGCCCATCGTGACGTAAGTGAAGGTGTAGGATGATCCTGAAACGGGCAAAGCTGTTGATACTTCGGCATAACAAAGAGCAGTCAGTCCAGCCGTGAGGGCCGCAAAAAAAAACGACAGCACCACCCCTGGGCCGGCCAAGGGAACGGTTTCGGCCATGGCAAAGAAAATCCCTGTGCCCAAAGTGCTGCCAACACCCATAAGTGTTAATTGCCAGAGGGACAGTCTACGTGGCAAGAACGCATTGTCAGTGGTCGACGTTTGAGAGGTGGGAAATGGTTTTTTGTGAAAGAAGTGCGCAAACATGCGGGTGGGTCAAACAAAGGGATAATCAACCGCCAAAAACGAGCGCGCGGTGAATTGGTCCATTTGGTTGATGGGTCGTTAAGGGATGCCAAGTATATTCCCATTTGGCAATAATTGCCAAATAGAAAATTGAATGATGTTTATGACTAAAAATTGGGTGCTAACCACACGCTACCAACATACGCCGCAACAACAATGCGTTTAAGATTTTCTGACCCGCGAACGAGCGCGGCACAATCCCTTGAAAGGATAAGGGTTTATACTAAAACATGTTCGGCAATGCCGTATCTTAATCAACCAAGTCGTTTTATCGATGTTGCCCGTTGTCGCAACACAAGGAGTTACCATGAGCACAGTCACCGAGACCGTCAACCTTCAAAGCCCACCCACACCAATCATCTTCACCGATTCGGCTGCTGGCAAAGTTAAAGATTTGTTAATTGACGAGGGTAATCCAAATTTGAAGCTGCGCGTGTTTGTGCAAGGTGGTGGTTGTTCCGGTTTTCAGTATGGTTTTACGTTTGACGAAGACGTGGCCGAAGACGATACAGCCCTTGAGAAAAATGGCGTTCAGTTGCTTGTCGACCCCATGAGCTTTCAGTACCTTGTGGGAGCCGAAATTGATTACAAAGAAGACTTGGAAGGCGCACAGTTTGTGATTCGCAATCCCAATGCCACCACCACATGTGGCTGCGGTTCTTCTTTCTCGGTTTAAAAATTCCTAACGATTCACGCGGGCCAGCGTGCGCCTAATAGGCGCCCACCCGCGGCACCCGTAACCTCTGGTAGGTTGCCGGTTTTTTTTGTCTGGTGAGCCCAAGCCAACCAAGCAAATGCCATGGCCTCGACATCTTGAGCTGGCACCCCAAGGGCATCCGTGGTTTGAACATCGCCGGTCCACTGCGATTGCAGTCTTTGCAAAAGCGCCACATTTTTGGCGCCGCCACCGCAAACATAAATGGTACCTTCCCCCACGCCATGTTGGGCGATGGCGCGTGTCACGGTACAGGCGGTCAGCATTTGTAGCGTCGCTTGTACGTCAACCGCAGAAATGGAATCGGTCAAGCCGTGTTGGGCTTGGCGTTGTGAGAATTGGGCCAAGCGGCTATCAAGCCAGGCTAAGTTGAATTGGTCGCGTCCGGTGGACTTAGGGGGTGGTGCATCGAACCAAGCTTCAGAACGCAAAATCCAATCCAAAAGCGCTTGATGGGCCTTACCTGAATCACCCCAACAACCTTCGCTGTCATAGGGCTGACCGGTGTGCCGTTGGCACCAGCCGTCCATCAGTAAGTTAGCGGGCCCGGTGTCAAAGCCGCTGACAGGCCAACCGGGCTCGAGCAAAGTCACATTGGCGATGCCACCAAGGTTGAGGATGACTCGGGTCTGATTAGAAGCAAACAAGGCCTGGTGAAATGCGGGCACCAAAGGCGCTCCTTGGCCACCGCTAGCAATGTCGCGAGTTCGAAAATCAGCGATCACGTCGATCCCAGTTTTTTCCGCTAAGAGCGCGGGTGCGTTCAGTTGTATCGTGTAGCCGTGGTCGGGGCGATGACGCACCGTTTGCCCGTGTGCACCAATGGCCACAACCTCGGAAGCATCAAGACTGGCGTCGCGTAAAAGGGCAGCGACGGTTTGTGCGTACAAATCAACCAAAGCCATGCTCGCCATGTGGGCACGATGCAGTTCGTTATCAGTGGGGGCATTTAATGCCAGCAACTCGCGCTTTAATTCAAGCGGCATATTTCGGCTGCTGCGAGCGAGCAAGCTTGGAGATCCGTCCGCTGCGATATTGACCAACACGCCGTCAACCCCGTCAAGGCTCGTGCCTGACATCAGACCGATGTAGGCTGACCCGGTTTGGGCGCTCACGGAGGACCCTTGTGGCAGATTGGTTTAACGCTTGGCGAGTTGTAAGTTCTCACCATTGTCCTCTTCAAGGACGGCGAGCTTTTGAAGTTGCTCGCGCAAGGGCAATGCAGTTTCTGCAAATTGTAGTTTTTGTTGACCGTCTAAGACAATTGCTTCAGGCATCTTGATGCCCAATGGATCGACGGGCTTGTTGTTGATGCGAAATTCGTAGTGCAGGTGAGGTCCGGTCGACCAGCCCGTTGAACCCACGTAACCAATGATCTGTCCTTGCGACACGCGGTCACCGCGCTTGAGACCGTTGACAAAGCGACTTTGGTGCGCAAATAGGGTGGAGATGTTGTTGGGGTGGCGCAAAACGATCGTCTTGCCGTAGCCGCCTTGTGTGCCAATAGACTGCACCACGCCGTCACCTGTGGCCCGAATCGGTGTGCCTGTCGGGGCAGCGAAATCGATGCCGTTGTGTGAGCGCCAACGCTTGTGAATAGGGTGCTTACGCATACCGAACTTAGAGCTGATACGGGTAAACGGAATGGCTGAACGTAAAAATGCACCTCTCAAGCTCTTACCATCGGCATCGTAATAACCGCCCGAGCCTTCTTTGGGCTCAAACCAGAGGGCTTCGAATCGTTTGTTTGCATTGATGAACTCAACCGCCAAAACCCGCCCGGCACCAGCAGGCCGGCCTTCGAAGGTACGGGTTTCGTAGATCACGCGAAACTCATCGCCTTCGCGAATATCACGTAAAAAGTCCACACGGCCGCCCAAAATTTCGGCGATTTGCATGGTCACCCCGTCAGGGATGCCGGCCGCGTCGGTGGCGCCGAATAAAGAATACTTTATGCGCCCAGCGGCGATATTCGTTTGGGACTCGGTGCTGGCAATTTTTTCTTTGGCGGCAAATGAGCCATCTGGGTTTTTAACGAGTTCGAGATACTCGGTAACAAACGCACCGTTGTCTTCTTTGCCAGGTGTGTGGATGTAACGCACCCATTTCATGGCGCCACTGGCGTCAAGTGACGCCTGAACGGTGCGTCCAGGCACCAACCGATGGGCGGCTTTGCGGGTGTCTTTATTGACGGTGATAAAACCCATCAGGCCTTGCTCTTCAATTTCTAGTCGCGACAAGATGCTGGCAATGGTGTCACCGGACTGAATGCGCGTTTCAAGGCGGTATTCATCAGTGGTAGCTGTTTGAAGATCTGGTGCGGCCACCGGTAAGGGCAGTGTGAAGGTGTCGGCCACCAATTGTTGATCTATCAGTACCGAATTTGAGGGCTGCACCATGGCGAAAGCGCCCGCAGCGACAAGCAAACCCGCAGCTGTTAGGCCTAGCGCCGTTTTAAGGGGGCGCCGTCGCTGACCAGACACCGTTATTGGGCTTTTGTTAAACGGGTTGTGGTTAGCTTGGCGCAGGTCTGTCATTGCGATAGAGTCTCTTGTCAAAAATGATTAGTACTGTTGCTTTGAACCAAACAAAACCATCGGACACGATGAGTGGCCGGTGTGATTACTGTCATAATGTTAATTCATTTCATCTGGTGAGAACAGACGTTTTTTTGGTGTTACCGCCCGTCTGTTACCGTTTGTTTCAGTCTCAAACCAAACTTTGCCGCCATGACTCAAAAAACGCACCCCATTACCGACCTCGTGAAGGAAAGCCTTCAGATCGCCAAACGCGGCTGCGACGAACTGCTTGTCGAGCAAGAGTTCGTCCAAAAACTGGCTCGCAGCCACGCCGAAAACGTACCGATGCGGATCAAGCTTGGGCTTGATCCGACAGCCCCGGATATTCATTTGGGCCACACGGTGGTGCTCAATAAGCTCAGGCAGTTGCAGGACCTAGGGCACACGGTGATTTTTTTGATTGGCGACTTTACTGCCATGATTGGTGACCCGTCGGGACGCAACAACACCCGTCCGCCGCTGACGCGCGAGCAAATTGAGGCTAACGCCCAGACCTATTACGCCCAAGCCAGCTTGGTTCTAGACCCAGAAAAGACTGAGATTCGCTACAACTCAGAGTGGTGTGATCCTCTCGGCGCACGTGGCATGATTGAGCTGGCATCACGCTACACGGTGGCGCGCATGATGGAACGCGAGGATTTTACACAGCGGTTTCGCAATGGTGTGGCCATCTCCGTGCACGAGTTTTTGTACCCACTGATGCAGGGCTATGACTCGGTGGCGCTGAAGGCTGATCTTGAACTCGGGGGCACCGACCAGAAGTTTAACTTGCTCGTGGGCCGTGAGTTGCAAAAGGAAATGGGTCAGTCGCCGCAGTGCATTTTGACGATGCCGCTTTTGGTGGGCACCGACGGTGTCGACAAAATGTCCAAGTCCAAAGGCAACTACATTGCCATTAGCGAGCTGCCTGAATCGATGTTTGGCAAGCTCATGTCGATTTCTGACACGCTCATGTGGCAGTACTTTGAGTTACTGTCATTTAAAAGCTTGGCAGACATTGAAGGCCTTAAAAAGCAGACTGAAGAGGGCCGTAACCCGCGTGACATTAAAGTACTATTGGCGCAAGAAATCGTTGATCGCTTCCACGGTGCGGGCAGTGGCGAGGCCGCTCTGGCTGCCTTTGAAGCCCGGTTTCGTGATGGGGCGATACCTGATAACATGCCTGAAGTTTCACTTGGTTTGGAGCCCGTGGGTATTTTGAAGGCTCTGCGCGAGGCCGGTCTGGTGAGCTCTGGCTCCGAGGCGCAGCGAAACTTAGAGCAGGGCGGGGTTCGCGTTGATGGCGAGAAGATCTCGGATAAGGGTTTAACATTAGGCCCCGGCATTTATGTTCTACAAGTTGGCAAACGCAAATTCGCCCGTGTTAAGGTGAGCTTGTCTTGATGTGATGAGGCTAGTAGAGGGGCATGGGCCTCCTTAAATGGCAGGACCTTTAACCAAGACCTGTCAGGCGGTGCTGTCCTCCCGAAATACTTAAGGAGTTTGCCATGAAATTGTCGAGTCTTTCATTTGCTGAGCAGGCTTGCATTCCGGAACTCTACGCCTTCGGAAAAATTGATCCCCAAAGTCACGTGGCTTTGGCTGATAACCTCAATCCTCACTTGGTTTGGGATGATGTGCCGGCTGGCACGCGTTCGTTTGTGGTGATCTGCCATGATCCCGATGCGCCTTCAAAGCCAGATGATGTTAACCAGGAGGATCGTGAAGTTCCGGCTGATTTGCCGCGCGCTGATTTCTATCATTGGGTTTTGGTGGATTTGGCCGCTGACAAGCTTGAGGTCGCTGAGGGTGAATACTCTAATGAGGTGGTGCCACGCGGCAAAGGTGGGCCTTTAACGCCGCACGAAACGCGTCAAGGCACCAACGACTATACGGGCTGGTTTGCCACTGACCGCGACATGTCTGGCCAGTACTTCGGTTACGACGGTCCTTGCCCCCCCTGGAACGATGCGCTTATCCATCGTTACGTTTTTACAGCTTATGCGTTAGATGTCGATAAGCTGCCCTTAGAGGGTGTGTTTACTGGCCCTGAAGCGGTAAGGGCGATGCAAGGTCACGTTTTGGCCCAAGCTAGCCTCACGGGCACCTACACGCTTAACCCTGCCTTAGCCCCTAAACAAGTCGGGTAAAGGTAAGAAGGGTGGCGGTGGCGGTACAATAGCAATTCATAAAATGTTCATGTTGTTGAGCAGGCGGTGCTTGCCGCCTGATTGCATTTGATGTAGTGCTATTTTCCCGTCGACTTTTAGCCAGGACGAACCCAATGTTTGACCGCAAACTGACCCTAGACCGTGTTGATCCAGCAGTGTGGGATGCTATCCAAAAGGAAGACATCCGCCAAGAGCAACACATCGAGCTGATCGCCTCTGAAAACTACACCAGCCCAGCGGTGATGCAAGCCCAAGGCTCGCAGATGACCAACAAGTATGCTGAAGGGTATCCGGGCAAGCGTTACTACGGTGGTTGCGAGTTTGTTGACATCGTTGAGCAGTTGGCTATCGATCGCTTGAAGGCATTGTTTGGCGCTGAAGCGGCAAACGTGCAACCCAACTCAGGCTCGCAAGCCAACCAAGCGGTTTACTTGGCTGTTTTAAAGGCCGGTGACACCGTGCTTGGCATGAGTTTGGCCGACGGCGGGCACCTGACCCACGGCGCAAGCGTAAACGCTTCGGGCAAGTTGTATAACTTTTTACAGTACGGCTTGGATGCCAATGAAGTGTTGGACTACGATAAAGTTGAGCATCTCGCCAAAACAGAAAAGCCCAAGCTGATTGTGGCAGGCGCCTCGGCGTACTCGTTGCGAATGGATTTTGAGCGTCTCTCGAAGATTGCCAAAGACAATGGAGCTCTGTTGTTGGTTGATTTGGCGCACTTCTCTGGTCTGGTGGCCGGTGGCGCTTATCCAAACCCCGTGCCACACGCTGACTTTGTGACGTCGACCACTCACAAGGGCCTGCGTGGTCCCCGGGGCGGCATCATCATGATGAAGGCTGAGCACGAGAAGATCATCAACTCGGCTATTTTCCCGGGCATGCAGGGCGGTCCTTTGATGCACGTGATTGCGGCCAAGGCAGTCGCTTTTAAAGAGGCCTCGGCACCGGAGTACAAAACGTACTCAGCACAGGTCGTTAAAAACGCGCAGGTGATGGCTGAGACCTTGGTTGGGCGCGGATTGCGTATCGTATCGGGTCGCACGGAGAGCCACGTGATGTTGGTTGATTTACGCGCCAAGGGCATCACAGGCAAGGTCGCTGAGGAGGCCTTGGGTCACGCGCACATCACCGTCAATAAGAACGCAATTCCAAATGACCCAGAGAAGCCTTTTGTGACCAGCGGTGTGCGTTTGGGGACGCCAGCGATGACCACCCGTGGCTTTAAGGAGGCTCAGGCTAAAGAGACGGCGCATTTGATTGCTGACGTTTTAGATAAGCCAACGGATAGCGCCAATTTGGAGTCGGTGCGTGAGCGGGTGCATGCATTGACCAGCGCGTTTCCGGTTTACCGTTAATCAGTTCAGGGCGGCTGACGATATCGAATGAAATGTCCTTTTTGCGGTCATCCCGAGACGCTGGTTGTTGATTCTCGTATCGGAGAAGAGGGCGATGTTATTCGTCGTCGTCGTCGTTGTGAGAAGTGCGATCGTCGCTACACGACTTATGAGCGGGCTGAGTTGTCAATGCCAACCGTGGTTAAGCGAAACAGCAGCCGTCACGAATACGACCCACTGAAGCTGAAGGCAAGTCTGAAGCTCGCCCTCAGAAAACGCCCCGTCAGTCTTGACCAAATTGATCAAGTGGTACACCGCATTGAAGAGCAGTTGCTAACGAGTGGTGAGCGAGAGGTGTCAACAGAAAAAATTGGCGCCCTTGTTATGCAAGAACTCAATAAGCTCGATAAGGTGGCTTATGTGAGGTTTGCGTCGGTGTACAAAAGTTTTGAGGATATTGGTGAATTTGTGCAAGCGATTAAAGAAATGCAGGGGCCACCAGCAGGCCGTAAGCAATGACAGATGACCGTTTGGCTGCCGATGAATATTTCATGGCGCAAGCCTTAGAACTGGCCTACTCAGCCCTGTATGTGCCCACGCCGAACCCCCGCGTGGGTTGCTTGATCGTCAAGGACAGGCAGGTGATTGGCCAAGGCGTCACTCAGAAGTCAGGGGATGCGCACGCAGAGATCATGGCTTTGCAAGACGCCAAAAACAATCAGCAGTCGATTGATGGTGCGACTGTATATGTCACGCTCGAGCCTTGCAGCCATCATGGCAAAACCCCCCCTTGTACCGATGCCCTTTTGCACGTAAAGCCGGCACGGGTGGTGATTGGCCATGTTGACCCCAACCCCGCGGTGGCTGGCCGTGGGATTGAAAAGCTCAGGGCTGCGGGCATTGAAGTCACGGTCGGTGTGCTGGCGATCAAAGCGCTCGAAGTCAATCCGGGTTTTGTGTCGCGCATGGTTCGCGGTGTGCCATACACGTGGTTGAAGATTGCCGCGTCGATGGATGTTAAAACCGCTTTGCCTAGTGGTGAGTCGCAGTGGATCACGGGGCCCTTAGCGCGTGCCGATGGTCACCACTGGCGTGCGCGCAGTTGTTGCGTGTTGGCGGGTATTGGTACGGTTAAGGCCGATGACCCGCAGATGAATGTGCGGGCGGTTCAAACGCCCCGCCAACCACAGCGCGCGTTGATTGATCACAAGCTTGATATTGAACTGACCGCCAAATTGCTTCAGACACCCGGTCTTTTGATTTTTACCGCAAGCAGCGACCAAGCCAAGCAGCAAGTGCTTAAGGACTTGGGGGCGAGGGTGATAGAAGTTCCGCAAGCCAATCAGCCTGGCAAGGTCGACTTGACAGGTGTGGTGAGTTGGTTGGGTGAGAACGGTATTAATGAGTTGCATGTTGAAGCCGGTGCTAACTTGAACGGTGCCTTTTGGCAGTCGGGTTGTGTGGATGAGTTACTGATTTACATGGCACCGATGTTCTTGGGCGATGGTTTGCCCATGCTGAAACTCCCCGGCATTGACCAGCTTAGTGAGGCTGGACAACTGGCCTTTATCGATCATGAGACCTTTGAGCCTGATATCCGAGTCAGGGCTCGTACGGTCAGTCGCTGGCAGGCTTTGGTTGACCACATCCAAGCCAATAACCAACGCATGCAATAAACATCATCTCAAGGGATAACGAATGTTTACAGGCATTGTGGCCGCCGTTGGCCAGATTAAAAAAGTTGAGACGATTCACCCTGGTCAAGCCGACAGTGGCGTGAGGCTTTTGATTGAAGTGGGCGGACTGGACATGTCTGACGTTAAGCTCGGTGACTCAATCGCCATCGAAGGCGCGTGCATGACCGTGACGACATTGCCAGAGATCCAGCATTTCACGGCCGACGTTTCGCGTGAAAGCCTCAACAAAACCGTGGGCCTACAAAACCCAGGCCCTGTGAACCTAGAGAAGTCTCTTAAGATGGGTGATCAGATCGGTGGTCACTTGGTGTCCGGTCACGTCGATGGTTTGGGTCAGGTCGTCAAATTTGAACCCGTCGGTGAATCCTGGCTGCTTGTCGTGCACGCGCCCAAGTCACTGGGTATGTACTTGGCCTACAAAGGGTCAATCACGGTCAACGGTATTAGCCTGACCGTTAACGAGGTCACAGACATCGAGACGGGTACTGAGTTCAGTATCAATGTGATTCCACACACCATGCAAGTCACGACCCTGCAGCACGTGAAACCCGGCCACCAAGTCAACCTAGAAATCGACACCATCGCACGCTACGTGCAGCGAATGCTGGCCCACAAGTAACCCTGCCACCTGAGCACCACCGCCACATAGCTAATACAACCAACAAAACCGACAACGTCTCAGGATCTGATCGGTGGCCCCCGCCGCCACAGCCAACAAACCCATAGCGATCAATCTAAATAGAGCCACAGAAAAAACGACAGTGGCAAATCCCAGTAAAGCAATTGCTCTAGCTTGTAGGCTCGGGATAAAGACGGTGCCGTGGTGTTTCGAAAGTGCGCCTCAAGAACCGTTAGTGGGCAGGTCATCCCATTAACCGCTTTTAAGGCCACAAATAACATCAGTCCCGCATGGGTCATACGTACTCGTGGCCAGCATACCCGGCGTCAACCCAATGGCCCATTCGGAATCAGTACCAAGCCGGCCGCAATAAAAGCCGCATCATAAAATGCAACTGCAACATCGCTCCTGCCAAAGCCTGCATCACACCCACTTTTTTTACATTACACCGCCTAGTCAGTTGGCCGCCCATGCTGAGCATCCCGGCTCCAAGCCCCACTGTCTGCTAAACTCTTGTTCTTGTATTAAAGGGACCAAGTCCCAAAAAAGAAAGTAGGACAGGTGGCCGAGCGGTTGAAGGCGCACGCCTGGAAAGCGTGTATACGTTCATAGCGTATCGGGGGTTCGAATCCCCCTCTGTCCGCCAGTTAACCAATAAATAAGCGCCCTTCAGGTGCTTTTTATTTTTTACATACCCAAAAGCATACCCAATAATTTTTGGTTAAGTAGCCACCACCCGCATCAACTGCTCCTTGCTTACCCCTAGCATCGGTGTCATCCGCTTTGAAAGCAAATCCCCATCAAACAATAAAAAAAGCTGGAATCAGCGACCCCACCGTACCCCCACCCTCCTGATTCTGTTCGGGACTCCTAGCGCACCTATGCATTGAGTTTTGGACGAGCGGTGATGGGTTTTGGAGATTGGCTGGCGTTATGCTCATGCACCCGATCTTTTGATGTTGAGCTAGCCCCAAAAGTGCCACCCATCCGCACACAGCT
>CAWUWI010000004.1:0-138517 GCA_963926245.1 uncultured Burkholderiaceae bacterium | reverse complement strand
AGTGGATGTACATCTGTGAAAGTAGGTCATCGTCAAGCTCTTATTACCCCAAACCCCCGCCCCTCCATAAGCGGGGGTTTGGCTTTTACGGCTTCTCAAATACACTCTACGAATGTTGCGACCCTTTTACGGTGAAAAATCATGAGTGATGTTCAATCCAAACTTCCTTCTTCCAATCCGTCCTTGAAAACGATTTGCTTAGCAGCTTATGGCTTATTTGCGCTTGGTTTTTTAACGTCGGGTGTGTTCGTATTTGCTACATTGGCAGCCATCATCATTGTCTACGTCAAACGGCCTGACGCAGCAGGCACCATCTATGCGTCACATCTTGATTGGTTGATGTCGACATTTCTTTGGTCGGTGTTGTGGTTGGCGTTGAGTTTCTTGCTGACTGTTATCCTTATCGGATGGCTTGGTATTCTAGCAACCGTTGTTTGGGTGCTTTATCGCCTAATTAAAGGGTTTCTGATGCTGGTTGATGGTATGCCAATCGGTAGGTAATTACTTTTGTAAAAGAAATAAAAAAAGGCAGCTTAGGCTGCCTTTTTTTGTTCAAAAGCCACGACAAAACCAATAGTCGTCTTGTTTTAGGACAAATGACCACTAACAATTTTGGTCAATTCAAACATCGACACCTGTTCTTTTTCAAACAAGGGCCGTAGTTTGTCGTCGGCATTGATGTTGCGACGGTTGGCTGGATCTTGAAGATCGTGTTTTTTGATGTATTCCCAAATCTTTTTGGTGACCTCAGTACGTGGAAGTGGGTCCGCACCAATCACAGCAGCCAAAATAGGGCTTGGTGTGAGGGGCTTCATGAAGGCAGCATTGGGTTTGCGGGGGGGTTTTGTGGCTGTGGCCATTCAGGTCTCCTTGTTGCCTACGCATAATAAAAATCAAACTGTCGAACCGGGCTCAATCAAACCCGCATTGACATTCAAAGACTGTAACAAAGATGCCTGCCTAGTAAACTATCGGCATCTTCACGTTTTCCCTAGGTAACTATCCATGCTAGCACGAAGACCACTGACTGCGATTGTTAAGACTCATGCTCAGATGATTGTTTTGCGTCGTGACTTGCTTTCCAATCAAGAAATTGGTTTTAAAAAAATTACGCACAAGCTAATTTATTTCAAGTTCACTTTTTCGTTGGGTATTTAAGTGCATAGAAATCCTGGCGGGTACTGGTGTTGTTGGCATTTCGCATAGCCAGCGGTGTGACTCGGGTTTGCGCATTGCTTTGAAAGTCGATATAGATGCATTGTCAATGTGCGAAGCCAGCGGATTAGCTGATGCCTTTAGACATGATGATTTGATGCATATTTGTGGGCACGACGGTCACCCCCCCCTAACTTTCTGGCTGTTGCAAAATACTTCGCACAAACGCGAGACTTTAATGTCCAAGTCTTTTTATAATTCAACCAGCAAAGGAAGGACTGGGTGGCGCTCAAGCCATGATTGATGATGGTTTATTTGAACGTTTTATTGTGACGCTGGCTATGCGCTATACAACTTGCCAGCATTACCTGCTGGCACGGTCGGTATTAAGCCAGGACCGATGATGGCAGCATTTGATCAGATTGAAATCTTGGTTAAGGATAAGGATGGGCATGGCGCCCACCCTAATCAAACCATTGGTCCCATTTTGTTAGGTGGACACATTGTGACAGCCTGGCAAAGTATTGTTTTACGCGCTATTAATCCACAATACAGCGCCGGCCTTTGGCGCAACTGCCCAAGTAAAGTTCTAAATGATTTATGCCTCGACCATAAACAATCCTGAACATGCGCAACAGGTGGTGAAAGTTGCAACGGTATTAATTGGTGTTAAAACGTCGTGTCGGATCTAAACCTTTCGATGGGATCAGAGGATTTTTTCTTTCATGTTGCGACACCGGCCAGGTGCTTGCTTTGGGCATGTCCAAGGTGTTGCTGAATAGGGCTGGCCTTTATACAACCCGCTTTATGATTTAAATGATGCCGTTATTCCACTGGGTACTGCTGTTTTTGCTCGGGTGGTCGAAACGGAATTGCCCATTGAGCCAAACCATGACAACTAGGACAAAAACCATGACGCTGCAAACCTTAATCATCAACACACCTGACGATTGGCACTTGCACCTCAGAGATGGTGATGCGCTCAAAGCTGTGATTGGGGACACTGTCAAGCAGTTTAGGCGAGCTATTGTTATGCCGAATTTGCGACCGCCAGTGACTAACGTTGCAATGGCAGCGCAGTACCGCGATGAGATATTGCGAGCCCTTGCCTTTAATGGTTTGAGCGACAGAGGGTTTGAGCCACTCATGACGCTTTATTTAACCGATAACACCACGGCAGCCGATATTGAGGCGGCAGCGAAGTCGCCTTTCGTTCACGCGGTGAAGCTTTACCCGGCGGGAGCCACAACCAATTCAGACTCTGGCGTGACCGATTTGCTCGGGCGATGCAAAGTGGCACTAGAGGCCATGCAGCGTTATGGTGTGCCTTTATTGATCCATGGCGAAGTCACAGATAGCCATGTTGACGTGTTTGACCGTGAAGCGGTTTTTATCGATCGCGTGATGCACCCATTAAGAAAATCATATCCTGAGCTGAAAGTGGTGTTTGAGCACATCACCACCAAAGAGGGCGTGCAGTACGTTCGCGATGCCGATGGCCCGATGGCCGCGACTATTACCCCACAGCATTTGCTCTACAACCGTAACGCTATTTTTACGGGTGGTATTCGGCCACATTTTTATTGTCTGCCAATTTTGAAGCGTGAAATACACCGCCAAGCGTTAGTCGAGGCGGCCACCAGCGAGAGTCCACGGTTCTTCCTGGGAACAGACAGCGCGCCGCATGCCAAGCACCTCAAAGAAATGGCTTGTGGTTGTGCGGGTTGTTACTCAGCGCTAAATGCCCTCGAACTTTATGCCATGGTGTTTGATGCGGCGGGCCAACTCGAACGTTTTGAGGCGTTTGCCAGCCATCGCGGACCTGACTTCTATGGCCTACCAAGAAACCAGTCGACGATCATGCTTAAGCGCGAACCATATAAGGTGCCCGAACATATTCCGTTTGGCGAGTCAACGCTAGTGCCCTTGGCTGCAGGTGAGACCTTGCCCTGGTCCCTGTCGCACCACGCTTAAGCTTTCTTGGCGTCAAGCGCTTCCCAGCGCTCGTACAGGGCCCGTAACTGCCCGTCCAAGCCGTCGATGTCAGCTTGTACCTGCCCAAGCGATTCACTTTCGCCCTGGTAAAGTTCGGGCGAGGCCAGCTTAGTCACCAAAGCACTTTGTTGTGCTTCAAGGGCTTGTATTTTTTCAGGGAGAGCGGCGAGCTCTTTCTCTTCCCAGTTGCTCAGGCGTGATGTTTTGCGCTTAGGTGTGGCTGTGGTTGGCTTGCTGTTTGCCGACCCATTGGCGACGCTTTTGTCGGGCGATTGACTTGCCGATTTTTTGGGGCGCTGCGCTAACCAGTCCTCATAGCCGCCCACGTAGGTACCCCAGTGACCACGACCTTCATAAGCGATGGTTTGTGTGACCACGTTGTCTAAGAAAGCCCGATCGTGGCTGACCAACAGCACCGTCCCTGAAAAATCTTGAAGCAATACTTCAAGCAGCTCTAGGGTTTCAATGTCCAAGTCATTGGTAGGCTCATCAAGCACCAAGATGTTGGCTGGGCGAGCGAACAAACGCGCCAGCAGTAAACGAGCACGTTCGCCACCCGATAGGCTGCTCACGGGCGATTGCGCGCGCGCTGGCGCAAATAAGAAATCGCCCAGGTAGCTCATCACGTGTTTTCTTTCTTGACCGATTTCAACCCACTCGCTACCGGGGTTGATAACGTCGACCAAAGCAGCAGTTTCATCGAGCTGCTCGCGCATTTGATCAAAATAGGCTACTTGTAAGTTAGTGCCCAATTTGATTTCGCCGGCGTCGGCCTCAAGCTTGCCCAAGATGAGTTGCAGCAGCGTCGACTTGCCAGCGCCGTTGGGACCGATAACACCGATCTTGTCGCCACGCAAAATGGTGGTTGAGAAGTTCTGTAGAACGACTTTTTCGCCATAGCCTTTGCTGACGTCTTTCAATTCGGCGACAAGCTTGCCCGAGCGCGAAGAATGATCCACCTTCAAAGACACGCGACCGAGTTGATCGCGGCGTTGTGCGCGATCGCGCCTCAATTGCTCGAGTCGACGCACACGACCCTCATTGCGGGTGCGTCGCGCTTCGACGCCTTTGCGAATCCAGACTTCTTCTTGCGCCAGTAACTTGTCAAAGCGGGCATTTTCTAATTGCTCAGCATGCAAGAAGGCTTCTTTTTGGAATTGCCATTGCGCAAAGTTACCCGGAAAGCTCAGCAGTTTTCCGCGATCAAGCTCGACGATACGCGTGACAACGTCATCGAGAAAACGGCGATCATGGGTAATTAAAAGGACGCTTCCACGCCACTCAAGTAAAAGCTTTTGCAGCCAAAGAATACCGTCCAAGTCAAGGTGGTTGGTTGGCTCGTCAAGCAGCAACAAATCAGGCTCGCGCACCAGCGCTGCCGCAAGCGCGATGCGTTTGCGCATGCCGCCTGAAAGGGTATCAATCAACGTCTCGGGCGCGATCCCGACTTTGTCGGCCCACTTGCGAGCCAAGATTTCGCGTTCCCAATCTTCAGCATCTGGGCGCCCTGCTTCTGCTGACAACACTTCAAGCACTGTCAGTGCTTCTAACGCCGGCTCTTGCTCGACGGTCGCAACGCGTAAGCTATCAGAATTAACAACCAAGCCATCGTCGGGTTGCGAACGTTGATCGAGTAGCTTCAAAAGTGAGGACTTACCTGCCCCGTTTCTTCCGATCAAGCCAATGCGCTCTTGGGGTGCGATCGTGAGATTGGCATGATCAAGAAGAGCATGATGACCGAAAGCCAATTGAACGTTTTGAAGGGTCAGGAGGGGAGTTGCTGCCATGAGTGAACGCCAAACAATGAAAACGGACTACCAGAGGGTAATCACCAATAAACGACATTGTCGCAGGTTCGAGCGTCTACAATGTACTTGCGGGGCAAACTGGGCAATCGCGCGACCGAAAGGTATCGAGGAAGGTCCGGACTCCACAGAGCAGGGTAACGGTTAACGGCCGTCCAGTGCATTCGTGCATTGAGGAATAGGGCCACAGAGACGAGTCTGACGCGAGGGTGAGCAATCACACCGCCACGGTTACACCGTGGCGCACGATCGGTAAGCCGATCAACGCGGCAGGGTGAAACGCGGCAACCTCTACCCGGAGCAACACCAAATAGGCATGCGTTCACCTTCTGGGTGTGATGGGCGGCTCGTTCGAGCATGCGGGTAGGTGGCTAGAGTGCGTCAGTAATGTCGCACCGAGAGGAATGATTGTCAGTCGGCTTCGGTCGACCTACAGAATCCGGCCTATAGGTTTGCCCCGCAACTTCTACCTGATTCGAATCACCCAAATAGTTAAGACGCTACTTTTATATCGGATTCCAAGTTCCTGATATAAAGCGACTTTTTGTTTTATTGGTTCTCTAAAACTACGCTAAGTCATTGTCTTCATTAAGAAAATCGTGAAATTTCACTTGACCAGCTATTCCCGTTCCCTTAGAGTGGTGAAAAGTGTTGTTTTGTGCAATTTTGTGGGGATTTTTGTGTTTCAAGGTAGCAGTGCTCTCACGCTAGATGCAAAGGGTCGCATAAATGTGCCGTCCCGGCATCGTGATGCGCTCGTCGAACAGGCCCATAGCCGCCTCACGATCACGCGCCACCCTGACGGCTGCCTGTTGGTTTACCCCCGCCCTGAGTGGGAGCGCAAACGAGAACAAATCGCTGCCTTCCCTGTACAGGCCCGAGGCCTACAACGTTTGTTGCTGGGTAATGCGCAAGATGTTGATATCGATAGTGCAGGTCGAGTGTTGGTGGCGCCTGAGTTGCGCGCCGCCTCAGGTTTGGCGCGTGAAGTGATGCTACTTGGCATGGGTGGACATTTTGAGTTGTGGGACGCCGCCTTACTGGCTGAGCGCGAAGCACAAGACTTGTCTGGGGGCATGCCCGAAGTACTGAGTCAGTTTTCTTTTTAAAACATGACCGACTCTCTTCACCGCAGTGTGTTGCTTGATGAAACAGTTCAGGCGTTGGTTCCCGATGGTGGTGTGCCGGCTGATGGTGTGTACGTTGATGGCACGTTCGGGCGGGGGGGGCATGCGGCTCAGCTGTTAAAGCGTCTCAGTGCATTGGCAACATTGGTGGTGATTGATCGTGATCCTGAAGCGGTTGCTGTGGCTCGAGAGTGGGCCAAGAGTGACGCAAGAATTGTTTGTGTACATGGTGTCTTCGGTGACTTAGCAGCATTGTTGGCGCAGCAAGGATTGGCTGAAGTCGATGGCGTGATGTTAGATGTCGGGGTGTCCTCGCCGCAGATTGATCAAGCGCAGCGTGGGTTTTCTTTTATGCGTGATGGCCCTTTAGACATGCGTATGGACACGTCGCAAGGGCAGACTGCAGCACAGTGGCTGGCACAAGCCAGCCTAGAAGAGGTTCGGGAGGTTATCAAAAATTATGGCGAAGAACGGTTTGCTCTTCAGATTGCAAAAGCGATTGTTGCTCGCCGCTCAGTGCGGCAAATTGAACGCACGCTCGACCTTGCCGACATCGTCGCCGCCACTGTCCGTACGCGGGAGAAGGGCCAACATCCGGCGACAAGGACATTTCAAGCTATACGGATTTACCTCAATCGGGAGCTCGAAGAACTTGATCGCGCCCTCGAGGCAACTCTGACGCATCTTCGACCTGGAGGACGCATTGCTGTGATCAGCTTTCATTCGCTTGAGGACCGCCGAGTCAAGCAGTTCCTGCAAAAGGCTTCTAAGCCTAATGCGGCTTACGCTCGCTTGCCTTTAAGGGAAGATCAAATGCCCCAGCCTTTACTGACGGGTGTGAAGCGTGTGTTGCCAACAAGTGATGAAATCCATGGCAATGCGCGCTCGCGTTCAGCGGTTCTGCGTTTTGCGCAGCGAACGCACACCCCATTGCCTAATGTGGCCGGACGTAGACGCTGATGGGACGCACCGTGTTCGTGATGGCGATACTGTTGATGCTAGTGGCCATGTCGCTCGTCACGGCGCGCTATCAGTCACGGCAGCTTTTTATAGAGAACGAGCAACTAGTCTCGCAATTCAATGAATTAGACGTGATCTGGCGTAACTTACAGCTTGACCGAGCGGAATTGTCTCGCAACGCAAGAATCGATCAGATCGCACGCGATACCCTCAAAATGCAGCCCATTGCTCCGGCACGAACAATCTACGTTCGCGAAGCACCTGGCTTACCGGCGCAGGGAGGCTAACCGATGCGTCGACTCTCCTTTTTTGACAGTCCAGTTGTGAGGGTTTCGTTTCCTACTTGGCGTGCTCGCTTAGTGTTGTTGGTATTTGGGCTAGCGTTTTTGGTGTTACTCGGGCGAGCGGTCTACTTGCAAAGCGTCAACCGTGAGTTTTTACAGGAACAAGGTGGCAAGCGATTCGAACGGACCTTACCCCTGTCGGCGACGCGTGGAAAGATCGTGGACCGGCAAGGCGTGGTCTTGGCGGCAAGTATTCCAGCGCGTGCGGTTTGGGCCATTTCCGAAGACACAAAATCAGCGACAGCGCAACAGTGGGCCAAGTTAAGTGAATTGCTCGCTATGCCTGAAGCCACGATAAAGACCAGGCTGGCTGATGACAGCAAGACATTTGTTTATTTACGTCGTCAGTTGTCTTTGGGGTTGGTCGAGCAGATCGCCGCTTTGCGCATGCCGGGCGTTCATTCGCTACCCGAGACGCGTCGCTTTTATCCGGAGGGTGAGGTCACGGGTACCGTGGTTGGGTTCACCAATTTGGATGATTTGGGACAGGAAGGCATAGAGCTCACCTACAACGACAAACTGTCTGGCAAGCCGGGCAGTCGCCGTGTCATTAAAGACCGACTTGGGCAAGTAATCGAAGATGTTCGGGCTGTTAATTTGCCAGTAAATGGGCAGGATATTGAGCTTTCGATCGATACTCGGATTCAGTATTTGGTTTACCGAACCCTAGCCGAGGCCGTGCAATTCAACGAAGCACAAAGCGCTTCTTGCGTTGTTATCGATGTTCAGACGGGTGAGATATTGGCGTTGGTTAATTTCCCGACCTTCGACCCTAATGACCGCTCAACGCTGCGAGGCGTCAATCTCAGAAATCGCGTGTTGACCGATACGTTTGAGCCAGGTTCTATTTTGAAGCCCTTCACCATGGGATTGGCCATGGCGTTGAATCGGATTAAGGACAATACCCAAATTGATACTGGTCGTGGTGAAGCTATATTTCACGGCGAAAGAATTCGTGATGTTACAAAAAATGGTGTCCTGGATCCAATGGGCATCATTGTCAAGTCAAGCAACATTGGCATGGCAAGGATTTCTCAGCGGCTAGAAGCCCAAGAAATGTGGACGCAATTCACTGCGTTGGGTTTTGGGCAGCCTCCTGTAATTGGTTTTCCTGGGGCGGCAGCCGGTCGATTGCGACCGTGGGAGCGGTGGCGACCGATTGAGCAAGCCACGATGGCATATGGCTATGGGTTATCAACTTCGTTATTACAAGTGGCCAGGGCCTACACGGCATTTGCCCGTGATGGCGACATGGTCAATTTAACGTTGATCAAGCGCAAAGACCTACCTACAACCATACCTGTTTACGGTGCAGCGGTTGCTCAGACCATCAGGGATATGCTCGAAGCTTCTGCGGGCCCCGAGGGCGCAAAGCTCGCTCAAGTACAAGGATACCGTGTGGCCGGAAAGAGCGGCACCGCCAGAAAAATTATCAATCGTGAGTACAGCCAAACGCATTACCGAAGCTCTTTTGTGGGATTTGGACCGGTTTCCAATCCGCACATCGTTATTGCTGTCAGCATTGATGAACCGATGGCTGGACACTATTACGGTGGTCGCGTGGCTGCTCCTGTGTTTGCGACCGTGATGGGCCGCACCCTACGCATGCTTGGTGTAGAGCCCGATGCCCCGTTTGATTCAGAGGTGGTTGCTCAGAGACAGTTCGAGTCGGGGAGTCGACCATGACAGATCAATGCCGTGACAGCCCCACGGTTGATGAGGTCATTGAGCGTTTGCGAAATGACCTTGGTGTGGCGGCGTCGGCAAGCTTGGTGTTGGATTCTCGACAGTGCCGCGTAGGCGATGTCTTTTTGGCGTGCTCTGGCTTGGTTGGCGACGGCCGCGACTTCATCGCTGATGCCATCGCAAGTGGTGTTTCGGCGGTTGTGTTTGAATCGGGTTTAACGCAGCAGCAACATGCACAACTCGGGGTAACACCAGCGTTAGCTGTGCCGAATTTGCCATCAGTTCTGGGTTCGCTTGCGCACGCTTGGTGGGGCTTTGCCTCTGATGCATTAACGGTGATAGCGATTACCGGTACCAATGGTAAGACTACGACTGCCAATTGGTTGGCCGCAGCACTCAACCGACTGGGACACCCGTGCGGTGTGATCGGCACATTGGGTGTTTTGGATCCGAAGGGTATAGCCAAGTTCGGTCAATTGACCACGCCCGATGTCGTCAGCGTACACAAGTGTCTTGCCAGCTTGAAAAACAGTGGTGCAACGCATGTTGTGCTTGAAGCTTCTTCGATTGGTTTAGATCAAAACCGATTGGCGGCCGTGACGATTGACATCGGGGTGTTCACCAACCTCACACAAGACCACTTGGACTATCACGTCAGCATGGCGGCGTATGCGCAAGCTAAGGCACGGTTATTTGAGCGCGATGGGTTAACCCGTGCTGTGATTAACATTGATGACCCTTGGGCAAGTGAAATGATGGCGGCTGCCAGCAGCAAGGTCTTGACCTATGGCGTGGTCAATGAACAAGCTGATGTGTCGGCCTGCCAAATCAGGGTCGAGTCGGTAGGTACGCGGTTTGAAATACGGATAGATGGGCAGTCGTTGTCTGTACAAACGCCCTTCATGGGTGAGTACAACGTCTCCAACATACTCGCCGTAGCGACAGTGCTCACCCATTTGAAGGTATCGCCCGCAGACATCGTGGCCAATCTACAAAGTCTTCCCGCAGTTGATGGTCGTTTAGAGCCGATTGTGCCAATTACAAAATCAGTGGCTCAGTCCGATTTGCCGTTGATCTTGGTTGATTATGCGCACACGCCAGATGCGCTGCAAAGCGTACTTCAGACCTTAAAGCCACTAGCGCAAGCCCGCAATGGTCGCCTGTGGTGCGTGGTTGGTTGTGGTGGCAATCGTGACGCAAGCAAACGGCCTTTGATGGCACAGGTCGCCCAAGCCACGGCCGACCAAGCGGTTTTCACCAGCGACAACCCAAGAGATGAGCCCGTTGAGGCGATTTTGCAAGATATGTTGTCAGGGCTTGACGATAGAACGGCACCGTTGGTTCGAGTACAAAACGATCGGGCTGTTGCGATTCTGACCACGATTTGGCAGGCACAACCGAACGATGTGGTGATACTTGTCGGCAAGGGACACGAAACATGGCAAGAAATAGCGGGCGTGTGCCAACCATTTGATGATCGGCATTGGGCGCGGCTGGCATTGCTTTTTAAAGAAAACGCACCCCTGGTTCAGACCGATTCGCGTCAGTTAAGTGCACACGCACTGTTTGTGGCGCTGCGTGGTGAAAAATTTGATGGTCATGATTACCTGCCTGAGGCTGAGCAAGTTGGTGTGGTTGCCGCATTGGTTGAGCGTGTTCAGCCTGGTGTTCGTTTGCCGCAGATTTGTGTGGGCGATACACGCCAAGCCTTACAAAAATTTGCCACTGCATGGCGCTGTCGATTCGATATTCCCGTGATTGGTGTCACAGGCAGTAACGGCAAAACCACCACCAAAGAGATGATTGCCTCGATTTTGTCACAGTGGCTTGGCGATGATGCGATGCTCAGCACGCAAGGCAACTTAAACAATGAAATCGGTGTGCCTTTAACCGTGTTGCGGCTGCGCGAATCGCATCGTTGTGCAGTGATCGAATTGGGCATGAACCACCCAGGTGAAATCGCGTTGGTAACATCAATTGCACAGCCCAATATTGGGCTGGTGTTGAACGCTCAACGTGAACATCAAGAATTCATGGAAAGTGTCCAAGCCGTCGCCCACGAAAACGGTCAGGTGCTGGTGGACTTGCCAGCTGGCGCGACGGCAGTATTTCCCGCAAATGATCCCTATACCGAGAGCTGGATCGAGCAGTCTCGGGGTGCGTCCAAGCAACTGACATTTGGTTTGGTTGATGCCGCCGACGTTCAGGCGAAATCCATACATCCGGATGCCTTGGTTAGTCGGTTTGTGCTGTCGATCAATGGCCAGAAACAGGCAGTTGTATTGTCAGTGGCGGGGCGTCACAACGTCACCAATGCATGTGCGGCGGCAGCCTGCGCCTCGGCTGCAGGGGCGCCTCTGACGACTATTGCGCGAGGGCTTGAGACTTTTGCTGCTGTTAAGGGGCGAATGCAAGTTCATCGTTTGGCGCAAGACCGAATGCTGATTGACGATACCTACAACGCGAACCCAGATTCAGTGCGTGCCGCGATAGATGTGCTGTCGGGTTTGCCCGCCCCGCGCGCTCTTGTTTTGGGTGATATGGGCGAAGTCGGCGACAACGGTGCGCAGATGCATGCTGAAGTCGGTGCCTATGCGCGTGAGCGAGACATTGAATATTTATGGACGCTGGGTGAGGCGACATTGCACAGTATTGACGCTTTTGGGATCAACGCGCAAAGGTTTGAGTCGGTTGGGCAGTTGTGTGAAAGAGTTTACGAAGTCGAGCCCATGAGTGTATTGGTGAAAGGGTCTCGTTTTATGGCGATGGAAAAAGTAGTGCTGCAACTTCAAAAAAGTATGCCGCGAGGCCAAGCAGTGAAGGACCAACATGCTGGTTGAACTGTTTCGGTGGTTATCCGTTAATTACAACTCGAGCTTTTCGGTTTTCGAGTACATCACGCTGCGTGCCGTGATGGCGTGTGGCACGGCGCTACTCATTGGTTTGGTGGCGGGGCCTTGGGTGATTCGCCGCTTAGCCGCCTTAAAAATTGGTCAAGCGGTTCGTCAGTATGGTCCGGAGTCTCACTTGGTTAAAAACGGCACACCAACCATGGGTGGCGTCTTGGTATTGATTGGCATTGGCGTGAGCACCTTGCTCTGGGCTGACTTAAGCAATCGATTTGTGTGGGTCGTGCTGCTAGTCACGCTGGGTTTTGGTTGGATTGGTTGGATCGATGACTACAAAAAGGTCGTGTATCGCGATCCCGAAGGCATGCGGTCGCGAACAAAGTTTATGTGGCAAGCCATTATTGGTTTGATTGCTTCGGTTTATTTGGCATTTGCGATTTCAGCGCCAGCCAATACCGATCTGTGGCCAATGTTTCGTGATTGGATTGCCAGTGGTTTGTCAATGCCACTCCCCAACCGAGCCGATTTGATTGTGCCGTTTTTTAAGTCTGTCAGTTATCCGTTGGGTGTTTTTGGTTTTGTGGCTTTGAGTTGGTTTGTGATCGTGGGCACAAGCAACGCTGTCAATCTCACTGATGGGTTAGACGGGTTGGCCATCATGCCAACGGTCATGGTTGGGGCAGCGCTCGGTATTTTTGCTTATGTGGTTGGTCGTGTTGATTATTCGAAGTATTTGTTGTTTCCCTACATTCCAGGTGCCAGTGAGTTGATGATTTTGTGCGCGGCACTGGCCGGGGCCGGGTTGGCTTTTCTGTGGTTTAACGCCTACCCCGCGCAAGTCTTTATGGGTGACGTTGGGGCCTTGGCGCTAGGGGGCATGCTCGGGACGATGGCAATCGTGGTGCGCCAAGAGATCGTGCTGTTCATCATGGGTGGTGTGTTTGTTGCCGAGACACTCTCTGTGATGTTGCAGGTGACCTACTTCAAGTACACCAAATATCGCTTTGGTCAGGGTCGACGGATTTTATTGATGGCTCCACTTCACCACCACTTTGAAGTCGGCGGCTGGAAAGAAACACAAGTGGTGGTTCGGTTTTGGATCATCAGCATGATGCTGGTGCTGGTTGGTTTGGCTTCTTTGAAGATTCGATGATCGACGTAAACGCAAACCCCACGCCGCGAAAAGCGGTACTGATTCTCGGTCTTGGTGAGACTGGGGAGGCTGCTGCGCGCTGGTTAGCGGGTGAGGGGCGTCGTTTGGTTTTGGCTGATACGCGTTCACAACCACTGGGGCTTTCGGCCTTGCAAGAGCTGTTGGCCGCACATATCGACAACTGCCACGTTGGGTGCGCACTCGAGGCGACGTGGTTAGACGATGTCGATATGGTAGTTTTAAGCCCCGGTTTGTCACCACACCAAGAGCCTATTAAGTCATTTTTGCGGCAGGCAACACACCTTGGTGTTGAGGTGGTGGGTGAGATTGAATTATTCGCACGCGCTTTGATTGGCTTAGCCAAAGAGCGGGACTACCGACCGCAGGTCTTGGGGGTGACAGGCACCAATGGCAAAACCACCGTAACGGCATTGACTCGACACATGTTGATGTCAGGCGGTGTCTCATGCGAAGCGGCCGGTAACATCGGCCCTGCTGCATTGACCGCGTTAATGCAAGCACTAGAGGCCGATGCATTGCCACAGGCTTGGGTACTTGAACTCTCTAGTTTTCAGTTGCACACAACGACGTCTTTGAAGTTGGCTGTTGGCGTTGTGTTGAACACGACACAAGATCACTTGGATTGGCATGGTGATTTTGAGTCTTATAAGCAAGACAAAGCTCGTCTATTTGCGCAGTCAGCCATCTGCATCGTCAATCGAGACGATCTGGTCGTGCGCGATATGGTTCCGACGCTCGACGATTGGAATATTCGAAGTTTCGGACAATCAGTGCCTGTCTACACGCATGATATTGGCACTGAATTGAATCAGGACGTGCAGTGGTTAATTAGTGCTGAGCCAGTCGATTTTGAGCAAACACAGGCACCAGTCTCACGGCGTCGTAAGCAAGTCCCTATTTTACCGAGACCGGCAGGCCGATTGGTGCGACTCATGCCGGTTGATGCCCTGCCGATGGCGGGTATGCACAACACCATGAATGTCATGGCCGCAAGCCTGTTGGTTCGTTCCTTAAGTATTGGTTGGGCTGCCATTTTGAAAGCCGCATCTCAGTACGAAGGTGAGCCGCATCGGATGCGATTCATTCGAATGGCACGAGATGTCCATTTTTTCGATGACAGCAAGGGCACCAATGTGGGTGCCACCGTCGCGGGTGTTCAGGGATTGGGTCGGCCGGTGGTGTTGATTGCGGGTGGGCAAGCCAAGGGCCAAGACTTTACTGCCCTTGCCAGGGCATTGGCTCAGCGTGGTCGCGTGGCTGTTTTGATCGGGCAAGACGCTCTGTTGCTGCAAGAGGCTTTTGATCGAGCAGGGGTCGCGAGCTTGCTCGCAGCCGACATGACGCAAGCCGTTGCGCTGGCCTTCGAGCAAGCGCAGGCAGGCGATGCGGTTGTATTGTCGCCCGCCTGCGCAAGCTTTGACATGTATCAAAACTACAAAGCGCGCGGGCATGCTTTCATCGACGCCGTGCAAGAACTAGCCCTCTCGGTTGGGGAGGTGGCATGAGTCTGTTCGCTGATCTGACGCTCGGCGTCAATGCGGTTCGCCCGGGTCGTACTGCCTTGAGAAATTATGACTTGGCACTTTTTTTGGCGGTTGCTGCGCTCTTGTCGATCAGTCTATTGATGGTGTACTCGGCCTCTATTGCATTAGCTGATGGCCCAAGATACGGCGGTTTGAGTCGATATTTCTTTGTGACACGACATTCGATGTTTTTGGTCGTCGGTTTGGTTGTAGCGGCCTTGGTGTGGTTGACACCCATGCGAGTGGTTCAAAAAGTCACGCTCCCCTTGTTTGGTGTGACGGTTGTTTTGTTGGTATTGGTTTTTCTACCAGTCATTGGTCACGAGGCCAACGGTGCTTATCGGTGGATTAACTTGGGGCCGGTTAACTTTCAGCCCTCCGAGCTTATGAAAGTGGTGGCCGTGTTGTTTGCTGCTGATTACGTTGTGCGTAAACAGCAGCACATGGATAGTTTTGTGAATGGATTTTTACCCATGGCAATAGCCATGGCAGTGGTGGGCGTACTCCTGTTGCTAGAGCCTGACTTAGGCGCGTTAATGGTCATTATGTCAATCTCAATGGGCGTGCTCTTTTTGGGGGGTATCAACGCAAAGGTATTCTCTGGATTGATGGGAACCCTGGTGTGCCTTTTCTTCTTGTTAGTTTGGCTGTCACCATGGCGTCGCGCTCGTTTGTTTGCGTACCTTGACCCTTGGAATCCAGACAACGTTTACGGCACGGCCTATCAGTTGTCACATTCGCTAATTGCCGTTGGGCGCGGGGAGTGGTTTGGTGTCGGGCTCGGTTCAAGCATTGAGAAGTTGCACTACCTACCTGAAGCGCACACAGACTTTATCGTCTCTGTGATTGGCGAAGAGCTTGGCTTCATGGGTATTGCGCTCATCATCGGTTTGTTTGCAGTGGTGATTGTCCGCTGTTTTGAAATTGGTCGGCAGTCCATTGCCATGGAGCGGGTGTTCAGTGGTTTGGCCGCCCAAGGTGTTGGCATTTGGTATGGTGTTCAGGCATTTATCAACATTGGTGTTTGCTTGGGCTTGTTGCCCACCAAAGGACTGACTTTGCCATTGATCAGCTATGGTGGCTCAGGTTTGGTGATGAATCTTGTTGCGCTGGCAATCGTTGCGCGGGTGGATTACGAGAATAAAGTCATGATGCGGGGAGGTCGACCATGAGTCACGCAACCGTGGTTTGGATCATGGCTGGCGGCACGGGTGGACACATCATGCCAGGTTTGGCTGTGGCTGAAATCTTGCGACAAGAGGGCTGTGTTGTTCGTTGGTTGGGTAATCCAGACAAGATGGAGGGGCGGCTTGTCCCACCGGCTGGTTTTGAAATGATCACCGTTAAATTCGCTGGCGTGCGTGGAAAGGGCTGGTGCGATTTTCTTAAAGCACCCTTCACGCTGTTTGCCTCCATGGTTCACGTGTGGCGTGCGGCATCAAAACAGCGACCTGCTGTGGTATTGGGCATGGGCGGCTATGTTGCGATGCCGGGCGGTCTGGTGGCGTATCTGCGACGGATACCGATAGTGCTGCATGAACAAAACGCGGTCGCTGGTAAAACCAATCAATGCCTCGCCAAATTGTCGCGTGCCGTGCTCACGGGATTTCCCAAGGCACTGACTGGCGGGCAGTGGGTCGGTAATCCGGTGCGAGCTGAAATCGCTAACTTGCCAGAGCCTGAGTCGCGATACGCTAGCCGAAAAGGCCCACTTCATTTGCTGGTCATGGGTGGCAGCTTGGGGGCTCGCGCACTTAATGAAATTATTCCTTTGGCGTTATCGCGTATGTCAATCGAGCACAGGCCGCGGGTGACCCATCAAGCTGGTCAGCAGCACTTAGAAGCCTTGCAATCGGCGTATGAACAAGTGGGCGTTTCGGCCCGTTGCGTACCGTTCGTGCAAGACATGGCAGGTGCTTTGGGTCAGGCTGATTTGATGATTTGTCGGGCAGGCGCCATGACTGTCGCTGAAGTGGCGGCGGCTGGCGTGGCTGCCATGTTTGTGCCCTTTCCTTTCGCCGTTGATGACCATCAAACAGCCAATGCTCAGTTTTTGGTGGACGATGGTGCGGCATTTTTAAAACAGCAATCAGACCTCGCGGTTGATTGGTTGGCGCAATGGTTGGCCGTGCAAACGCGTGAGTCACTACTCACTGTGGCCACGCGCGCTCGCATACACGCGAAACCGACCGCTGCGCAAGCCATTGCCGAGCAATGTTTATCGATGGGGCAGCTGTCATGAAGCACCGAATTAATTGTATCCACTTCGTTGGTATTGGCGGCTCGGGCATGAGTGGCATTGCCGAGGTGTTGTTAAATCAAGGCTATAAGGTGTCGGGATCAGATTTGCAATCGACGAGCGTCACCGATCGATTGGTCGAGATGGGAGCGGTGATTTACATCGGCCACGACGCCCAACACATTCACCAGGCTGATGTGGTCGTGACCTCAACCGCAGTGGCTGGCAATAATCCTGAAGTGCAAGCGGCAAAACAAGCCCGAATTCCAGTAGTCCCTCGAGCCGTCATGTTGGCTGAGTTGATGCGACTAAAACGCGGTATCGCGGTGGCTGGAACGCATGGCAAAACGACCACGACCAGTCTAGTGGCCAGCGTTTTGGCTGCTGAGGGGCTCGATCCGACCTTTGTTATTGGGGGGCGATTGAATTCAGCGGGTGCCAACGCGGGTTTGGGGCAGGGCGATTTCTTGGTCGCTGAGGCTGATGAGTCGGATGCCTCATTTTTAAACTTATTGCCGGTTATGGCCGTCATCACCAACATTGATGCCGACCACATGGATACTTATGGGCATGACGTTACACGGCTAAAGCAAGCCTTTATTGAATTTGTTCAGCGTCTGCCGTTTTATGGCAGCGCGATCGTTTGCTCCGATGATGCCTTTGTGTGCGAGATCATGCCGTCGATATCGCGACCGATGATTACGTACGGAATGGGCGAAGCTGCCCAAATTCGTGCTGTTGACGTCAAGGCACAAGGCACAAAGATGGTGTTCACCGTTTTGCGTCACTTGGGGAATGCCAGCGCACAACCTTTGAGATTGAGCCTAAATTTGCCGGGCCACCACAATGTGCAAAACGCATTGGCTGCGATTGCAGTGGCTACTGAGCTCGGTGTGTCCGATGAGGCAATCGTCCGTGCGCTCGACTCGTTTGGCGGTGTTAGCCGACGCTTTAGCGTGAGCGGACCTTATGCGGCAGACAAGGGCGGCTCATTCACGGTAGTGGACGATTATGGTCACCACCCAGTGGAGATGGCAGCAACCCTCGCAGCAGCGCGTGGGGCTTGGCCTGATCGGCGCATTGTGTTGGTGTTTCAGCCACACCGATACACTCGCACGCGAGACTGTTTTGAAGATTTTGTCAAAGTTATTGGTACGGCTGACGCGGTGTTGCTAACAGAAGTTTATGCCGCAGGTGAGTCCGCGCTGGTGGCTGCTGATGGCCGCGCGCTCGCCCGCGGTGTTCGAGTTGCCGGTAAGGTTGAGCCGTTATTCATAGAGGATGTTCAGGAACTACCAGCCGCGTTGCGTGCTTTCGCTGCCGATGGTGACGTGTTTGTGGTTATGGGTGCTGGATCAATCAGCAAGGTGCCAGTGTTACTTGGGGAGCAATCATGACTTCAGCCACAACCCGTTTGGGCAAAGTCGGCGTGCTCTTTGGTGGTCGTTCCGCCGAGCGTGACGTGTCGTTGATGTCTGGGCAAGGTGTGCACGAAGCGCTCACAAGCGTTGGTGTTGATTCGCATTTGTTCGATACCGGTAAGCGCGGCCTTGATGACTTAGCTCGGCAAGCATTTGACCGAGTGTTTATCGCCTTACATGGGCGTTATGGTGAAGATGGCACGATGCAGGGTGCGCTAGAACTTTTGGGTATTCCGTACACGGGTAGTGGTCCATTGGCCGCGAGTTTGGCCATGGACAAGATCATGACCAAAAGAGTTTTTCAGCAGGTCGGCTTACCGACGCCGCAGTATCGCGTGATTGAATCGTCGGCTGATTTGGGTGGTTTGATTGATCAATTGGGCCTGCCCTTAATACTGAAGGCGCCTAATGAAGGGTCAACGCTCGGGCTATATAAGGTCACTGAAGAAGCTGAACTAGCCGGTGCTTACGCGCAAGCATTGACCTTTGATGAGCAGATCCTAGCCGAGCAGTTCGTTGTAGGGCGCGAACTAACGGTCGCTATTTTGGGGCGAGGGGCAAGCGCTCGAGCGCTGCCAACTATCGAAATTGTGGCGCCAGACGGTAACTATGACTATGAGCATAAGTATTTTTCTGATGACACACAGTACCTCTGCCCAGCGCCTTTAACGCCATCGGTTAATCAGCGTGTCCAGCAGCTAGCCGTTCAGGCCTATCTTTCTCTAGGTTGCGAAGGGTGGGCCCGTGCTGACTTCATGCTCGACAAAAACGAATGCCCATGGCTCTTGGAAATAAACGCTTCACCGGGGATGACAAGTCATTCGTTGGTGCCCATGGCAGCCAAGGCGGCCGACATGGATTACGCCACTTTGTGTGTGAGTATTTTGACTGAAGCCAGCTGCAAAGTCGGGCGTCAGGCGAATGCTCATCAGGATAAGGAGTGATACGTGTGGAACGAAGCGCGCATCATCAACGCAACGGCCAACCTGCTGACGGTATTGGCCGTGTTGGCTTTGCTGGTTGCGTCTTTGGTTTGGCTGGTTCGTCTGCCAGCGTTCGATTTCAAAAAAATCGAAATCGTATCGGCACCAAATACTTCGTTTCAGTACATGGCCCCCGATTTGATTCGCAGTGCAATTGCCGGCCAGTTGTACGGCAATTTTTTCACCATGAATTTGGGTCAAGCACGCAAGGCGTTCGAGTCTGCCTCTTGGGTGCGGCACGCACAAGTCAGGCGGGTATGGCCAAATATGTTGCGCGTGACGATCGAGGAACAAAAGCCGCAAGGCCTTTGGAACGAGAACCAGCTCGTCAACACCTGGGGCGAAGTATTCATGGCCAACCGGGCTGCATTAGAGGACGAGGCCAGTTTGCCGCAATTTGTGGGCCCCGAAGGCACCGAGAGTCTCATGATTCAGCGCTACGCCGAATTGACGCAATGGTTCGAGCAAATTGGTATTCAAGTGCGCGGCCTGAACCTGACCAATCGTTATGCCTTGCAAGTCACGCTTTCAAACGGTTTGACCTTAGACCTTGGGCGAGACCCGGGTGCCGAGGCACCGGACCCTCAAGCGGGCGTGCCGGGTGCCGTGACCTTTGGAGAGCGCATCGAACGTTTCGTCCGCACATGGCCAAAGGTCATGGCTCAAATACCCCGGCGCGAGGTCAGACATGTCGACTTGCGCTATCCCGATGGTTTTGCGCTAACACTAGCGCCCTTGCCAGAATCCTCACAATCCCAAAAGAAACGGTAATGCCATGACACGTGACGTCAAAGACCTGATAGTCGCTCTTGATATAGGAACCACCAAGGTTGTTGCAGTGGTGGCTGAAGCTTTGCCTGATGGCGGATTTGAGGTGCTTGGACTCGGTCAGCATGAGTCCAAAGGCATGCGCAAAGGCGTTGTCGTCAACATCGAGTCGACCGTTAATTCGATACAGAGGGCTTTAGAAGAAGCCGAATTGATGGCGGATTGCAAAATCCGTGATGTTTACACGGGCATTGCGGGAAATCACATTCGCAGTTTTAACTCTAGTGGCATGGTGGCTGTTAAAGACAAGGAAGTGACTGCGACCGATGTTGGCCGCGTGATTGAGACTGCAAAAGCAGTCAACATTCCCACGGATCAGCAAGTGCTGCATGTGCTGACGCAAGAATTCATCGTTGATGGGCAGGAAGATATTCGTGAACCCATTGGCATGAGTGCCTTGCGACTTGAAGTCAAGGTTCACATTGTGACCGGTTCGGTAAGTGCCGCGCAAAACATCGTGAAGTGCGTGCGTCGCTGTGGATTGGAAGTGCAGGATTTGATTCTTCAGCCCTTGGCATCTAGTTTGGCTTGCCTCACGTCTGATGAGCGTGAGCTTGGCGTCGTGCTGGTTGACATCGGTGGTGGCACCACGGACGTCGCCATTTATACAGGCGGCGCCATTCGGCACACGGCGGTGCTACCCATTGCCGGCGACCAAATCACCAACGATATCGCAGCCATGTTGCGCACGCCGACACCGGACGCTGAGGACATCAAACTTCGATACGGCATTGCCAAACAGGTCTTGGCTAACCCTGCCGATATGGTTGAAGTCCCAGGTTTAGGCGATCGCAGTCCGCGGTTGGTTAATCGGCAGGCCCTAGGGGCGGTTATTGAACCAAGGGTCGAGGAGTTGTTCGGTTTGGTGCAGCAAGTGATCCGTGACTCGGGTTACGAGGATTTGCTGGCCTCAGGGATCGTGCTCACGGGTGGGTCTTCGCTCTTGCCAGGAATAGTGGAGTTGGCGGAAGACGTTTTTCTGAAGCCGGTCAGGGTTGCGACGCCTGATTATTCGGGTGGTTTGGCCGATGTGATGCGAAATCCACGGTTCTCGACCGTGATGGGTCTTTTGGGTGAGGCTCGCTTGCAGCGTTTGCGGGGTCGAAAAGTCGCACAACAAGACGGCAGTTTTAAGCGAGTTTTGGCGCGAATGAAGGAATGGTTCATGCACTGAAGTCAAACCAAGGGCATGGTCATGCAAAGGTTTTTATTGAGTTCTTGAGGAACCCAGTAAAGCAGTTGAAAAGTCAGTGCTGAAGCAGTGAGTTGTAAATCGGTGAGCCAATAAGCAGTTCTCACTAAAGCACCAAAAGCAGGGACAGAAGTCACACGATATTTTTTGATTTGAGGGAGTCAATCATGATGTTTGAAATGCTGGAAAATGCCGAAAAGGGCACCGTCATCAAAGTGGTCGGTGTTGGGGGTGCGGGCGGCAATGCCGTGGCGCATATGATCAAGTCGGGCGTGCAAGGGGTGGATTTCATCTGCTGCAACACTGACGCACAGGCCTTGGTAACAACAGGCGCGCCTGTACAGGTGCGTTTGGGCCGAACCGGTTTGGGTGCGGGCGCAAAACCTGAGCAAGGTCGAGCGGCTGCGGAGACAGCCAGAGAAGAAATTCGTGGTGCATTGATGGGTGCCAATATGGTCTTTATCACCGCCGGTATGGGTGGCGGCACGGGCACCGGTGCAGCCCCCATTGTGGCAGAGGTTGCCAAAGAGCTTGGCATCTTAACCGTTGGCGTGGTGACCAAGCCGTTTGAGTTCGAGGGCAATCGCCGTCAAAAAATGTCGGAAGATGGTATTGCTGAGCTATCCAAGCACGTTCACTCCTTGATCGTGGTGTTAAACGAAAAGTTGTATGGCTTGATGGACGAGGAGGCCACACAAGATGATTGCTTTAAAGCCGCTGATGACGTGTTGCATAACGCCTGCGCGGGTATTGCGGAAATCATTAACGTCGAAGGTAACGTGAACGTTGACTTCGAAGACGTAAAAACAATCATGGGTGAGCAAGGGCAAGCCATGATGGGTACGGCCACAGCGCGTGGCGAGACACGTGCGATAGATGCTGCCAAAGAAGCTGTGGCTTGCCCATTGCTTGAGGGTATCGACCTGAACGGTGCCCGCGGGGTGTTGGTTAACATCACAGCCAGCCGTTCTTTGAAAATGAAAGAAACACGCGAGATCATGAATCACATTCGCAGTTTTGCAGCTGAGGATGCGACAGTGATTTTTGGTACTGCCTACGACGAGTCGATGGGCGATGAGTTACGCGTCACTGTGGTGGCGACGGGTCTGGGCCGAACTATTGCTAAGCCAACTTTGGTTCCCAACATAGAACGTCAAGAAGTGCTACGTACGGGTACTGATGGTTATGCCATGCCGGTTGAGAACGCTGACTCTCGCCTGCCATCGGTTATGCGCAATCCAAGGACACAGGCGTCTGCACAGGTGCGCGCGCTTGAAACGTCAGGGATGGAGCACTACGATATTCCAGCGTTTCTACGCCGGCAGGCCGATTAATCAAGGTTTCTAGTCGTTATTAGTCGACAGCCTTGGCGTGTCTTACTCCCTCTGGCCAGCATGGGTTACCAGCTGGAAGTTCACCCGACCCCGTTGTCCCCGGGGGCGGTTGGGCTTTGCCTTGGGCTGTCAGTTCGATTCGGGTTACAATTTCTTGGCATAATTCGTTTAGGCAGTACCCCAAATGTTTAAACAAAGAACTATCAAAAAGAGTGTCAGTACCACCGGCGTCGGGCTGCATTCCGGGCATCGTGTCGAGTTGACGCTGCGACCAGCACAACCGAATACGGGCATTGTGTTCCATCGTGTTGATTTAGACCCGGTGGTGAGCTTTCCGGCCAAAGCCGATGCGGTTCATGACACGCGCATGGCCTCTGTTCTTAAAGTTGGTAACGCCCGCGTGTCTACTGTCGAGCATTTGATGTCCGCCCTAGCCGGTCTCGGGATCGATAACCTTCACGTGGATTTGTCGGCTGAAGAAGTGCCCATCATGGATGGTAGCGCTGCTACTTTTGTGTATCTCCTGCGATCAACGGGCATCGAACTTCAAAATGCACCCAAAAAATTTTTGCGAGTACTCAAGCCTGTTGAGGTCAAGCAAGGAGAAGGCGCCAATGCCAAGTGGGCGCGCCTTGAGCCGTTTGAGGGTTTCGCACTGGCTTTTTCGATTGATTTCAAGCACCCAGCGATTGACTCGACGGCGGGGTTTGCCGAGATTGATTTTGCGCATGAGTCCTACGCGAAAGAAATCGCTAGGGCGAGAACTTTTGGTTTTGTTAACGAAGTCGAGACGCTACGTTCAATGGGTCTTGCCCGCGGCGGCAGTCTTGAAAACGCGATTGTGATGGATGAGTTTCGGGTGCTGAACCAAGACGGTTTGCGCTACGACGATGAGTTCGTCAAACACAAGATTCTTGATGCGATTGGCGACCTCTATCTCATTGGTATGCCGCTCATTGCCCGTTATGTGGCTGAAAAGTCTGGTCACGCTGTCAATAACGAATTGGCACTTGCACTGCTCGCAGACCAAAGCGCCTGGGAAGTCGTGACCTTCGACTCCCCCGAAGCAGCACCTGCTGCCTTCCAGCGAGAGTGGCAACTCGCTTAGTAATGCCTGCCAGTTAAGCACCAAATCGCTGGTGGGGGATTTGGTGTTTCATTTTGAGCTTGGCGGTTTTCGGTGGTGCGCCAGTAGCTTCTTAACCGAATCTGCCAGAGGGCCGGGCCTGAGTGTCCGGGCCAACTGGTCAAAATGGTCAAGGTCACCTTTATCCAGTACTCTGGCCAGTCTTTCCGGCTTTGTGGCATGCTTTGCCCTCGGTTCGGCTGACACTCGAATGCGAATGGCCGTTACCGGCCAGCCATCGGCTTTTAACTGATCGATAAAACGGGGTTGAAACTGACGAATTTTGGCGGCGAACGCTGTGTTGTAGGTCATCAGCGTGAGGTCTTCACCGGATAACTCCGCTACAGCAAATCCATGGCGGAGGTTTGCGGGTAAAAGTTTGCGCAGCGATTGTTCAAGCGCAATCAGCCGTTGCGCAGTCAAGAGGACCGAGGCGCCCCGACCGTCGTTGTCCATCCATTGCAGCGCTTGGCGACTGTGAGTTTTGGCCATATTGATCCGGTTGATGTGATTAGGGTTTTTTTAAGCGTACAGAAAAGCGTGGATTGCTACAAACTATCGGAGTTACTGAGTGCGGCCTGTTATTTGTAACATTTGTTTGCTAGTTGTGATGGCATTGGTTGGTGGATCTTTACCTGCGGCTAGGGCTGGTTCGTCTGCCGTTGGTGCAACAAAGGTAGTGCCGACACTGGCGGGTATCGGCGCGGTCTTTAATCTAACTCCGCTTGATGAAGGATCGTTGGTTTGGCCTGTGGCAGGTAAACACAACGTCTCTTCACGGTTTGGTTACCGGTCCCACCCATTCAGTGGCAAGAAATCCTTACATCGGGGTGTGGATATTGCAGCCAGACGTGGGACACCAATTGTGGCGATTGCGCCGGGAACCGTTAAATTTGTGGGCTACAAACGCGGATTCGGTCGAATGGTTCAAGTCGAGCACAACGACAGCTGGATTTCTACCTATGCTCACGCCAGTGCAACCATTGTGGCGAAAGGCCAGCCGGTGCTGGCGGGGCAAATGATTGCCAAAGTGGGGTCGACGGGGCATGCCACAGGGCCTCATCTGCATTTAGAAATCCATCGCGAGGGTCGTGCGATCAACCCTTTACCATTGTTAAAAGAGAAATTGATCGTGATGACGCCTTAGGCGGGCGCCTGCGTTACACTTCATGGCTATGAGCGGCTCTCTTTCGTTCCCGCTAGGATCTTATCAGCATGTTATCTCTGTTTAAAAAAATACTAGGCAGTCGCAATGACCGGCTGCTCAAAGAGCTGAATCGCGACGTCAAACGGGTTAACGCCCTCGAGCCCGCCATGAAGGCGCTGTTGGACGAAGAGTTGCAAGCACTATCGGCCAAGCTCAAGGCTCGGGTACAGGGTGGTGAAAAGCTCGATGCGATTCTGCCGGAAGCGTTTGCATTGGTGCGCGAGTCCAGCCAGCGCGTGTTTGGCATGCGACATTTTGATGTCCAATTAATCGGTGCCATGGTGCTACATACTGGCAAGATTGCCGAGATGCGAACCGGTGAGGGGAAAACCCTCATGGCCACGCTCGCCGTCTACTTAAATGCGCTGACCGGACGCGGCGTGCATGTGGTGACAGTTAACGACTACTTGGCGCGACGTGATGCCGAATGGATGGGAAGGCTTTACCAGTTTTTGGGAATGAGTGTCGGAGTAGTCGTCCCGCAACAGCCCAATGAAGAGAAGAAAGCCGCCTATCAAGCTGACATTACTTACGGTACCAACAACGAATTCGGATTTGATTACCTGCGCGACAACATGGAGTATCGCGCTGAGGACAAGCGTCAACGCGAGTTGGTCTTTGCGATTGTCGATGAGGTGGATTCGATCTTAATCGATGAGGCGAGAACGCCTCTCATTATTTCAGGTCAAGCCGAGGACCACACAGCACTCTACAAATCGCTAAATGTGGTGCCACCACTGCTTCAGCGCATGACCGCTGAGCCCAAACCCAATGAGCCTGAGGTTGAGGGTGACTTTTGGGTTGATGAGAAGAATCATCAAATTTACCTGTCAGAAGCCGGCCACGAGAATGCCGAACGTATTTTGACCGAGCAAGGTCTGTTGCCGGAAGGCCAGTCGCTCTATGACGCCCGTAACATTAGCTTGATGCATCATTTGATGTGTGCATTGCGTGCACACCACTTATTCTTCAAAGATCAGCAATACGTTGTGCAAGATGGTGAAGTGGTTATCGTTGATGAATTCACCGGTCGTTTGATGGCAGGACGTCGTTGGTCAGATGGTTTACATCAGGCTGTCGAAGCAAAAGAGGATTGCAAGATACAGCTTGAAAACCAGACGCTGGCATCAATCACCTTTCAAAATTATTTTCGGATGTACGAAAAGCTTGGTGGTATGACGGGTACGGCTGACACGGAGGCTTACGAGTTCCAAGAAATTTATGGGCTCGAGACCGTGATTGTGCCGACTAATAACCCAATGGTACGTCGCGACCTCCACGATCAGATCTACAAGACCGACCAAGAAAAATACAATGCCATTGTTAATGACATCCGAGATTGTCAATCGCGCGGACAACCTGTGCTGGTTGGTACCACCAGCGTAGAAAACTCTGAGTTATTGGCTAATGCGCTGACCACTGGCGGCTTAAAGCATGAAGTGCTTAATGCTAAGCAGCATGCGCGAGAGGCTCAGATCATTGCACAAGCGGGCAGGCCCCGTGCCATCACGATTGCAACCAACATGGCAGGTCGGGGTACCGACATTGTGTTGGGTGGTAACGTTGAAAAGCAGATTGAGTTACTCCGCCAAGACTTAACACTGGATGATGCCGCTCGGGAAGTTCAAATTGATCAACTGCGTAACGAATGGGCAAGCTTGCACCAACAAGTGTTAGATGCGGGTGGCTTGCACATTATCGGCACTGAGCGCCATGAGTCGCGACGTATTGACAATCAGTTAAGGGGGCGCGCGGGGCGCCAGGGCGACCCAGGCTCTTCACGGTTCTATCTTTCATTAGAGGATTCGTTGATGCGGATCTTCGCGGGCGACCGCGTACGCGCCATCATGGAAAGACTTAAGCTGCCTGAGGGTGAGCCCATTGAAGCGGGCATGGTGAACCGATCAATAGAGTCTGCACAAAGAAAAGTCGAGGGACGTAATTTTGATGTGCGTAAGCAATTGCTTGAATACGACGATGTCGCTAATGATCAGCGTAAAGTGATTTACGGCCAGCGTAATCAAGTGCTCGAATCAAGCAACGTAGCAGAGCCGGTGGCTGATCTACGCGACGGGGCTTTGACAGGATTGGTGCGCGAGTTTGTGCCTGAGGGGTCGGTCGAAGAACAGTGGGATTTGCCAGAACTTCAAACGGTGCTTAAAGCCGATTGGCAACTTGAAATACCCGTGGTTGAAACGGTTGAGTCTGCCAAAGAGTTTGATGATGACGATTTGGTCAAACTGGTTTGCGAGAAGGGTCGAGTGACCTATGAGCAAAAAGTCGAGCAAGTCGGTGAAGAAAACTGGCGGCCATTCGAGCGATCGGTGATGTTGCAAGTGATGGATAATCACTGGCGCGAACACCTCGCAGCGCTTGATCATTTGCGTCAAGGTATTCACTTGCGTGGCTACGCTCAGAAAAATCCCAAGCAAGAGTACAAGCGGGAAGCCATCCAACTGTTTTCTGAGATGTTGCAACGCATCCGTGATGATGTCGCCAAGCTCGTGCTAACGGTGCATGTCAAGGGTCGTGAGGACGTCGAGGCGGCTGAACAAGAGGCTGCCAAGGCTCACGTTCAAAACGTTCAATATCACCACTCGGGTTACGACGAAGCACTGGCTGAGCCGGCTTCAGCCAACCGCTCATCTTCAGCGGCCGCCGAACACGACCCAGCGCCAGCAGCCAGTACTGTGCGTAACATGGCTCCAAAAGTGGGGCGTAACGAGCCGTGCCCATGCGGCAGTGGCAAGAAATTCAAGCAGTGCCACGGTAAGCTGTAGAAACAGATTATGACTTACAAAAAAAGGGCTAACGCTGTTGATGCGTTAGCCCTTTTTTTGGTTAGTGATTACTGATCTACGGGGTGCTTTACATAGCCATCACGGGTTTGTGGCAATTTGGCACCAATCGCCCCCATATTGGCTTCAACCGTGATGCGTTCCAGCTGTTTTGCGTATCATGTCTCCTCAGGTTCTGTCTTCTTAGTGCCCTATCTTTTTTGCAGGGCTAAAAAGTACTGTGGGACCCAACCTTTAAACGCGTTGGCTGTTTAAAGTGAACTGTCAGATGTCAACGCCTTTGCTGCGCAGCGTCCCATCGATCCAGCTTTTGTCGATTGTGCCGTTGGCAATGCTTAGCAATATTTTCTTTTCTTTTTCTTCTATGTCGGCAACCAAAGTGCCAAGTGTGTCGAGAGTATTGGGGCGAATGGCCAAAACGCCATCGTGATCACCGACGATCAGGTCGCCGGGCATCGTCACCATACCGTCAATGCTTACGGGTACGTTAATTTCACCAGGGCCTTCTTTGTAAGGGCCGCGATGGGAGACGCCTCTGGCAAATACGCCAAAGTCACCTTTGCCAATGACTTCACTATCGCGGATGGCCCCGTCAATCACAAAGCCAGCAATGCCTTTATGCGCAGCGGTGGTGGACATCAGTTCGCCTACAACAGCGCTTAGTAAGTAGCCTCCAGCATCAACAATAATGACATCGCCAGATTGCGCCATTTCTATCGCCTTATGGACCATCAGATTGTCACCTGGGGCTGTCTTGACAGTCAGGGCGCGACCAATCAGGCGACCGTTGCGGTGATAGGGCCGCAGATGACTGGTGCCATTGGTGCGACTCATAGCATCACTGATATTTGCCACGGCAAATTCACGAAAGGTCGCGATTTGGGCGTCGCTCACCAAACGAGGCGTGGGGTGAATCGAAAATCCAAGTTGAGTCATGGGATGTTTCCTATTTTTTTGTGTGAATGAAATCAGCAGGCTCTACACGCCAAAAAGGGTTTGAGTCGTGGATAGACTCGCTGTGCATTGCTTGAAAAAATTTGCTGACGTATTGCTGGCGTGCCATGTTCAGATTGATCCACATAGCGTCGCACATCATCGAAATAATGCCCCGTCGTGGGGTCTACGCCTTTAATGGCGCCAAAAATCTCCGAGCCGAACAAGATGTTTTCACTGGGTAATACTTTGAGCATTAGGTCGATCCCCGCTTGGTGATAAACGCAGGTGTCGAAAAAGACATTCTTCAACACCTTCTCGCTCAAATCGGGCAGGCCCATGTCTTGCGCCAGCCCACGGTATCGACCCCAGTGAAAAGGCACTGCACCGCCACCATGGGGTATCACGAACTTAAGCGTCGGAAAGTCCTGGAAAATTGTCGATGTTAAAAACTGCACGAAAGCGGTTGTGTCGGCATTGATGTAATGCGTGGCAGTTGTGTGAAAGTGAGGGTTGCACGAGCCAGTCACATGAATCATGGCGGGCACATCCAGTGCAACCAGCTCTTCAAACAGCGGGTACCACCATGTTTTATCGCTTAAGGGTGGATCGAGCCAATAGCCACCCGATGGGTCGGGATTCAAATTGGCGGCAACACAACCTTGCTCTGTCACGCAGCGGCGCAACTCTTCGATTACGGCATCGCGCGGTGGCTGCCCGCTGACTTGCGGCAGTTGGCAGGCGCCGGCAAAGGACTGAGGAAACAGTTGGCAGGCCCGGTGAACCAGATCGTTACACAACTTGGTCCAAACCACATTGGTTTGTTCATTGCCGCGGTGGTGATCCATGGCTGAGGCTTTGGGAGAAAAAACCGTTAGATCAACCCCTCGTTCTTTCATCACACGGATTTGATTACTCCCCAAGGCATCAGTGATTTGTTCGTCACTGACTTCCGGTAAAGAAATATCTGGTGCTAGACCCGTTTTGTCAAAAGCATCAATCTGCTCTTTGCGGAAGGCTGAAACCGATTCCGGCAATGTCGTGAAATGACCGTGTATGTCAATCAGCATGATCGTCTCCTCAAACGGGCGTTGTACCTTTTTTTCTCCTTTTTGGTATAGCACGATAGACATCGTGCCTAAAGTATATATGGCTGTCGACACAGCTGTTAGTGTCAAGTGGGGTCGGGTACGAGTGACGCCAAGCGATCGGCCACTCGTGCCTATTTCTCCTTAGCGCCCCTTAAAAATGGGGGTCCTTTTTTCTAAAAAAGCGCTCGCGGCCTCTTTATGATCCTCAGTTGAGTACATCGCTGCCATGTGTGAGGCGGCCATTTCCAGGTGGGTACGTATGTCGATTGTGGCGGATTGACGCACGGCACGTTTCATCATTCGGATGGCAATGGGTGGCTGATCAGCAATCTTACGTGCCATGGCGTAAGTGGCGGCCATCAATTCATCGTCATCGACCACTTTGTTGACCATGCCCAATCGCAAAGCCTCTTCAGCATCGACAAATTCACCTGTCCAAAGCAACTCCAACGCTTTGGCTTGACCAACCAGACGGGGTAGGTACCAAGACCCACCATCACCGGCAAACAACCCGACTTTGATGTACGTTTCTGCAAAGCGTGCGCTACGGGCTGCAATCCGCATGTCACCCATGAGTGCCATGTCCATTCCAGCGCCCGTTGCCACACCATTGACTGCCACGATCATGGGTTTATCAATTTGATCCAGTAACAAAGCAATGGGGTGTACAAAATCAGTTAAAAACTGGCGACGACTGTAAGCGCTTTGTTCACTGCGATTTTTCATGTTGCCAACATCGCCGCCTGAACAAAAACCCTTACCAGTACCCGTTAAAACAATGACATTGACCGCTGGGCTGTCTTTGCAAAAGCGTAAGGCGTCAGCCCAGGATATCAGCATCTCAGGAGTGAAGGCATTGTATTTTTCAGGGCGATTTAGGCGAATGGTGGCGATATCGTCCTCTACACTAAACACCAGTTCTTCAGACATGATTTGATTTCCTTGGTTATTGATTTGAAAGTTAAAGAGAATGAGCAGAACTCGAAAAATTTGGCGCCAAGCCAGCGACTACAGTGTGATAATCCAAAGATTCGTTGATTGGTGAGCGTAAATGAAATCGACCAACCCTGAGTCTGGCGTGGCGGCCGTAAATCGAGCCCTGGCAATTTTGCAGTCCTTTGAAAACAGTGTCGAAGGCATGAGTCTCGCCGAAATGTCGGTGGCTACCGGTTTGTATCACAGCACGATTCTGCGAATCTGCGACTCGTTGTTGCATCACGGCTACTTGCGACGACTTGAGGATGGTCGTTTCAAATTGGGGCCGACGCCGTTTTATTTGGGCATGCTCTACCAAGAGTCGTTTCGGTTGTGGGACCATGCGAGCCCTGTTTTGCGGGAGTTGGTTCGAGCAACGGGTGAGACGGCGGCAATTTACATCCGCGATGGTGATTATCGGGTTTGCCTTCATCGCATGACGCAGCCCCGATCGGTGCGCATGCATGTGCGTGAGGGGGAGCGCGTTGAGCTTGAAAAGGGTGCGGCTGGCCGCGTGATTTTGGCGTTTTCGGGCAAACGTGGCCGAACCTATGATCAGATCAGGCAGGCCCACTATGCTGTGTCTTTGGCCGAACGCCGTTCTGAAACGGCCGCAATTGCATGCCCGGTGTTTGGCGTTAAACAATCACTGATCTGTAGTATTTCGTTAGGCATGCCATTGTTCCGCTTTAACAAAAAACGCTTCGATGAGTCATTGCCGCTTGTCATGCAAGCGGGTGTTGCTTTGTCTGAGCGCTTGGGTGGTAATGCAGAAGGATTGATGCCACCCTACACGGCTTCGGTGATTTCGCCAACCATATCGTCATAATTACGGACTTGGTTGAACAAACTTAAATCACGCTTTCGTGCTTCAGTTCTGCCAAGGCCTGATCGTTCAGGCCAAGCCAGCCGCCATAAATTTCTTGATTGTGCTGCCCAAGATCGGGACTGGCCACGGTCGCCACTCGATCAATGCCATGCAAAACAATCGGGCTTGCTGCCAAAACGATTCTGCCAAGTTCAGGATCATCAAACCATTCGAGTGCGCCTCTGGCATGCATGTGTGGATCATTCATGACCTCAAATAAATCGCGCACGGGTGCTGCAGGAATGGCGTGCTTTTGGCTTAGTAGTGCGAATTCGGCGCGCGTCAATGTTTTGGTCCAAGACTGAACAAAAGCATCGGTCCGATCAATTTGCTCAACCCGAATTTTATTGCTGCTGAATCTCGGATCGTCCTTCAAGGCCTCTTGACCCATTGCTTTGAGGATGTTGTGCCAATGGTGTTCAGTTGCACACACAATCGCAACATGACCGTCAGCGGCTTCATAGACGTTGTAGGGCGCTAGTGCCAGCCCACCGTGGCGATTGCCAACTCTGCCTGAGACCTTACCTTGTTGGCGATAGAGCAGACCAAGGTTTGAGGCAAGTGTGGGATAGGCGGTTTCAAGCATGGCTACTTCGACCAACCGGCCCTTGTTGGTTTTGGTGCGATCAAACAGCGCCATCATGATGCCACCGTAAAGGTGCACACCACTTAAAAAATCAACAATTGAAGCACCTGACCGCAGCGGTGGGCCGTCGGGGGTGCCA
The DNA here is from genome assembly GCA_963926245.1 of uncultured Burkholderiaceae bacterium. Lineage (GTDB taxonomy): Bacteria > Pseudomonadota > Gammaproteobacteria > Burkholderiales > Burkholderiaceae_B > Algicoccus. The sequence goes on along the minus strand of CAWUWI010000004.1, from coordinate 106,179 downwards.
GTCACACTCATGATGCCAGAGGCAGCTTGAATTGTGACATCCATGGCAAGATTGTCGCGATCAGGACCCGACAGACCAAATCCAGTGCCTGTACCGTAAATCAAACGTGGGTTAATCGCCTGTAAGACATCCCAACCAAGCCCCAACCGATCCATCACCCCTGGGGCGAAGTTTTCGACCAAGATGTCGGCTTTTGCGATCAGCTGCTTAAACAGCACTTTGCCTTTTTCGGATTTTAGGTTAAGCGTGATGCCTTTTTTGTTGACGTTAAGCATGGCCATGGGCAGTGAGGCACCACCACCAACTTTTGCCCGAATGCGACTGGGCTCACCCAAGAGTGGTTCGATTTTAATTACATCAGCACCGGCTTTGGCCATTAAAAAAGTGCAGTATGGGCCTTGGTAAATTTGGGTGAGATCGACCACAACAACGCCAGCCAAAGGCTGCGCTTGTGGCTCGTCTTGACTCGCTACATCCATAGTGTTTGTCTCCCGGTTGCCCCCGCCCGTGCGCAGAGCGCATGGGCGGCTACCCCTGATGTCTTGTCTTTTATATGACGGCTATTTTGACCGCTTTTATGCTGCTTGCGATTACTTTACTGTCTTGAATAAGCGTCTTGCGATTGACATGCGATGCACCTCGGAGGGCCCTTCATAAACGCGCATCACTCGCGCGCGCTGTGCCATGAGGTGCAGCGGTAATTCTTTGGTCACGCCCATGGCGCCAAATGTCTGCATGGCATGATCAATCACTTCGGCTGCCATTTCCGTGGCGTACACCTTGATCATGGAGGCCTCCATGCGAATGTCCTCGCCGCGGTCTTGCTTGCGGGCAGCATCGTGAACCATGAGTCTGCAAGCATGCATTTTCATGGCAGCATCAGCCACCCACCATTGGATGGCCTGTCGGTCTGCCAGCAAAGCCCCAAACGTGGTGCGTTGTTTGGCATGCGACATCATCATTTCCAAAGCGCGGCGACACATGCCCAGGCACCAGGCCCCCATTTGCAGGCGTCGAATATTCAACCGCAGTTGCATGGGCGCGAAGCCGGCACCGACCTCACCCAAGATGTTCTCTGCAGGGATACGGCAATCCTCAAAAGCCAATTCGTACGTGCGGTGACCCGCGAGCATGGGAATTTCGCGTAGGATCTCAAACCCTTTTGTGCCTTTGTCGATAATGAAGGCCGTGATGCCTTCATGCCCCTTGCCACTGCCAACGCGTGCCATGGCGACAATAAAGTCTGCCGCTGGCACACGGCTGACCCAGATCTTGCGGCCATTGATGACCCATTGATTGCCGTCTTTTTCAGCTCGCGTGAGCATGCCGGCCGGGTCTCCGCCGGCTTGAGGCTCAGAGATGGCGATGGCTGATTTTGCGGTGCCTTGCGCATAGGGTTCAAGGTATTTTTTGCGTTGGTTCTCTGTGGCGGTGGCCATCAGCATGTGAAGGTTGGGCGAATCAGGTGGAAAGGTGAACGGCGTGACTGTGCGTCCAATTTCCTCATTAATGGCCATCAACGTGACTGAGGATAAATTGATACCACCGAACTCTTCTGGGGCGTCGAGCGCCCAAAGGCCAAGTTCTTTGCACTTGTTAGCGAGTGTTTTTTCTTCTTCTGACGTTAGGTGTAGGTGTTCGCCTTTGATCTCGCGTTCAAGGACGCCTGGTTCGAGAGGCATGAGTTCTTGGTCGACGAATTTGGTGACCAAGTCAACGATCATGCGGGACTCGTCATCGAAATCTGCTGCTGAATATTGGGCCTGAAGCATCTGGGTCTCAATCTCTAAATATGACTTGTTTGCAAGCTGTTAAGGCAGTGTCATATTTGTCACTACCGGTCTGAACTGAACCATAACCCCTTTGCGGGGTTCGTGTCTGAGTCGTTGTGCAAGCGTAGGTGGTTTAGGGCGCTAAGCCAAGCTGTAAAACGGTTGCACTGAAAATCATCTAGCCAAATTCACATTTACTATCTTACCCAAAAGTCCATTGGTTTTGAAGAGGAATAGACACAACTTCTGTTTTGCGTTTATCTTTATTTATAGATCAACAAAAAGATACAAGCTTGGCGTAAACTTCGCCTTTATTGACAAGACGGGGCTAGCTCGCTGGAGACAAACCACCATGACCCCAAACCCAATCGGCCTGGAACGTTCAAATAATGATCAATCCGCAACGGATTCGTGCCCTGCGTTGACCGTAGCCTTGGCCGAATGGGTCCATTCGCTGCAAATCGAAAACTTGCCGTCGGCTGTGATTCATCAAGTCAAGCGGGTCGTGCTTGATTACCACTGCGCAGTCATAGCGGGTTGCTCGGCACCCACGAGTCGTGCCGTTCGAAACTACTTTGCACTAACCGAGTCAGGGTCGGCTGCAGGGGTCGTGGGCAGTGAGCATCGTTTTGCGGCTCACACAGCGGCGTTTATCAATGGGACGGCCGCGCACGGTTTGGAAATTGACGACGGCTACACGGCAGGTTCCTATCACCCTGGCGCCTGCGCCATGCCAGCGATCATGGCTCAGGCGCAAGCGTCTAAATCTAGCGCACAAGAGGTGACGCTTGCGGTCGTCGCGGCCTACGAGGTGAGTTGCCGTTTGGCCAGGGCTGGCCATCCCCACACTTGGCAAAATGGATTTCATAACACTGGAATAAACGGCGTCTTTGCAAGCGCAGCGGGGGTGGGTAAGTTGCTGGGTTTGTCCGTTGAAGAATTGTCATGGACGCTAGGCATGGCCGGGTCTTTTTCCAGTGGGCTGTTTGAATTTTTGGCCCAAGGCTCCGAAACCAAGCGCTTGCACCCTGGCAAAAGTGCACGCGACGGATTAATTGTTGCACAGCTGGCGCGCGCAGGTGTTGATGGTCCGCTAACCGGCATTGAGGGTGAGAACGGTTACTTCGCAGCCTATGCAGGCGGAAAAGCAGACTTCAACTCGGTGTTGCAAGGCTTGGGCGCGACTTATGAAATGCTCAACACTTACGTCAAACCGTATCCTTGCTGCCGTCACCTGCATGCGCCAATTGATGCCGTACTTGCCATGAAGAGTCAAAGGTCGTTTGATGCGGGTGAGGTGGTGCGAGTCGTGGTTCAAACCCATCGTGGTGCCGCTAAACATGATCACCAGCGTTATGACGGTTTGTTGGATGCGCAGATGTCGATACCTTATGCGGTGGCCGCCGCACTGGTTTACGACCAAGTCGATCTAATGGCATTTGGTAGCAAAGCCAGAGCCAACCCTGAAATTGCAAGGTTGGCTGCGAGTGTCAGCGTTGAAGTGTCTGAGAAGATACAAGCGGTTTACCCGGCCAAACGGTCAGCGAATGTGACGCTGGAACTACTCGATGGCCGTTGCCTGACGCACCTGCAACCCCAGCCTTATGGTGAACCTGACAATCCGTTGGATGATGCGGCGCTGACCAGAAAGTTCCATGCCATTTGTGACCCTGTGATTGGCCATGAGCACGCGCAAGCGATCGTTCGTGCCTGCTGGAGCCTCGATCTCGACGCCATTGATCGGTTGTGCAGCATGAATGCCCAAGATATTTTGGGTGGATGAGCTAAGAAATTTCTTTATATCAAAGCTTAGTTTGTTTGGATCACACGGGCCTAGGTGTTTGCTCAAAGTAGGTTCGCACAGGCGCAGGGATTTCAGTGGGTCTGCGACTTTCTTTGTTGGTGCAAACCGTCGTGAATGTTCCCAGTGCCGCCGCTGTCGGACCGGTGGCAGTTGTAAAAATAGCGATTTCATAGGTCAAGCTGGTTTTACCAATTCGTGAGAGTTTTACGCCCAAGACCACATCTCCCGGATAAGAGATCTCTTGAAAATAACGGCAGCTTGAAGCCACCACTGGTGTGAATACCTCACCAGCCAATAAGCCTCTAAGTGCTGTGGCTCTTAAAAAACCCTCAACGGCCGTGTCAAAAAACGCGTAGTAATGAGCATTATTAACATGCCCGTTTACGTCGTTGTCGGCGTAGCGCAGTGTGATTGTTTCAAAGTGCATGAAGTTTTCACGTGACGGTGCCACTGAGTGAGGTGCGGCTGAATCGCTCATTACTGATACCTGTCGTTAAATTGACGATAATTTTTATACTAACAAACGGCAGGGGTGAAAGTTATCGAAGCGTCCGCCACATCTCTATTTGCTCCCGAGGCTTCAGTCGCTAAGCACGATCAGTACCGGTTGGTGATCTGAAGCTTGAGTTAGGGTATCCACAACGACGGATTGAACGCGCGGTGTGAGTGACTCGCTTACAAAAATGAAGTCACAGCTCACAGCGCCGGGGCCGTAGGTGTCGTCAAAGAGCCGAAAAGTGGGTGGGTGAGGTTGGTCAGCTTGGGCAATGACCCAGCTGTCGCGCATGGCATGCGCGTTGGTGTGGCCAGTGAGGTAACGGTACTCGTCACTGTCTGATTCAAAATTAAAGTCGCCGCAAAGAATGGCATCCATTGTTTGTGGCTTGGTCTGATAAGGGGTGCCTGATTCATCACCAGTCTTGGGTCGGCAGTTTAGGGCCTGTGAGCACGACTCTTCGTGCCAATGCCGCAGCGCTTGAGCCTGTGCAAGTCTTTGGTGCTGGCTGTGAGATTCGAGGTGCGTGGTCATGATGCGCACTGGGCCCCAAGGTGCGTCGATGATGCAGACCGTGCAAACACGCGGCATCCAAGCATGAGAGGCACCAGTCGTACAGGGCGAGGGCAACATCAATTTTTGTACTTGCAAGATGGGCAGTCGAGAGGCAATGAGTGTGCCAAACTGTTGCGGCATGCCGTTGGGCCGCTCATCAATCGCCGCCCCAAAGACAATCTCGAAGCCTGGCAAAAGTGAGGCGATGGATTGTGGTTGATCCAGTGGACTGTCACCGGTCAGTGTGGGGTAATTCACAGCGATTTCTTGAAGGCAGAGCACATCGAAATCCGCCAAGGCTCGGGCTGCGTCAATAATGCGTTGTGGACGCACGAGGCCGTCTAGGCCTTTGCACCACTGTGTGTTCCAAGTGACGAGTTTCATGAGTGTGTGACACCTAGGTGGGGGTAATCAAATCAATGTTGATCACAGTACTGTCCGGTTAAATCAGGCGGTTTTTAAGTGAAAGCCAATACTGGAGTGGCCTATAGGCCGATTTTATTTGATGCCGATTTGAATTCAAATTCGTCCTTTTTGGGTAATTTCCTAGGGGTTAACCTCTGGGAGATATCTCATGAACACCGGCAAGACACTGTTTGCACAGCTCATGGCATTTATACCGTTTACCAGCTTTGGTCGTATCGTCGATCTTTATGGTGGCAACGCCGGCGTTCGACTTTTGTGCCATTCAAATAAAAGCAAACGCCAAAACCCTCAATCCAGTGAAATCTTCAGCCTCTCAATAACGGGATCCCAACGCGCTTTTTCTTGTTTCATTAAGGCCGATAATGCAGCTGGGCTTGAGCCCGCAGGCGTGAAATAAAGAGAAGCAAACCGCGTCTGCACCGTAGGACCTTTCAGGATTTTGTTCACCTCAACGTTCAATCGGTCAATAACGTTGGCCGGGGTGCCAGCGGGTGCCAACATTGCATTCCAAGAAATCGCTTCAAACCCAGGAAACCCCAGTTCGGTCAGCGGCTTGAGTCCGGGCAACTCTGGCGTGGCTTTTAAGCTGGTGATGGCAAGCGCCTGGATCTTACCCGACTTCACTTGTGTCATTGCAGTGGCAGGTACCATGAAGCTTGCCTGGATGTCTCCCGCTAAAAGTGCATTCACCACGTTGGGGAATCCGGCATAAGGAACGTGCACCATGTGGAGGCCAGCATCGGCCTTGAACATTTCCATGGCCAGTTGCGAAGCACTGCCCGCACCAACCGAGCCATAGTTGTATTTCCCAGACGATGCTTTGACCTTGGCGATAAACGAGGCTAAGTCTGATGTGCCGAAGTCTGTGTTGACGATGAGCACATTCGGGCTGGTTCCAACCAAAGTGATGGGTGCGAGGTTTGTGAACGGGTCATACCCCAACGTTTTCTTAAAGAGGGTAGGCGCTGTCACCAGCGGGCCATTGATGGTGTAGAGCAGGGTGTAGCCATCAGGGTCGGCGGTGGCGACCTGCCGGGTTCCGATGTTGCCACCCGCACCGGCTCTATTGAGAATCACGACCGATTGACCCAGGGCTTTGCCCAAGGGCTCGGCTATGGCTCGCGCCAATAGGTCAGGTGAGGAACCGGCAGGGAATGGGACGATCAACTGGATGGGCTTGTCTTGGGGCCAAGCGGCGTGAGCCAGGCCAGCACCCGTTAGGGCCAAGGTGGTAGAGGTCGCGAGCAAGGCAATGCCGCGAAACAGGAGGTTGGTCTTGATCATGATGGGCGTGCCTGTCACAAAGGTGTTCTGGGGTTACAAAGTTTTTATCCAAGGCTTATCTCAATACTTAACCCAAAGCTTATTAGAACCAAGCTTATCCGATTTGTGGGAATCTCAGCGCGAATTTCAACGGGTTAACGTTAACTGACACGGACTTAGAGATTTGCTTCAGTTAGATTTGCGCCCAGTAGTGTCCGTTAAACTGGGCGGTTTTTAAGTGAAAGCCAATACTGGCGTGGCCTGTAGGCCGATCTTATTTGGTGCCGATATAAATTCAAATTCGTCATTTTGGGTAATTTCCTAGGGGTTAACTTCTGGGAGATATCTCATGAACATCGGCAGAGCGCTGTTTGCACAAATCATGGCATTAATGCCGTTGACCAGCTTTGGTCGTATCGTCGATCGTTATGGTGGCAACGCCGGCGTTCGACGCATGACTTGCGCGGAGCTGTTTTGAGTGATGGCCTTCGCGCAATTGACCTGGCGCGAAAGTCTTCGCGAGATCGAAGTAACGCTCGGTGCGAATGCGACCAAGCTTTACGCGATGGGACTGCGTCACAGCGTTAATTGCGCGACGCTGGCCGATGCGAACGAAACGCGCAATTGACATATTTGGTCGGACGTGGCGGCGGTGTTGATTCGTCGAGCACGCAAGCTCTATACCGACACGGCTCTGGTCGGACTCGATCTGAAGAGCACGATTTACGCGCTCGATGCCACCACAATCGATCTTTTCTTGAGCTTGTTCGATTGATCGCCATTTCGCCGTCCCAAGGGCGCAGTCAAATCGCACACGCTGTTGGATCTGCGAGGTGCAATCCCAGTGTTTATCCTCATTCGCGACGTAAAGATGCAAGAGCTCAACGTGCTCGACTTCATGCCGGTCGAGGCTGGCGCCTTCTACGTGATGGACCACGGTTACTTGGACTTTGCTCGGCTCTATGCGATGCATCGAGCGCGCAGATTTTCTGTCACGCGTGCCAAAGTCAACATGAACGTGTGGCGCATTTACTGCGCATCGACAGACAGAAAAACCGGCATCATTTGCGACCAGGCGGTGCTGCTCAAAGGCTTCTATGCCACGCAACACTACCCGGAGCACTTGCGACGGATTCGATTCAAGGACCCAGAGACAGACAAGACCTTGGTCTTTCTGACCAACAACTTTGTCTTGCCAGCGCTGACAATTGCAGCACTTTACAAAAACCGCTGGCAGGTCGAATTGTTCTTCAAATGGATCAAACAGCACTTGCGAATCAAGAAGTTCCTTGGCAACAGAGAGAACGCCGTGAAGACGCAAATCTGGTGCGCCGTGTTGACCTACGTGCTGATTGCCATTGTCAAAAAGGAACTTCAAATTGATGCAACGCTATACACTTTGCTGCAGATATTATCGGTGTCGGTATTTGAGAAAACTGAGCTTTCAAGCGCCTTTCAAGGCAGTGCGCTGACAACCAATAATCCCGAATTCGCTAACCAATTGAATTTATTCGGAAATTAACCGGACAGGGCTGTGTTGATAATGATTTTTTAACAGCCTCAAATGACAAAAAAACGTCGATTAACCCACCTGTGCCCATTCGTAAGACCAACCGTCTGGATAAATCCGAGATGCCTAAAGACACAGCGCTGCATGGACGGCTTTTGCGCCGTTTTGAATCAAATGGGCACGCCCCAAGCCTGGCATCAAAACCATATCACCGTAAATAAAGGCCGCGTGTTTTTTGGCATTCGCGAAGTCAGCACCAATTGTGTTTGTCGCCGATTCGCAGGCCAACACACTTCGCCCGAGCATCCAGCCACCCAAAACATCACCGGCTAGCATCAGAAGCGGTACTGAGCCGAAATAGGTACCCGCGAGTTCGCTTCTGTCCTGACCCAACGCCCAGTCAACAACTTTGCGCAGCGTGCGTGCGCCTTCATTGAGTTGTTGCCCCAAGCGCTGTAAGTCAGCATCGTCATGCCTCATCAGGGTGTGGCCGGTTTTGTTGATGTCGTCGATTAACAAGCCAATGGCTTGTCCGCCATCACGCAAAATTTTGCGCCCCAGAAAATCGTTGGCCTGGATGGCGGTGGTGCCTTCGTAAATGGTAGTGATTCGCGCATCGCGCAGATGCTGGGCAGCGCCCGTTTCTTCGACGTAGCCCATTCCACCGTGAATTTGAATGCCCATGGAAGCAATGTCGATCGATTGCTCAGTAGACCAGCCTTTCACCACGGGAATCAGTAGATCGACCCTTGCCTGCGCGTGCCCCGCTACCACAGGGTTAGCGTGGTGGGTGGCGATATCAAGTTGTGCGGCCGCCTCATATGCCAAAGCCCGCATGGCTTGTGTGCGGCATTGCATGCTAGCCAACAAGCGTCGCACGTCCGGGTGAAAAGCAATGGGGCTGGGAGTTTGTTCGGACGCGATTAAGGTTTTGCCTTGAACACGATCATAGGCATACCAAACGGCCTGTTGAAGCGCGCGTTCAGCCACAGCCACACCTTGTAAACCAACATTCAGACGGGCATGATTCATCATGGTGAACATATACGACAAGCCTTCGTTGGGTTGTCCAACCAAATAGCCAATCGCACCTTCTTTCTCGCCATAGCTCATCACGGCAGTCGGGCTGCCATGAATCCCGAGCTTGTGTTCAAGCGATAGGCACTTGACGTCATTGCGTGCACCTGGGCTACCATTAACATTGACAAGGTATTTGGGCACGATAAAGAGCGATATGCCCTTGACGCCCTGTGGCGCATCAGGCAAGCGTGCCAATACCAAATGGATGATGTTTTCAGTTAAATCGTGTTCGCCATAGGTGATGTAGATCTTTACGCCAGTTAGCCGGTAGTGCTCGCCGTCAGGTTGTGCTTTGGTGGTGACGGCGGCCAGATCAGAGCCCGCTTGGGGTTCAGTCAAGTTCATGGTGCCGGCCCATTCGCCTGACACCAGCTTGGGTAAAAAAGTGGTCTTTTGATGTTCGTTGCCGTGATGCTCGATGGCGTGAATGGCACCGGCTGTTAGCATCGGACAAAGCGCAAACGACATGCTGGCGCTGTGCCACATTTCGTTGGTGGCAGTGGCCAGAAGCTCAGGTAGGCCTTGGCCTTCGAATTCGGGGCTGCCCGATAGGCTATTCCAGCCTGCTTCAACATATTGAGAGTAAGCTGCTGCAAAGCCTGGTGACGTCGTCACACTGTGATTGTTATTCAGTGCTGGGGGCGTGTTGTCAGAAACCGTATTCAAGGGCGAAATCACGCCGTTGGCAAACTTACCTGCCTCGTCCAAGATGGCGTCAATCACGTCCTCTGAACATTCGGCGTAATTAGGCAATGCAATGATGGTGGGTAAATCGATGACGTGCTTTATCAAAAAAGCCATGTCTTTGGTCGGTGCTTGGTAATCAACAGCCATGTGATCCTCACGAGCGTTTTATGTCTATGTGGCAGCTTTTTAGCGCCAGTTCGGTGGGCGTTTGTCTATAAACGCCTGAACACCTTCAAGCGCTGATTCGTCCATCATATTGCAGGCCATGGTTTGTGCTGCTAATTCGTAGGCTTGCGAAAGGTTGGCTTCGATTTGTTGGTAAAACAATTTTTTACCCAGCCGCAAAGCGGGTGATGGTTTGGCCAGTATTTTTTGAGCCAGTGAGAGGGTGGCGGCATCGAGCTGGTCGCCTGGCACCACTTCGTTGATTAAGCCCCAGTCTTGGGCTTGCTGTGCACTGATGAACTCACCCGTTAGCAGCATGTACATGGCTTGTTTGCGCGAAATATTTCGACTTAAAGCCACGGAGGGTGTGGCACAAAAAAGCCCCAAGTTGACACCTGAAACCGCAAACCGCGCTTCATCAGCGGCTATCGCCAAATCGCACATGGCAACCAGCTGACAACCCGCGGCCGTCGCTACGCCTTGAACTTGTGCAATCACGGGTTGAGGTAAACGCTGCACCGCCAGCATGACCTCACTGCACTGCGCAAAGAGTGTTTGGTAGTAGTTCAGACTGGGCTGGGCACGCATCTCTTTGAGATCGTGTCCAGCGCAATACGCTTTGCCTTGCGCGGCCAAAATCACAACCTGGGTGTCACGGTCCCGGGCGATCAGTTCTAGGCGTTCTTTAAGCGCTGCGAGTAGCGACTCAGACAAGGCATTAAACGCCAACGGCCGGTTCAAAGTCAGTTTGAGCAAACCGGCTTGGGGTACTGAGTGGGTCAGTAGGTCGTCCATGATATTTACTCGCCCCTTGGTGTGATGGTCGTGGATATCGTTGCGACTTAAGTCGCACTCGCTTGTTTTCTGAGTTCAAACTTCTGAATCTTGCCAGTAGACGTTTTGGGGACTTCGCCGAAAATCACGTTCTTTGGTACTTTAAAGTGGGCCATGTGTAATTTGCAAAAAGTGATGATTTCTTCTGGCGTCACATTGACCCCTGGCTTGAGCTCCAAGAAAGCACAAGGTGTTTCGCCCCACTTTGTGTCTGGCTTGGCAACAACGGCAGCCGCGAGAACAGCAGGATGGCGGTAGAGTACGTCTTCGACTTCGATCGATGAAATGTTTTCACCACCAGAAATGATGATGTCTTTGCTGCGGTCTTTGATTTTGACGTAACCGTCTGGGAACTGCACGGCTAGGTCTCCCGAGTGAAACCATCCTCCCAAAAAAGCTGCCTCTGTGGCCTTAGGGTTCTTTAAATAACCCTTCATGGTGATGTTGCCGCGGAACATGATCTCGCCCATGGTCTCACCGTCCCAAGGCACGGGAGCCATGGTTTCTGGGTCAAGTACTTTGACGTCAGCTTGCAGGTGGTAACGCACGCCTTGACGAGAGTTCAAGCGAGCGCGCTCGGAAATGTCGAGCGTGTCCCAGTCTTCATGTTTGACGCAAACCGCTGCAGGACCATAAACCTCGGTCAAACCATAAACATGGGTTAATTCAAACCCCATGGTTTCCATGCCTTCAATCATGGCCGCTGGCGGCGCGGCACCTGCGACCATCGCTTTTACGCCTGGGGGCAGATTGGTTTTCATGGCATCAGGTGCATTGACCAATAAGCCGTGGACGATGGGCGCAGCACAATAATGTGTAACCCCGTGTTCACGGATTAAGTCAAAAATAGTTTTCGCATCAATCTTACGAAGACAGACATTGACCCCAGCGCGTGCTGCGACTGTCCAAGGGAAGCACCAACCGTTGCAGTGAAACAAGGGTAGCGTCCAAAGGTAGATGGGGTGCTTGGGCATATCCCACTCAAGGATGTTTGAGATCGCGTTCATGGCGGCGCCACGGTGACTGTAAACCACGCCTTTGGGATCACCTGTGGTGCCCGAGGTATAGTTCAGGCAAATCGATTGCCATTCATCTGCGGGCAACACCACCTCAAAACAGGGGTCACCACTGGCCACAAGCGCTTCATAGGTGCGTTGGGTAATGGTCTGGTCGGGCGCGACAAATGGTTCGTCGAGGGCTTCAAAAACCATCGGCTCGCGGCCATGATCGCTTTTAAGAATGACCAGTGCCTCTTTCATCGCTGGCGCGAATTCACTGTCAAAAATCACGAGTTTTGCTTCACCATGATTGAGCATGAAAGCAATACTGGCTGCATCAAGGCGGGTGTTCAAGCAGTTCAGTATGGCGCCAGACATCGGCACCCCGAAGTGGGCCTCGACCATGGGCGGTGTATTTGGCAGCATGACAGCCACCGTGTCGCCAGTTTTTATGCCAAGTGCTTGCAAACCGTGGGCAAGCTGGCGTGATCTCGTCAGTGTTTCCAACCAGTTTTGTCGCAGCGCACCGTGGATGATGGCTGTCTTTTTGGGAAACACCAGAGCGCTACGTTCTAGAAACGAAATCGGCGAAAACGCGACATGGTTGGCTTCGGTCTTATTAAGACCTTTGACGTAACTGTGATCTGCAGGAAGGCCTGCGATGGTGTTGACCGACTGCATCGTGATATCTCCAAAAGTGATTTCTTTTGTGTGAATGTACACGTTCAGGGACTGCTTTTTAAGACCACCGCAGCGTTTTGATCGACTTTTTGTCACAGCCTGACCATTTAGCGGGCAAGATGGTTAAGAGGTGTATCGGTCGCCAATGATCATCTGCCCGTGTATGGGAAACAATCCATGCCACGATCGTTTCCTGCGTCTTGCGCTGGCACGGCTTAAAGCAGTTCATCAAGCCGATCATCGTCGAGCTCTATTTCGAGATCCATTTCGAGCTATTCGTCATAGGTGTCTATCAAATCAGCGTGGGTTTTTTTCTGAAAACCTGAAGGGCTTGAAGTGTTCGACATGTCTTGAAGCGGGCGAGTGAGTGAAAATGCGCTTTAGGCCATCGTTTATATACGGGCCGTGACAGTCCGATAACAGTCTTTGTGCCATGTTACGTTATCACCATATTTGAAACGATATTGTTCGTTGCAGTGCCTGCCAACAAGGGAAGTGAAATGCAATCCAATAAGAATCCTGACGTGATGCGTTACGTACTTTCTATCGCTGTGGTTGCTGCACTTGCCTTTCTTTCGGCCTGGGTTTTACTGCCATTTATGGCCGCGGGCGTTTGGTCAGTGCTAATTGTCGTGGCGACTTGGCCTTTGCTTATTAGCCTACAAAAAATCTTCGGTGGACGGCGCGCCTTGGCGGCGTTGGTGATGACATTGGGCATCTTGTTTTTGTTGATTTTGCCACTGGTCCTTTTAATTTCGACAACAGTCCAGCACAGCGACGCTTTGGTGCAGATGGGCAAGGTAATAGCTGCCGGGTCTTTGCCGCTTGCGCCAGCTTGGCTCAATGACATCGCACTCGTGGGTACGCCCTTGACTCAATTTTGGAATGGTATCGCGGTCAGTGGCACCGAGGACTTGTTAAAGCAGTACGCGCTGCCGCATTTAAGCCAGGCCGGGAAGTGGTTGTTTGGTTCTTTGTCAGGCGTGGGCGGTCTGATCTTGCAGTTTGTGTTGATGACCTTGATATCAGCGGTGATCTATCTTCAAGGTGAAAAAGCAGCGGTCTTTACGCGTCAGTTTGGTCGACGTTTGGGCGGTGAACGCGGTGAGTCGGCGATTTTATTGACAGCCCAAGCGATTCGAAGTGTCGCTTTGGGCGTTGGTGTGACAGCGCTATTGCAGACGCTCTTTGGCACCGTTGGACTCGCGCTTGCAGGCATCCCATACGCCGTGCTGTTGGGTGGCGTGATGTTAGTGCTTTGCATTGCTCAGGTTGGGCCTTCGCCCGTTCTTGTGCCCGCTGTCATTTGGCTGTTTTGGCAGGGGGAGTCCACCGGCTGGGCCATTTTCTTGGCCGTTTGGAGCATGGTTGTGATCACCATGGATAACTTTATAAGGCCTTGGTTGATCCGTCGGGGCGCTGACCTGCCGTTGATGCTGATACTCATTGGCGTGATTGGCGGTTTATTGACGTTCGGGTTTATTGGTATTTTCATCGGGCCTGTGGTTCTGGCTGTGACTTACACCTTGCTGGTCGCTTGGCTCAATGAATCCATTGAGACGCAAGCGCCCGTATCAGACCAAGAACAGGGTCGCTAAACCCAAAAAGATAAAAAATCCAAGCGAGTCGGTGGCAAACGTCAGTAAAACTGAAGAGCCGAGTGCAGGGTCTTTGCCAAATCGGGAGCGCACCATGGGCACGAGCACACCGACCATGGCGCCTACCAACATATTACAAACCATCGCCACGACCATGACCAAGGCGATGGGGATAGAGTTGGAAATCCACCACGCGAAGCCGCCAGCAGCGGCGCTGCCCAAAAGGGATACCGAAAGCGTTACCAATAATTCGCGCTTGATCAGTTGCCAGGCGTTCTGTGCGGTCACTCGACCGACCGCTAAAGCTCGAATAATCATCGTCATGGTCTGATTGCCAGAGTTGCCGCCGAGCCCAGCCACAATCGACATCAAGAAAGCCAGCACCACGATGTGGCTAACCGTGGACTCAAACCGAGACGCTACAAAGGCGGCGATGCCTGCTGTGCAGAGGTTAAGCATCAGCCATGGCGCTCTGTTTCTGATGGCCATGGTGACTGGACCGAAGATATCTTCTTCTTGCATGCCCGCTCGTGAGAGTGCTTGCTCGTCGGAATCCTCTCTAATCACGTCAACGACGTCACCGATCGTGACACGGCCAATTAAGCGCCCACGGTCATCAATCACAGGCGATGAAACCAAGTCGTATCGTTCGAAGGCGCCTGCGGCCTCAGCGTCTTGATCAAGAGGATTTAGCGTCAGGTAGTCGGTGCTCATGACATCATGCACGATGACTTCGGGATCGTTGACCAGCAGCGCTGACAGCGACAAAACGCCCAACAAGCGGTCGGTACGGTCCACCACGAATATCTGGTCAGTATGGTCTGGGAGCTCGGGCAGTCGTCTTAAGTAGCGCAGCACCACCTCTAAGGTAACGTCATCGCGGACCCGAACCATCTCAAAATCCATGATGCCACCCACACTATCCTCGGGGTAGCCCATGGCTTCGATCAGTTGGGCACGCTCTTTGACCGTAAGACCTTTTTGGACCTCGGCCACTACGTCTGGAGGCAAATTCGCCACCAAGTCAGCGATCTCGTCGGCCTCCATGTTTTCAGTAGCGGCGAGTAAGTCCTCGCGGTCCATGGTTTCGATCAGCGATTGGCGCACCCAATCTGCGACTTCGAGCAGCACTTCCGCATCAAATTCGGCTCGCACCAATTGCCAAATGAGTTGCCGATCAGTTTTGGGCAGCGACTCCAAGATGAAGGCGATGTCAGCAGGATGTAGTTCGTTAACGAGCGCTCGCAGTTCATTTTCGTGCTGGCGGTGTAACAGACCTTCAACCAGTGGTGCGCGGTCATCGTTTTGTTGTTGTCGATTGACAATGTGCTCGACCAAAGCATGTCGGCGCAGCTGTTCTTGCACGCGAGCCAGAGCCAGTTGAGCGTCCTCTGGGTCTAAGCGCCGAAAGGTTTTTGTATTGGTGTCGGGTGTGATGCTAGAGGCTTCTGCCATAAAAAAATCCGCTGATGTCAGTTAGTGCTTTTGTCAAAAGCCCATTGTTTGGTCGTCGGTTCGATGCCTTATTTATTTTGGGAAAACCACTGTTCGACGATGCGCACCCAGTAGGTCGCGCCCAACGGCAATAGATCATCGTTAAAGTCGTAAGAACCATTGTGCAGCATGCAAGGTCCTAAGCCGTGACCAGCGTCGCGGTGTTCACCCATGCCATTGCCAATCCAGACGTAGCAGCCGGGTACCCGTTCAAGCATAAAGGCAAAATCCTCGGCGCCCATGGTTGGCACCACGTTGGCATCCACTTGGGTTTGACCAACAATGCTGGTCATTACCTCGACACAAAATGCGGTCTCTTTTCCGCTGTTAATGGTAGCGGGGTAGTTTCGTTTGAATGCCAGTCGGCCTTCACAACCCATGGCTTGAGCGGTGTGTGTGACGATATTCGCCATGCGCTGCTCGATCATGTCGAGCGTTTGGTTGGTAAATGTACGAACAGTGCCTTTGAGTGTGGCAAGTCCCGGAATCACGTTCATGGCGCTGCCAGCGTGTATTTGCGTCACGCTCACCACGCCACCTTCAAGCGGGTGTCGGTTACGGCTGATGATGGTTTGCAACGCTTGGGCCGTGTTGACCGCGGCCATGATGGGGTCGTGCCCCAAGTGTGGCATGCCGGCGTGTGCACCTTTACCCTCAATTTCGATCACGAATTCGTTGCTAGACGCCATGATAGGACCTGGCGTGACACCAAAGTGACCGAAGGGCAGGCCTGGCCAATTGTGCATGCCGAACACAGCTTGCATTGGAAATTTTTCAAATAGGCCTTCTTCAATCATCCGCTTGGCACCTGCCGCACCCTCTTCGGCGGGCTGAAAAATCACGTAGACAGTGCCCATAAACTCGCGGTGCTGAGACAGGTAATGCGCCGCATTGAGCAACATAGCCGTGTGACCATCATGGCCGCAGCCGTGCATTTTGCCTGGATGTCGGCTCGCGTGGGCAAAGGTATTGTGTTCTTGCATTGGCAGGGCGTCCATGTCGGCCCGTAGCCCGATCGCACCCATGCCAGGTTGGCTGCCTTCAATAATTCCTACCAAGCCTGTGCCGCCAAGACCGCGATGCATGGGGATACCCCATTCGGTGAGCCGTTCTGCGACGCGGTCAGCGGTTCGGATTTCTTCGTAAGAGAGCTCTGGGTGCGCGTGAATATCGCGTCGCCACGTTTTGATGTCATCTTGCCAGTCAAGAAATGGTTCTAGTAGTTTCATGGAATTTCCCGCCGATCAGCAAATGACCTTTATTATCAGGGCAAAACCGCGACAAAACAGTGCGACATCACAAAAATAGGAGCCAATGGTGAGATCAATTGATGACTATTCATCCTTAGCGGATCTGCTCAATCAAGCCTTGACTTCGCACGCTGACCGAGTGGCGTGTGTGAGCATGGGTCGCGAAATGACTTACCGCGAGCTAGACCAACTGTCGCGAGATTGGGCCGCGTGGCTACAATCACTCGAACTGGCACCCCAATCACGCGTGGCCATCATGCTGCCGAACGTCGCGGCGAGCCTGGTTTGTTTGGTGGGCACCTTGCGCTCAGGCTATTTGGTGGTCAACGTCAATCCCCTTTACACGCCGCGTGAGCTTGAGGGCCAACTCAAGGACTGCGAAGCGGATGTGATCGTGGTGTTTGAGTCTTTTGCGCACGTGCTGGAAAAAGTGAACCCAGCCTGTCAACCCAAACAAGTCGTGGTGGTCTCGCCCGGAGCGCTGCAACCGATACCCAAGCGCTGGTTGATCAACTGTGTTGCCAAGCACATCAAAAAACGCGTGCCTGCCTGGCGCCTCTCAAACGCGGTCTCATTTGAAAGCGCTTTGTCTCAAGGCCGTCGAGCTTCTTTTGAGCCCCCTGCGCTGTTGCCCGAGGATGTGGCCATTTTGCAATACACCGGTGGCACCACGGGTGATCCACGTGGCGCCATGTTGACGCATCGAAACGTGGTGGCCAACATCTTGCAAGTCGAGGACATCGCTGATCCCGTTTTGCGTGATGTGATGCCCAATCCTCTCACCATGTTGACGGCTTTGCCGCTTTACCACGTCTTTGCCATGACAGTTTGTGCGTTGTATGCCTTGCACGCTGGCATGAGGGTGGTCTTGGTCATTAATCCCCGTGACTTGTTGGCACTCATTGATCTCTGGAAAAAAGAGTCGCCGCACGTTTTCCCTGCGGTCAACACGTTATTTGCCGCGCTGCTGCGCCAAAGCGCCTTTAAGCAAGTCGATTTCTCAAGTTTACGGATTGCGTTGGGTGGTGGCATGGCGGTTCATCCCACGGTGGCGCAACAGTGGCAAGCATTAACAGGTAAAACCATCGTTGAGGGTTATGGCATGTCAGAGACATCGCCCGTGATTTGTGCCAATCCTACCGATTGCACTGTTTTTTCAGCGACGGTGGGATTGCCGTTACCGCAAACAACGGTTTTAATTGTCGATGATGCGCAGCAACCGTTGCCCGATGGCGAGGTCGGTGAAATCGCGGTCAAAGGGCCGCAAGTCATGCAAGGTTATTGGCGAGCACCGGCTGCGACCGCCGCCGCTATGACGCACGATGGTTTTTTGTTAACCGGTGATTTGGGGTTTCGCGATGCGCAAGGGTTTATCAAAATCGTAGACCGCAAAAAGGACATGATCGTGGTGTCTGGGTTTAATGTCTATCCCGCTGAGATCGACCAAGTGTTTGCGGCTCATCCTGCTGTACTAGATTGTGCTGCTGTGGGCGTGGCTGATGACGTGACGGGGCATGCGATACGACTCTTTGTGGTGGTCGATCAAGAAGTGGGCAATGGTTTGTCGGAGCAAGAACTAAAAGCCTGGGCGCGCGATCAATTGACGGGATATAAGCGCCCCAAAACAGTGGTCTTTGTCGACAGCCTTCCGAAAAACACCGTTGGTAAAACCCTAAGGCGTTTGCTCAAGGAATCGGCGAATTAATGTGTTTAATGGCTGCAGCCAAACTCGCTGCTAACAAAAATCAGCTTTTAAACACGGGCATCATAGCCGGCTGTATCAAGCCTAGGAACTGGTCTTTGAGCGCTGGCGGGATTGCCAAAACTCGACCACTTTCCGGCCAGCTGGCTTCAGGATCGTAGGGGTCGTTAACCCAAGCACCAGCTTCTCGGGCGATGACGGTGCCTGCGGCAACATCCCAGGGCTGTATGCCTTGTTCCCAGTAAGCGTTCACGCGGCCACAGGCCACCCAGGCGAGATCTAGTGCGGCCGAACCTTGTCTTCGCACACCGCGGCTGTGCAAGAGCACTTCTTTTAAAGCCACAAAATAAGGGTCTATGTAGGAGAAGTCGCGCATGGGGATGCCGATGGCGATTAAGGCTTCAGCAAGGCTTTCGATCCGAGCCGCTTGAATGCGGTGACCGTTGCACCAGGTACCCACGCCGTGCATGCCGGTGAACATTTCTTCGCGGTTGGGGTCGTAAATGACACCCAATATGGGTGTGTCAACCGCCAAAGGGTTACCCATGGCGTCAGACGCCCCAGCATGCGCCACCAAACCAATTGATACAGCGTAGTGCTCAACGCCATGTAAGTAATTCGTTGTGCCATCAAGCGGGTCGATGTACCACGTCAGTTCAGCACCTCGAGCGCCGCCGGATTCTTCACCGATGATACCGATGTTTGGCGTGGCTTGACGCAGTATGTCAATTACCACATCTTCTGACTCTCGGTCGGCCTGTGAAACCAAGTCATTGCGACCCTTGTGATCAATCACCAAGTCATTGGGTGAGGTGCGGTGTTGCTGCAAAATGGCTGCACCCGCGTGAGCCGCACGCACGGCCGCATCAAGATAGTCGGATAATGGAAACATAGTCGCTTTTAAGTTTGTTCAAAAAATGCGGGTGATGGTTTGAATGAAGCGTAACCACAGTGCTAGCTTATAGATATGTTGCGCTCGCGTGATGACAGACTTGTTAAAGAAAACAACGCAGATCACTTAAAAGTAACAAAGAGTCAGAAAAAACACAAAAGACAGGAAAGTTTCATGCAAAGCGGTTCAGGGTCACAGTTCGGTTTGTGGTTACAGGATGACTTGGCGCAAGGATGGCTTGTGGCGCACGCTCGAGCCAATAGACCTTTGGTATGTCTCGACCTCGCGCAGGACGCGAGGAACAGTCTTGAGCGCATGACTCAAGTCTTGGCGCAGTGGGTCAAGACGCCGGGCCTGGCCGCGCTGCATTGGGTCTGGGTGGGGGCGCCCGAACAATGGCCCGAGCGCTATCCCATACTTGCCTCAAGTGATTTAACGTTTGCCCCCACGCACTGGCCACCCCCGTTGTCTGGCATTCATCGCTGTTGGTCTAAGCAAGGATTGAAATCTGTGAGCCTGACCATCGGTTTGGGTGACCCCAATCTGATGGTCAATGAATTGATGCTGTGCGCTGACTGGGTCATGGTCGATGCACAACACGCCAGCCCTTCGGTTGCGCAATTGTTTCACCTGGCACACCCATCAACCCAGTGGCTGTCGGTGTCGGATGATGTTGTTAAGCCGATTTCGGTTTGTGCTGTTGAGCAGACTTTTGAACAAACATCACAGCGAACAACGAAAGCGGTTGTCGATCCTTTGCTGGCATGGACGCAAGCGCAACAAAAAGCAGGCGATCAAGCGGCGGCACCAAACCGCCGCGCAGTGGTGATTGGCGCTGGTATCAGTGGTTTGACAATGGCGGCTGTGTTGGGGGCGCGTGGTTGGGCAGTCGAGGTCTTAGACCCTCACCCACCCGGTGCCAACAGTCGTCATGCGGCGCACTTGGCTGCGGCGCTGACACCGGTGGTGTCTAGTGACGATAACGAGCGATCGCAGTTGTCACGGGCTGGTGCGCTTGCGGCCGACCGGTTTTGGGCGGCGTTACCAACTGTCATTGGTCATCGATGTGGTGCGTTGCAATTGCAACGGCCAGAAACGCAAAAGCGTTGGGTTGATTTACAGGCCGTCAGCGAAGCGTTTGCCATGCCACAATGGGCTCGCTGGGTTGATGCACAAGGCGCCAGTGAGGCTGCGGGCATGGCCCTGCCACGGGGCGGACTATGGATGCCCGGTGGCTGGTTGATACAAGTGGCGCGATTGCTTGAGGTCTTGGCGCAAATGCCCGGTGTCAAGGTGATTTCAGGCCATGCCAGTCGTTTGCGTTGCCAGGCCGGCAACTGGCAAGTCAGGGGTGATTCGGGACAGGTCTTGGCACAAGCCCCGATGGTGATCATGGCCAATGCTGCTGATACCAACGCATTGCTGCAGCGGTCGGCTTTGTGGCCGATTGACGACGGCAGTACTAAGTTTCGGTTGACAGGCTTGCATCAACTGGCCGGGGAGGTGACTTGCTTGCCGGCTCAGGCGATTGCGGGTGGACCGGCTTGTATTGTTGGCGGCGATGGTTACGTTTTACCGGCCGTGGATGGTTGGTGCGTGTCTGGTGGGACTTATGTGCGTGAGCTCAGTCAAACGCAGTGCACGCCAGCGGGCCGTCACATTAACATCCAGCGGGCCGCAGAGTTACTGAATACGCCGTCGCTGGTTGATCGACTGCCAACTGATAACCTGCCAGGCTGGGCTGGGTTTCGGGCCGTCTTGCCTGGCCGTTTGCCTGCGCTCGGGCCACTTTCAAGTGCTGGCTGCGAAGGCCTTTGGATGCAAACAGCGGGCGCATCAAGGGGCTTAACATGGTCCGTTTTGGGGGCAGAGTTGGTTGCAGACGCCGTTGAGGGTGTTCCGCTGGCATTGCAAAAATCGCTCTTAAATCACTTATTGCCGGGTATTTAGCCCCTATTATCAAGGAAATTTAGCATCCGCCAAGGGGTTAAATCCGATTTAATTTGCCTTTGGAGTTTATAAAAACGATTAAATCCGTCAAAATAGGGGTTTGGCTGGTCAACATTGCGTAACCTACATGAATCTTGAATCACTAAAACTTATTCAGATCTCTCCCTCAAAAGTGATTTTTGATGCTGGCTCAGGCACAAGGCTCGCGATTGAGCCCCATGCGCCTGGCATGTATCGCATCCGGTTCGGTGCTGAGGCGACCTTAGCGACAGACTCGCCTGCGATGGGACGCGCCAAGTTGCATGCGGATCTCTTAGTGGCGCGACCAGAAGCTATTTTTGAGATGGAAACAGAGGCACTGCCAGACAATACTGGCTGGCGACTGGCACAAGCCGACACCGCCTTAATCGTGGGTCAAGCGCCATTTGGTTTATCGATTGTGCGTGGTGAGCAAGTGCTGCTCGCGTTGACGGAAGACGGCATCGGTAACGAAGAGGAGCATTGGTCGTTTGGATTTCCTTTGAAAGCCAATGAATCCATTTATGGTTTGGGTCAGACACTGACAGATTTGAACCGGCGGGGAGAGTACGTCGTTTCTGACGATCCTGAGCACCGAGCGTTGCCTTTCGCCTGGAGCCCATCGGGATGGGGTATTTACGTCAACACCATGGGGCGTGTTGACCACGACGTGGCGCACTCGGATTCGGCCACTTATGAAATACATGCTCAAGCGCATGTATTGGACCTGTTTTTATTAGCAGGCGACCCCACTGAGATGCTCAATCAGTACACCGCCCTAACCGGGCGTGCGGGTCAGCCCTCGCTTTGGGCGTTGGGTGCGTGGCTCAAGCAGCCCCCCAATTGCACGCTGACAGAATTGCTTGAGAAGGTTGAGCAGGTTCGTGCACGTGGCGTGTGTCTTGACACCGTTATGCTTCGAGCGCCAATGGCGTGGCGATTCCAAGACGCAAAGCTGGCCGTCGAGTGGGACAGCAGTCGTTTCCCGGATCCCAAGCAAGTATTTGAATTGTTCGCCAAAAGGTCGATTCAGGTGTGTTTGACGACGTTACCAGCCATCGAAACAGGCACTAACACGTTTGAAGAGCTTGAGGATCGGGGTTGGTTGCTAGCACACGAAAATGGCGATGCCTGTGTGTTCAAAGGCAATGAAACAACCAGTGGAAAAGACTTCGGGTTGCTTGATCTAACCCATAAAGACATTTACCAGCAGTGGGTTGAGAGACACCGACAGTTGGCTGAAGACGGCATCAGTGCGGTTCGTTGCGACGTGCCATTTGAAATGCCAGCAGATGTGACATCGCGTGGCGGTGAGACGGGTTCACGCTTGCAGGCGTTGTATCCCATGTTGGTTCGTCAGTCGCTTTACGAAGCCTGCGCTGGCCACAAAGTGCCCCCAGAAGGGGTTGTGATTACCAGCGATTTAACCTCGGCTGCGCAACGCTATCCATGGCAAGCTCCCGCGTCGGTTGCGCCAACTTGGGACGGTTTGCGCCAGACAATTGCAGCGGCACTGTCGGTGGGGGCGAGCGGCGTGCCGCTACAGATGAATGCGGTTGGTAGCGAAGCGGGGGATCCTCAAAATCTTGATACAGATTTGTACCTGCGCTGGCTGGCCATGGCGGTGTTTTCTGGCAACGTGCAATTTGAAAACTTGGCTGAGCTTGAGTCACCCCGGTGGGACGACGCTTCGCGCGAGTGTCTTGCGCAGTGGATGCAGTGGCGTTATCGTTTGGTGCCCTACATTTTGGGTGCAGTCGAAGACGCTGGGCGTACCGGTTTGCCGGTGCAACGTTCTATGGCCATGTGCTTTGCCAATGATCAAGAGGCCCATCTGTGGGATTCCCAATACATGTTGGGACCTGCCTTATTAGTGGCCCCACTGACCAAGCCGGGTCGACTGACGCAACTTTATTTACCGGCGGGCGATGCTTGGTGGGATTTAAGCACTGGTTGGCGCTATGAGGGTGGCATTGTGCTTGAAATGGATGTTGGTCTGGACAGCTTACCTGTCTTTGGACGCGAAGGTCACATGCTTTGCCTGGGCCCCGTGGCGACGAATACCAGCGAATTCAATTCCGCTCGAATTCTTGATGAAGTTTGGATGTTCGGTATGCCCGTTCATAACCCAGTGGTTATGCGTAACAAGATCCGTGTCATGCAAATGCAGGGGTCAAGCTATATCAAAGGTCTAGAAGGCCTGAAGATCCTGCCGTCGGAAGGGTTAGAAGTCAAACGCAGGGGAGCCGAAGTGCGCATCTCCAGAGCACGTTAAGACAACACCAGCACCATGAGTCTGGGTCGTCTCGGTTCTTGGGATCTGCATAGACTACGCAGTTTGATTATTTGCCTGTTTGGCCTTTTATTGGGTCTGGGAACAGACACTGCTGCTGCCACACCCAATCTGATTCAGTTCCAAGCCTACTACGCTGACCCCACTGGTGAGTTGACATTCGCGCAGGTTCAAAACAAAACTTTCACACCGTACACCGGCATATTAGCCAAGGGTTACACCAGCGGTGCTTTTTGGCTCAAGATTCGGATTGATCCGGTACTAATTGTGGGATTATCCAGGCAAAGTGGTGGGTTTTCCATTGGTCAATTTACGCCAAGGCCAGATGAACTGGTGTTGCGAGTGCGGCCCATATATCTAGACGACATTCGCCTATTTGACCCACTTGAGCTTAATCGCCCTGAACGTCTCACGGGCGATCGTCACCCTTGGTTGTTAGATGAATTTCGATCGTTTAATCATGGGTTTGTGATTCCCAAGGGGACTGAGCCCAGAGATCTTTGGTTGCGTTTGGCGTCAACTAGCACCGCGTTGGTCGGTGTGGATGTTTACCCCTTCGACGTGGCGGCTGGGCTTGAGCGCCGGTTGGAAATGATCAACAGCATCGACGTGGCGTTGCTATTGTTTTTCATTTTTTGGGGAGGGCTGCTTTTCTTTATGCGTCCCGACCGCGTTGTGGGCGCCTTTTTACTGGCTATGGTCGTGACATTTTTCTTTTCGACCAATTACATGGGGTATTACCGTATCTTTTTTGCCGGCGAATTGCCGGTGGGGTTTAGCAATGTTGCCTATTCTATTCTAATCATGTTGATGCCTGCGACCTATATGTTGCTCCATCGCCAATTGTTGTCGGAATACAAACCCGCGCGTTGGATGTTTCAGCTTTTGCTATTGCCTCAGTATTACGTGGTGCTTGGATTGGTGCTTTTTTTTGGGGGCTTTCCAACTCAGGCGTTGGCTCTGAATGCGCTACTGGCGTTGTTAGGATTGGTTTGGATTTGTATTATTTTATTGGTGGGTGTGAAACAACCCGCTGAATTCAAAGATCAACCACCCTTAATATCCAAGTACTGGTTGTTGATCTATTACCTTCTCTTGTCATGGTCTTATGGTTTGCTCATCTTTCCTTCGTTTGGGTTGATGGAACCCACCGCATCGTCCTTGGGAAGGAGCATTGTTCAGAGTTTTTTTTCGTTGGGCGCATTGGCCGGTATCGTTTTTTTACGGGGGCGGTTGTTAGAACAAAGTCGTCAGCGTGCTTTGCTTGATGCCGAGCAATCGGCGAGCTTTGAAAAAAGTAAGCGCCAAGAGCAAGAAGAGTTTTTTGCGATGCTGACCCACGAAATCCGTACGCCTTTAACGGTGATGGCGTATGCCGCCAAAACCCCGATGCCTGACGGTCAGTTAAGTGATCATGTGAAGCATGGAATCGAAGAAATCGATCAAATTATTGAGCGCTGTGTGCAAGCCGATCGGGCTGATCAAGGTCGTGAAGAACTGCGCTTAGAGACGGTTACGGTTATTCGTTTGACCGAGGCCGCTTTCAAGACTTTTTACAAAAATAGAGTCAATATTGATGTCGACTCAGTGGCGCTGGCATTGATCACCACAGACCCTTCTTTGTTCCAAATTGTGCTGACAAATTTGATTGATAACGCATTCAAATACTCGCCGTCGGTTTCAAAAATTGATTTCTTGGCAAAAGCAGAAACGCGGGATGGTCGCAGTGGTATCAACTTTACGGTCATTAACACCGTAGGGCTTGCTGGCCCACCAGACACAAGCAAGATGTTCGATAAGTACTACAGAGCGCCACGAGCCAGAAATATCACTGGATCGGGACTGGGTTTGTTTGTGGCGCGATCTTTCGCCCTTAAAATAAGTGCTGACCTGCGGTATCAATTCATTGATAATCAAATAAGGTTTGAACTATGGATGCAGGCCTCGAAATCCTGATTGTTGAGGATCACGACAATTTGCGAGCAATTTTGACTCGCCACTTATCGCAGCATGGGCATATTGCCCGAGGTACGGCAGACGCAGCAGGCCTTACTGAGCTAATGGCGCGGCACAGCTTTGATGTGGTTGTTTTGGATTTGAATTTGCCCGACGAAGACGGCTTGAGTATTGCCAAGCGGCTGCGAGCTGTTTTTCCGCACCTGCATATCATTATGATGACAGCGAGAAATACGAGCGCCGATCGCATCGCAGGCTATGAAAGCGGGGCTGATATTTACATCACCAAGCCTTCATCAGGCGAAGAGTTGGTTGCCGCCATTAATAGTTGGCGCCGGCGAAGGACTGTGGGATTAGCCGCGGGATCGAGGATTCAATTTAATTTGCAGTCACGCGAGGTTGTGGGCACCGAGCGCGTGTCACTGGGTTCAGCCGAAACGATTATTCTGCAGTGCTTGTGTTTGGCGCCTAGTTTTCGCATCGAGTACTTTCGGTTGATTGAGCTCCTGGATCAAGAAGTTGATGCCAAAGGCAAGGCCACTCTTGAAGTGCACATGGCAAGACTCAGAAAAAAACTGCTAAAAGCTGGATGTATCAAGCCTGCCATTAAGGCAATCCGTAACGAAGGCTATCAGTTGGTTGAAGCCATCGCTATTGTCTAGCTGATCCGCCTAGCCTAGCGACATGCCCACTTTAAATAAGTCGTCAACAAGCCCGTGTCACCCGCATAGCCATGCTTCATCAGCCCCGTTTAAAAAGCAATACAGCCAATAAATCACACGTTAAGCCACGCTGAATATGCCGCAGGCATTTGCAGGCATTTACAGGCGTTTGCAGGGTTTAGGCGCGGCCGATTGGTGTGATGGATGTGAATCCATGTCCTTTGATTAACACGGCGGCTGAAATTTGGTTGCTGGCTGATGTCAGCTCGTTTGGGACGCAGACCTATGATAGTCTGGTTCATATCAATAGCATTGGCAGCAACAGGTCTAGCCGAATGCTGGGGTCCATGGATCCCAGCATTACTTACATGGACACGGGTGACGACATAATGGCCAAAACCGATACGTTGGATGAGAGTGTAGTGATAGGTAACTTTGCTTTTGGTTGAAATCCCTTGGATTCCGTTTGGTGGTGATACCAGAGGCGGATCTTGGCTTCCAGGGTTAAAAGTTTCAAGTGGTTTGTAACTGTCTCAATCAGGCGCTGGCAGGATATCGGTGCCGACTTAAGCGGCTTGAGTACGTTGGTGTCTGACATGGACAAAAAAATATGTTGGTTCGAAACGGTGTGAGGTCTGGCTTGGTCAACGGTTCGAAAAGGTAGTTTTTTTGGGTAGTGGCGCAAGTTTGTGCGCTGAACTTGTCGAGTTGATCTCGTCAAATAGTCTGAATGATGACGACTTGGACGGTGTAATTACCTAGAGTATAGCCAACTCGGTCGGTGCGATCTTAAGTTTTGTTGCTATAGATTTTGTTATTCAGAAGGGTTTCGACAGCATAGCGTCTATCGAAACCCAATCCGCGGTGTTGCTTAAGACCGCCGTCGAGATCAGTGGTATCTCGCATGAAGATTGCGGCCTACATTCATTACAGGCCCGACGCCCAGTGTCACGCTGTGCGTACTTGGGTCGAACTAAGCGTCTTACTCTTTGTAGCTCGGATCTACGCGGTCAAGTTTTCTGAGAAGGCCAGGCCATTCCATCACGCCATAAGGGCGACGAGTGCCGGGTTGGTAGTTATCCCATGTTTCCTCAAGAACATCCCCTGGTACTTTGGAAAAGGGGGAGTTGCAAGCCATCGCAGCGAGCTGCGAATGGCATGCCAATTCCAAACGGTGCATCCAGTTAAACGCCTCAGCAACGGTTCTGCCGACCATTAAGGCCCCGTGATTGCGCAAAATGAGCGCCTCTGCCGTGCCCAAATCAGCCACCAGTGACTCTTTCTCGTTATCGTCGAGCACCACGCCTTGATAGTCGTGATAACGAACCTTTAAAAAGCGCATGGCGGTTTGCGTCAGCGGTAGCAAACCACATTCAAGTGACGACACCGCCATGGAAGCCCAGCTGTGGGTGTGGATGACGCAACCGACATCATCACGGGCTTCATGGATGGCGCTGTGGATTACAGCGCCGGCTCGGTTAATGCCGTATTTCAAGTCACCAAAGTCAGGCGACGTTAAAATATTTCCATCGTGATCGACTTTCAGAAGGCTAGATGCGGTGATTTCCTCGTACATCATGCCGTAGGGGTTAATGAGATATGTGCCATGCTCGCCTGGTACCCGCGCCGAGATGTGGTTAGCGGCCATGTCAGAAAGACCATAAAAGTCAACCAAGCGGTAACAGGCAGCCAAGTCAACGCGTGCCGCCCACTCTTGGGCTGAGACGCTGTCCTTGAGACTGGCGATGACCAATCGACCCTCTTTCTGCATGAGATATCTCCTTAGCTAGCCGTTAGTTATTTGGTAGAAAGCTTACCCCATGGCGTACGCTTTATGGAATACAAGTGATGAGATGGTAGGCAATTCAAAGCTTTCGTTTAAACATGCTAATGTCTGTAATCACTTCGACACATCTGGCTTTGCGTGTTTCTAAAGCCAACCAAAACAAACAAATTTATCTGGATAAACAGCGAATGAAAGCGTTTTTTATTGATCCCCTTAAAAGCGAAATTCGTGCGATTGACATCACAAATGACGATGATGAAGTCAAACAGTTGCTTGGCGCCAAAGCCCTTGAGTTCGATGAGATAGCTACCGGTGGCGATCGTTTGTGTTTTGATGAGGACTGCTTTATCACGCAAAAACCAGGGCGGTTTCAGTTCGACAAATTAGCGCCGGTGGCAGGCAGTGCCTTGTTGCTTGGTGCGGCCGCACCTGATGGCGCCGTGACAGACGTATTAATTGACCAAGAGGCTTTGCGCGCTCGGATTAAGTTCTTTGCCTAGTCGATAAGGTTAGGGTTGTTTTGGTGTCTTTTAGAGGCGTTGGTCACTCGATTTGACAGATAAATTCAACAAAGTCATAATGTCGGGCTTGGGTCGGTAGCTCAGTTGGTTAGAGCAGCGGACTTTTAATCCGTTGGTCGTGGGTTCGAATCCCACCCGACCCACCAGTAAATGAAAATCCCAGTCAGCGAACGTTGGCTGGGATTTTTTTTGGATTTCTCCCATGTTTAGGCCAAATATAGGGCTCTACCCAATTAACGGGGGATGGGCGTTCACTAAACACGTTTTATGGCACCGTTCCAACCGCAGTGGACCCCAAGACCCGCGTGGTATTAAACGCCCGAATCCGTGAAAATTCTAAAATTCCGTCACGCACCATTTGGTCCAAGCACATCGTTCGCTATCGGTCAGCGTCGTTTTTATTTTCAACCAAACTGTCTTCATGGAAGACGCCGCGTTCGATCTTGAAGTGACGTGCCGCTTTGGGTGCCTGATGCATCACACCATTCTTTGACTGAGAATGGATTGAGCTGATAAGCAAAAAAAGCGACCCGTCGTAGAGCCGCCAGCATAACGAAAGGTTTCCATACGAGCGCTGTCCGTGACGCAAATGACTTGGTTGTTTGCACGGTCATCAAGCACACCCTTGAGCCAACTTTTCCAGAACACCATCTTGTCTATCTCATAAAACACAAGTGGTTGTGCGTTCGAACGCCAAGATTGGCGCAACGAATCCGAACGATCATCGCTGACGTCCCAGCTCAGATATTGGCCAGGTTCAAAGGTAGGTAAAAGTGGCTTAGAGGGGGTCGTCTTACCGACTTGACGGGAGCCAGTAACAATTACCATTTTGCGTTGCAAGTCAGTCAAGATAAAGTTAACCAACATCATTTAATCTGACTATTTCATAATCCGCTGCCGAAAAGTCGCTGTCAATCGGAATCGGAATCGGAATCGTTGGCGTTGTCTTATCAATGCGCTTTTTTTGCGGCGTGACCGGTCGTGTGAAAGGGATAGGGTCGCTCATAGCCTCCGCGTACCCCTTCCTTGCTCAGCACCCACTGCCAGAGCTGGATGTCGCGGGCCCTGAACGCACCGGCGCATGACAGCAAGTAGTAGCGCCACATGCGGCAGAACCGATCGCCCAATTGGTCTTTGAAGCGCGGCCAAGCGGTTTCAAAGTTCGCATGCCAAGCCATTAGTGTTTTGTCGTAGTCAGCCCCAAAATTATGCATGTCCTCGACAACAAAGAGACCATCGTAGGCGTCCCCGAGTTGACCCACAGAGGGTAGGTCACCGTTGGGAAAGATGTATTTATCGATCCAGGGGTCGGGGATACTGTCGCGCAAGTTCTTGCCAATGGTGTGTAATAAAAATAGGCCACCGTCTGCCAAGCAGCGATGGGCCACGGCCATGTATTGCCTGAAGTTTTTGCGACCGACGTGTTCAAACATTCCAATACTGGCGATGCGATCGAATTTTCCTTCGACAGTTCGGTAGTCTTGAAGTTTGAATTCAAGACCCAGGCCTTTGTAGCGCTCCGCTGCCCATGCAGCCTGCTCTTTTGATACCGTGACCCCCGTGCATTTAACCCCGTAGTGTTCGGCGGCAAATCCCATCAAACTGCCCCAGCCACAACCAATATCAAGTAAACGCATGCCTGGCTCGAGCCCGAGTTTTTTGCAAACCATATCAAGCTTGGCTTCTTGAGCCGCATCAAGTGTTTGAGCACCATCAGCCCAAAAACCGCAGGTGTAAGTCATTCGTTTATCGAGCATCGCCGCGTAAAATTCATTGCCAAGGTCGTAATGAACCTCACCCACAGCCCAGGCACGTCCGAACGTCTGCCGATTCATCAGGCGTGTGCGTAGCGCATGAAATACCAATCGCAGGGGTTTGACCTTTTGATCGAGGTGAGCCGTTAATAAGTGAGTGAAGAAAGCGTCAAGCCGGTTAGCGTCCCACTGGCCATCCATGTAGGCTTCACCCAAACCGACATTGCCCATCGCAAAGACGCGATCGGCCAGTTTAGGGTGATAAATTTGCATGTCTTGGTCGCGGTCGCCGTTGATTCGAATATCAGCAGACTCCAGTAGCTCAGCCATGAGCGTATACATCTTGGAGGTGGCGCTCGTTTGAGTGGTTTGGACCTTGGTGTCAGTTTCCATGGATCGACCTCTTACGGACTGCGGCTCACGTTACATTTTGGCTGTGCCGTCGCTGTGGTAGGTGGCAGTGATCTTGCAGGTGCCACCTTGAAGGGATATACACAATCACATTAACGCCAATGGCCTCTCTTTATTCAAATATTGGATCGGTCATTCGATCTAAAAATCAAACGGTCACTCATTGACCATTCCAGGCTATGAGGCAGTGCCTCTAATTGCAAGGGCGGACTACCGATTGTTTTCAAAAAAAATCGTACATACCGTACGGTTCATGCAAGACATGTTTGTCGTGGCTGTGAATAATTGGTTAAAGACTACCTTACACCAGTTGGTCAGATAAATAAAATAATAATTATTATCAAGTCGCGTTTCACGCAGTTTTTTCGTGATCTAGACTTAAATCTTGATGGTAGTCATTACGCGTATTTTGCGACCGGTTGTGACATCATGATCCGCTTTGAGACACCGAATTTTTGACGGGAGCCAGCAAGCCGATGGAAGTTATTCGTTCCGACTTTGTGCCGAACCCAAAGGTCATTAAAGCCAAGCGATTGTTTCTAATGGATTGATGTTTTTATCTGGGTTACTGCCCGATATTGCGCCTGCTGGTGTTCAAGACTCGTTCGAACGACAAGTACGTTCAGTGTTTGAGTTTGATCTGAAAGTTTTAAAGGCGGGCCACAACTCAATGATATTTACGCATCCGTTTTTGGGGTGCATAAGCCGGCCAGAGTCGTGATCTCAGTAACTGCTTTGCATGAAGGATTTCAGGTTGAAGCTCATATCATGGCCGAGGTCGGTGCCAAATGATTATCGCCAAATGGCCCAAATAGAGAGGGCACTAACGTTTTCATTCGAGGTAACCACTTACTTGGGATAAAGCATTTCGGGTGTGATCTCATCACCCAAGATTCCGTGTGCTGAGTTGATGTGACCTTCAGTCAGTTGCCTGTGTGGTTGGCTGCGATGAAATTGCCAGGTGGGGTAAAGAATAGGTACAGAGAGGATTTGGCGTTATCTGTTGCCGAGGGATTTTGATAGGTCACGCGCCATTCTTTGGCTTTCTTACCTTCAACCAGGTTAATGGATGACTGTTGCACATTGGCCCAGCTTTTTTCGAGCTTTCCCGCCTCAATGAGTGAGGCTTTACGTTGCGAGGCACACTGCAGCACAGTGCTCTCTGCGGCTTGTTTCTTGCCATGAAAGTGACAACTGCTGCCCAGATCTGCCAGGGCGATGGTAGGTAAAGCGGCGGGCAGCGCCAAAAATACTGCCAAAATCAATCGTTTCATATCAGTCCCTTAATCAAAGTGTGTTTCGAGATTTATCAGTTGTGTTCTTGATGTCCATGTCTTCATGGGCGTGTTGATGCTCTTGGGCTGGAAATTGGAAGCTCTCGCTATGGACGTCGTGCTGGTAACCGTGCAACTGCGCAAAAAGAAGATAAATACCGGCTGCCATGATCGCCAGATTGGTGGCGTAACTCAATCGCGTGAAGGAGGCTGTTTTACGCCAGATTGCCAGCACGGCTAACATCACAGTGAGGGCAGCAATTTGGCCAAGCTCAACGCCCACGTTGAAACTTAGAATGCGTCCAATTATTTGCCCCGCATCGTCGCCTAACGGTAGCTGTTGCAAGCGAGTGGAGAGACCAAAGCCGTGCAACAAGCCAAACACAAACACCATCTTGACCAGGTTTGGCGAGGCCATGCTGAAGTGACGCTGAAAGCCCCCGTTGTTGTCGAACCCCTTGTAAACCACGCTCACGGCGATGATGGCATCAATCAGCCAGTAGTTCCATGTGATTTTAAAGTAGGTCGCAAAGATCAAGGTGATGCAATGCCCGATGGTGAATACGGTTACAAATCGGAGCACGTCTTTAAACGTCGTCAGAAAAAAGACCACCCCCAGTAGAAAGAGCAAATGGTCGTAGCCCGTCAGCATGTGAGTCGCACCAAGCCAGACGTATTGCAGGTATCCGCCATCGAGCATGCGTTGCTTGTCTTCGTCGCTGATGCCATGAGCCAGTGCGACCAGTGGCAGCAAGCAAATTAGGACCAATCCCAGACGGGTTGGTAAAGAAGCCTTCATGATTTTCCTTCACGATGAACGAAATAGCGGTGCGATACCCCGAATGGGTTCGGCGCGCGCAACAAGCCGTCTGGGAAGATATTGGCGTAACTCATCATTGGATTGGTGTGTTTAAGATCATGGTTGGCGTGAATATGCATCGGGTCATCGCCTGCGACGAGTGCGTTGAGTTGCAATGAATCGGAGAGAGAGGCCCATGATGTAAGCTCAATTCAACCGCATCAACTTGCTCAATAAGGTCAAGGTGGTAGTGGTCGGCGTTTGCAATCAACGGACCAATAGCGATCATGAAAATCACTGGCAAGCCTCGCAGCGCTGATTTGGGTACGGTGCCATTCAAGGCGTGCTGTTTTAATAAGAAGCAAAGACTTGTGCTCGGCCATCACGTTGCATGAGCAACACGTTGTAAGAATCCTTTCTACTGCCATATTCAGGCCCATCCATTCCTGGTGATCCAATCGGCATGCCAGGCACGGTCAAGCCCAACGCATCCGGCTTGTCTCTTAACAAGCGTTGGATATCAGCAGCGGGCACATGCCCCTCCACCACGTAGCCCGCGACCAAAGCGGTATGGCACGAACCGAACTGAGCAGGAACACCCAGTTGCGCACGCATGGCTTGATTACCAGATTCAGCCACTGTCACCGTAAAGCCCTGCGACTCAAGGATCCGCACCCAATCGGCGCAACAACCACAGTTGGGGTCCTTCCAGACGTTCATGGGTATTGGTTTGGTGGCTGCCATGGCTGGTAGAGGGGCCAAACCGGTGAGCAACAGACCGAGCAATAAAGATCGACGGGTAAGGGCAGGCATTGAACGCGAAACTTTCATGGGGATTCCTTGAGAATCGGTGTAAAAATAACAACGTGGATTCAAGTACGAATTGCAACTTTGATTAATTAGGTGGGTTGGCTGAGAATGTTCTAGCATCTCAGATTTCCAGACCGCCAAGTCAAAGTCACCTTATGAGCTACAAACATCTCAGCCAACCTGAACGTTATCAGATTTATGCGCTTATGAAAGCAGGACATTTGCCCGCCAAGATTGCCCAACTGCTGGGGCGACACAAGTCGTCGATCAGCTGGGAGCTTTCGCGCAACACTGGTAAGCGCGGTTACAGACCCCAGCAAACCGACCAACGTTACCAAGAGCGAGCCCAATCGAGTCGAAATGCTCGTCGTGTCGATAAAGTTACCCAGGCGTTGATTGCTGAGCGGCTGAGTTTGCAATGGAGTCCTTAGCAGATCGCAGCCTCGCTGCCTATTAGCCACGAAACGATTTACCAACATGTCTACGCTGATAAGGCCCAAGGCGGGTCGCTTTGGAAACTCCTTCGTTGCCAGAAAAAGAAGCGCAAACGTTACGCCAGTGGGCGAGAGCGTCGCGGGCAGATCATTGGTAGACGGCCCATTGCCCAACGTCCAGCCTCGGTTGAGAGTCGCCGTCAAGTGGGCCACTGGGAGGGTGACACCGTGATTGGTGCGGGCCACAAGCAAGCGATCGTGACGCTCGTTGAGCGCAAGAGCGGGTTTGCCGTTCTCGCACACGTCACTCGCAAAACTGCCGACTTGGTCAGCCAGGCCATCATCACAAGCCTCGCCCCTCTGGCGCAGCGCGTCAGAACAGTAACTTATGACAATGGAAAAGAGTTTGCGGATCATGCTGTTGTGGATGAGGCGTTGAGATCGACGGCTTACTTTGCTGACCCGTATGCCAGTTGGCAACGCGGCTCAAATGAAAACTTCAATGGCTTGCTGCGCCAGTACATTCCTAAAAAAAGACCCTTATCGACCGTGACCACTGATGAACTTAAAATGATTCAAGATCTTATTAATCACCGGCCACGAAAACGATTAGGATTTAAAACGCCGCACGAAGTGTTTCACCAGTCTTTAAAACGTGTTGCACTTCGTACTTGAATCTAAGCAATTAATTGTAAGCATAGGTTCATGACAACAAGCAGTCACCCAGGTAGCATCGTTGTTATTTTTGGAAGCGTTTAAATCGCGTCGGTCATGCGGGCTTGATCTAAAAAAATGGCAAATGTACAACAACAACGGTCGACCCGTGCAACGTACACGAAGCGTAACTGTGGAAGCAAAGATAAATGTTCGACAGGCAAACGCCGGTTTTGTTCAGCAGACGCCTGCTTTCTCTCAAGAGCCTCATAGCGCATGGCCTCAAAAGCCCTAAGGGAGTTAAGTTTTAACGAAAGGAAGAGTGTTTCATGGTTTAATCCCTTCCGATATGATTACAGTCGTTATTGCTTCCTATAGATACGGGCATCTTGCTGCTCATTGCATCGAGTCCTTACTCTCCCAGACCGTGTCGCCATCGAGGGTTTTATTTGTCGATGACGGCGTGGGGGATTGCGAGCACCTACCCAGCCTCTACCCCACTGTTGAATACGTCCTCAGACCCGAGAATTTGGGTGTTGTTGATAACTTTCAAGACATGTTGTCGCGTGTTGAAACCGAATACGTGCTTTTTATTGGAGCCGATAATTGGTTGCGTTCTGATTCAATAGAACTCCTGTCCGGCGCGACGACCGACATTGTCACTTACGACATTGTGGTGACGGGTGAGTTAAAAGACGAAATACTCACTCGCGTACCTGGTCAAACCTATCCATACCTCGGTGACTTTTATTGGGATCGTCAAGCACAGCATCATGGGTCCATGCTGTATCGCACAGCTTTGGGTAAAGAAATTGGCTATCAAAATCGATCTGTAAACGCTCATCCTCAAGAGGACTGGAACCTTTGGGACAAGATGATGGAACAAGGTGCCTCTGTGGCCAGCATCAAAGAAGGCCTATTGTTCTACCGTCGTCATCGTGAAAACTTCCTCAAGTACGACCCTGCGAGTTTGGCGGTTAAGGAACTGGATCTGAACTGATCGGTTTGGCCTAGATGTTACGGCCCTCGCTCTTAAAACTATTGGCTTTCGATGCCTTGACACTGCCCCTCGGGCCGAAGTCGTGTTTGTTTTGTTTGTCCAAAATGTGACGTGTGGTGCCAATACTCGTATTGATATGACTATTTTGACGATGGTACCGAGCGACACCCTGCACCAATCCTCCACGCTGATGTTGGGCGGTGTCTTGGGCGCCTGATTTCTATGGCAAAACGCCAGTACGAAGACGCTAGTTGCCGAAACAGGGTAGTCCGTCACAGGACGGACCTCAGTCAATTTGGCCGATGCAAGTGTTGGCCTAAAAGATCGATATAAACTCGGTTCTTCAGGTTACTTTGTGCCGTTCTATGTCGACGTTGGTGGCTGGCAGTCCTCGAGTTTGACAACGCAAGCGCGTGTGGATTTGGGACACACGTTTGACTGGGGTGAACTCTCGCGGGTCGCTAAAAACGTTTACTACCAGTTCACGCCTAATCTGAGAACTGTCGATTTAAATCTATTTGGTGCTGCCGCTGCCGCGACCTTTAGGTTTTGATGGCTCGCTTGCCATCAAGGTATGACCAGATCAAGCCCACGGCGCACACACCGAAGTAGATAAACATAATGTAGCGACCGTTGAAATCCGCGTCAGGGGAGACCCCTGCGGATTTCAGGCCCAACCATCCCACAGCGTAAGCCACCAAAATAATCAGCAACGCCGCATCCGATAGCGCGCGCGCACGAAGCGCGATTAGGATGTAAATCATGCCGGTGAGCCAGTTGGAAATACCAAAAGCACCCAACAGCATCAATTGATCTGACCCATTGGTTGAAAGATCCAAATGTGCAAAGGTGTCGTTTGCCCATTGGATAAAGAACGTGTGCGCGGCACCGCGCACCAAGTCAACAAGCCCAATGGCAAATAAAAAAACCGATGAGATTCGTCCGAGGTGTTGGGCTGAGACTGGCATAGTGCTTCCATAAGAGTGAAAAAATGGTATTGCATTAACAAAAGCTGCCAACAATAGCGGTTTTGGTGCCGTTAAAGCTGTCCGTTTTTTGCAATCGGTGTGAAGTCACGAATAGTACAGCGTTGTGTTCATGGATCGTTTATCACTTGTTAGCGCAGAGATACAAACTGACGGCAGGATAAACCCCTGACTTTTTGGATCAGTGTGATGCTTAGAGAAATTGATGCCAGCCATATAGGAGGGCAACGGCCACATTGGATACGATGGCTAACTTTCAGATGCTGTAGATTGCATTTGATGCAACCTGACATGGCACAGCTTAATTGGTACGTTGCTTTTTAAAGTGCGCAAAAATTAGCACCAAGCTGTTGAACATCATGTTCAGCAGGCTTTCACGGTTTTCGTCTGTGATCTCTGGCGATTTCAGTTCTGGATCGGGATCGTCCTCATGAGCGAGCACCATCATGGGCACTAGCAATTCCCCCAGATCTTCGTCATCAATAAAGTCGTCCCAGTCGTCCTCTGTCATTGAGACGCCCAATAGAAATCCTTCGGCCCAGTCGTTGCCAGCCGCTTGGCCTTCTTCGTCGACTAAGAGTGCAGGTAGGTAGAGCGTCTCCGTTACCATCGCTTCGTGCAAGCCGTCAGAAACGGTATTCCAGTGGCGGGTGATAAACGTCAACATGGTTCGGGCTTGATCTTCGTCCTCAAAGCCGTCGTCTTCACCGAGTATGAACGGTAAATACCCGCTAGGTGGAACCAGCGTGGGCGCACACCTGAGCGCACAGAAAAAACCATCCAAGCATTCAAAACTCGGTACTTCACCATCAAGGTTGGCCAAGAACATGTCAAGCGTTTGCATGTCATCTTCGCTCAATGGGGTGTTGAGGTCTTCTGTCATCTGTTTACTCCGCGATTGATTTTTCAATAATGTAGCGCAGGTTGCTGTTGATAGCGGCCATTTGTGGTGGATTAAAAACGAGTGATAGGGTCAGTGAGTCCCCCTATCTTTACCAGCCGTGGCGTAAGATTTACTTTACCAATTTCAAAATCAAAAGTATTCAATCGGCATTTAAAGGAGACAAGCGTTGAAATTTGAACCGACCACCGTTCTGCATCCAAGCAAAAGCCCAGCCCTGCCATTGGTTTGTGATTCACCGCACAGTGGCACGACCTACCCGGATGACTTTGGTTATGAGGTGCCCTTTGAATTATTGCGTCGCGGCGAAGACACTGATGTGGACGCGCTCTGGGCTCACGTGCCAGCTGTTGGCGGTACGTTAATCAGTGCTAATTTTCCCAGAACCTATATTGACCCCAATCGTGCGGTTGATGACATTGATCCTGCATTGCTTGATGGTCAGTGGGCGAGCCCATTGACGCCATCAGAAAAGTCGCGCTTGGGCTACGGCTTGATCTGGCACAAGATGGATGCTGACAATTTAATTTATGCCAAAAAGATGGCAGTCAGCGAAGTGTTGCATCGCATTCAAAACTATTGGCGTCCTTACCGCAATGCGCTCGATGAGGCATTTAAGCGGTCGAGAGAGCGATTTGGCGGGGTCTGGCACTTGAATCTGCATTCGATGCCCAACAACGCTTATGAGCGCATGGGTTTTGGAAAGGATCGGGTTTTGGCAGACTTTGTGCTTGGTGACCGAGATGGAACGACTTGTGAGCCTGGCTTTATTGAGGTGGTTGAACAGAGCCTAGCAAAGCATGGCTACACAGTTGCACGCAACGACCCCTATAAAGGCGTGGCGGTCTTGGCTGACTTGGGTCGGCCGGACTTGAATCAGCACAGCTTACAGATCGAAGTCAGACGCCCGCTGTACATGAATGAAGAAACCCGCGAGCGCTCAGACAAATTTAAGGTGCTTCAAGCCCATCTGTCGGAGGTCACTGCTGAAATTGCTGAGTATGTGAAATCAAGAGCAGTGCGATGAGGTTTGGTTGATAGCGGGCGACAATCAAACACTTGCACATCTGTGTTGTGTATTAAGATATTAATGCGCGACAGTGCCTTGGTAGGCGTGCCAAACCTTGAAATGTGGAGAACAAATCATGTTGAGCTTTATCAGTCGCCATTTTTGTATTGTTTTACTTTTGACTTCATTGACCACCCTAGGTGCAACCGTTCAGGCCGATTCTAAAGCGGCTTTAGAGGAGTCTTCGCGCCAAGCCTTATCGGCGCTTATCAAAAAAAACCTATCAGCCAATGCGCTCAATGACAAAGCAATCGCTGTTTTGGTGTTTCCAAAAGTCACCAAAGCCGGATTGATTGTTGGTGGTCAATATGGTGAAGGCGTCTTGTGGCGCGACGGTAAGGTCGTTGGTTTTTACAACACAGCAGGCGCCTCGGTCGGTTTTCAAGCCGGTGCCCAAGAGTTTGGCTATGCCCTTTTCTTCATGAAAGATAGCGCGTTGAAAGCGCTCGATACCGCACAAGGTTTCGAAGTGGGTGTGGGGCCAAGTATTGTTGTGATGGATAAGGGCATGGCCGTGTCGCGGACTACCACCACGATACAAAATGACATTTATGCGTTTATTTTTGACCAGCGTGGCTTGATGGCGGGTTTGGGCATTCAGGGTAACAAAATCACAAAAATCGACAAGTAAGCTGAGGGTTGTGGTCGTCGATGGTCCCTTTGGCTCGATCGACGACTGATTTTTTCAGTCACCTTCAAATTCAGCCAATGCATGGCAAGGCACACCGCGTGCCTTTAATCGTGCCATGCCACCGATATCGGGCAAGTTAATCACGAAGGCCGCTTCTACCAATTGACCGTGAAGCTGCTCAATCAACTCGACAGCGGCCAATGCCGTCCCGCCTGTGGCAATCAAGTCATCAATCAGCAAAACCCGTTCACCGCGCTCGATCGCGTCAATGTGGATCTCGACTCGGTCGGCACCGTATTCCAACTCATAGTCATGGCCAATGGTTTCGGCGGGTAGTTTGCCTTTTTTACGGATAGGCACAAACCCAGCCCCAATGGCTAATGCCAGCGGGGCGCCGATAATGAAACCTCGCGACTCGATGCCCACGACTTTCTGAATGTTTTGATTGGCATAGCGCTCAGCCAATGCCTCGATCGTGATGCGAAACCCAAGGGGGTCTTTGAGCAGGGTGGTGATGTCGCGAAACATGATGCCAGGTTTGGGGTAGTGAGGGATAGTTCTTACCAAAGATTTGATTGACATCGCCGTTCCTAGAATGTGTTGGTAGCCGATATTGTGATGCATAAATGATCATTTGGCATGCCAACTGCAACGTAGTACTACCCGGAAAGCGGTATGTACGGGTCCTCAAGATTTACGATTCAGCGCTTACCGCTGCTCAGGCAAGATAGGCGTCGAACGACGCCGCCAGGCACCAGACGGGGCGGCCATTACGGCAGGATTTAAGCGTAATTTGTTTTCTAATGAAGCAGGCCTTGGATCCGCACCTCAAATTGCAGCCACCGCTGACGTCAAGCACCCTGTTTCTCAGGGCATCATTCAGCCATTATCGGTGTTTATCGATACTTTGGTGATTTGCTCTTGCACCGCTCTTATCATCTTGTTTAGCCTGGGGCAGCCTTGGTTCAGCAATCGTTGGCGGCGCATTACAGTGAGGGGGCGCAGTATCTGCTGACCTTCTTGAGTTTTTTTGTTTTCTCTAAGCTCTATCATCTATAACTACTACCTTGGCGAGACAGCCATGTCTGAATTCAGTCAAACCAAGACGGCCACCATGGTGCTGCGCGTGTTGGTTGTGGCGTGTGTGATGTTGGGGGCGGCAGCACCCGGAGCCACCTCGGTGTTTTTATTTTCTGATCTACTCATGGGGCTGCTAGCTCTGATCAACCTGATGGTGATCATGAGTCTGTTGCCGGTGGTGTTGTGATTACTCAGTGACTATCGCGCGCAACTCGCCGTTGGGGTAAGGAAGCCGCGATTTAACCTCGACCGGTTCGCTGATCTGGATGTTGACCGGCAAGCTTGGGCCTCACCGACCGATATGAAAAACGAAGTACAGAAACCACGATCAACTCACGCTTGATTGGTTCCACCACAGCACTGCTTGAACTTTTTGCCACTGCCGCAGGCGCATGAGTCGTTGCGCCCGACCTTGCCGCTCTCGCGCCTAATAGTTTGTGGTGTGGCGGCGGCTTCACTGGCGCGGCGTTCGGCGGCAAAGTGCGCATAGATATCGGACAAGCCCACAAACATGTCTTCAAGCAAGTCTTCTCGGTTTTCAGGTGCCAAGTCGGGGTCGCACTGTGTCGGGTCGGGATCTGGCGGTGCGGTAAGCGTGATCATTGGGGCAATCATTTGGCTCAGTGTTGTGTTAGCCATTAGCGCGGGCCAGCCCTCAGCGCTTAAATTTACCCCGACCATGAAGCCCGAGGCCCATTCACGGCCGTGAGGTGAGCCGTTCTCGTCAACGATCAGCGCTGGCACATAAATGTCGTCAGTGCGATACGTGCTTTGCAATTGATCCACGATCGAATTAAAGTGACGTACCATCAAGTCCGTGACTTTTTGGGCCTGAGCTTCGTTTTCAAAGGCACTACCTGAGCCCATGATGAGATCAATGTACTCAGCGGGTGGTGCTGCACGCGGGGCGCATATCAGGGCACAGAAAAGACCATCAAGAGCCTCAAAACTACGAATGGGGCCCTTAAGTTCTTCTAAAAAGGCATCGAAATACTCGAGCTCTGACGGATGTAAAGACTGTTTCTTTTGTGGGCGCGCCATGGATTCTCCGGATCAATATCCGCTACTGTAGCGCGCCTGCTACGTGTCGTACCCACTAAGCGTTCAAATGTACCTTGAGTTCATCGTAAAGCGCCTGGTATGAGAGCGCAGCCGAACCGGTGGAAGAACGGTGAATGACGGGCTCAAGGTAAATACCCATTTTTTCAATTTCGGCATTAAACGGGATCTTGCTCTTAAAAAATTGCTGTGGATAGTCCGTTAGCAAGCGCGCCATGGTGACAGTGTGCAGGCCTTTGATGTTTTGCACCATCGAGAAAAACGGCAACAGCTTGCTGGTGTCTAGACTTTGTTGCATGAAAAAGTCCACGAGCTGCGTGAAGGTGCGTGCCGACAGTGGTGACGGCACGACTGGCACCAGAATGGCATCGGACGCTTTAAAAATGCTTTCAGAAAATACGGAGAGGTTTGGTGGGCAGTCCAAAACCACGACATCGTAGTCACCCTTGACAGGTTTAAGGATTTTTTTCAGGCGTGACTCGCTGTTTTTGAGTTGAGACAAAAACACATCAAAGCCGCGAAACGTCATGTTGGCGGGCAAGACGTCGAGGTTGACGAACTCGCTCTCTCGAATGGCTTTCGCAAAACGGGCTTTGTCGCCAAAGAACTGACCGACGGCGAGTTTCTTTGATGGCTTGATTTTGAAATAAAAGCTCGAGGCACCTTGCGGATCAAGATCGCACAACAATGTGCGCTTGCCGTCAGCGGCGCATGCGTAAGCCAAATTCACGGCTGTTGCCGTTTTACCAACCCCGCCCTTGTTTGAGTAGCAGGCAATGACTTTCATGGAGAGAACCTTCGGTCTACGAGTGTATATGACAGTATTGAAACATGTCACAAACAAACACTTCTATCACATGTCATATAACTGTGACTGTCACGCAACACTCAGGGTGCACGCTAACTGCTAGCCACACCGCTAGTTTGCGCCTTCAGCCTTGATCAAGGCGGCGCTTGGGTCGCCCGATAAGTCAGCTGTTAGAAACGCAGGCGATTCGGGCAGAGCCATCACCACGTTTTGCACAGACATGACTTGGACCGTTAAGTCGTGAGCTTCGATACCAAGTACGTGCCCCCCATGTTGATGATCTGCGCTCAAGAGATGCAGATGGTAGCCCGGGATATTGAATGTTCTGGCAAAGCTTGGTGACCAGAACCCCATCAGTGTCCCTTGGCAGTTTTTAAAGGAGAACTCAGCCTGGTGACTGGTGGCCGTTACCAAATCGACCCCATGTTCAGTCTTACAAGCCACGCGATAGTGAATGGTGTCAAAAACGCCATCGATTCGAAACGCCATAAATAAATTTTTAGAGGTGCGCAAGTCATCGAGTTGCGACAAAAGGTGATCCCAGCTGGTGACTGACGACAAGGTGACCGTCCGGTCGGCCTCAAACTCGGTACAAACCCAAAAGGGCGCTGTGGCCGAATCGGCCGGCTCAACGACCCTGCCATCGGACAACGCTTGCCAGATACGGCCGTCGAGCATCAATCCTTCACCATCTAAGGCGTCATAGGTACCCAAACCGAAATCACCGTGGTTTTTTAAGTCTCCAACGGTGACACAGCCTTGGTAGACGCCTTGCACCAAGGCGGTGGCCGTTGAGACTTGATAGAGTGTGTGGTGTTCCACATCGAGCACGTCAGCCAGCGCCCGTTGAATCACGTGGTTAGTGGTCTCACCCGTGTGCTGGCAGTGTCGTTTGAGTGCGGCGTAAAGCGAGTCAGACAGGTGACTGTGCACAGAGTGGCCAGTTGGGGTTTTGTGGTGTTTCATGAGCGCTTTAATTTAAGTAAGTTTGAATCACGTCTTGCATTAGACGGTAATTTTTACTGTAGTCCACGGGTACGTTGATGAGCACGGGGACCTCGGCTTGAAAGGCCTCTTCGA
Source organism: uncultured Burkholderiaceae bacterium (assembly GCA_963926245.1). Classification (GTDB taxonomy): domain Bacteria; phylum Pseudomonadota; class Gammaproteobacteria; order Burkholderiales; family Burkholderiaceae_B; genus Algicoccus. The sequence continues at coordinate 63,036 of CAWUWI010000004.1, read as the reverse complement.
GCATGCGCGGTAAGTCTTCGGCAGACTTCACGTCATAACCGATACACCCAAAAGCCTCGGCAAATTTCACGACGTCATAGTCACCGAGTTGAACGCCAGCGGTTTCGCCGTAGTGGGCGTCTTCTTGAAAGGCCACCATGTCATAGGATTGACTGTTCCAAATGACATGGACGAACTTAGCCCTCATGCGCACAGCCGTCTCGAGTTCGGTGGCAGTAAATAGAAAGCCGCCATCGCCTGAGGACGATAGAACCCGGTCGCCCGGATTCAAAAGGCTAAGTGCAATCGCCCACGGGATAGAGACGCCAAGCGTCTGTTGGCCATTACTCACGAGTACTTGGCGGGCATGGTCACTGGCGCAATAGCGATTCATCCAAATGTAGTTGGAGCCCACGTCAAGGGCCACATGGGTGTGTGGCGTGATGACTTTTTGTATTTCATGCACCAATCGCAACGGCTGGATGGGGAACTGGTGCATCGCGCTGCCCTCGGCAATGGTCGCTTGCACTTGCCCGAACGCGTCCTGAGCGGCTGAAAGAAATTCGGCATCGAGCGCGGTGACGACCCGTGCCGATAAAGCGTGCAATGTCGCGCCGATGTCACCCACCAGCTCAACGGTTGGTAAAAAGGCGTTGTCTTGATCGCAGCGAATGGCGTCAATATGAATAATGGCGCGCTTGATGCCGGCATTCCAAGTGGCCGGATCGTATTCGATGGGATCGTAACCAATCGTGAGCACGCAATCGGCTTGGTCCAGTAACTTGTCTGCAGGTTGGTTGCGAAACAGACCAACGCGACCAGCGTAGGTAGAGCCACCGTTTCGTTCAAGCCAGGCACCCGCACCTTGGAAGGTGGCAATGTAAGGAATACCCGAGCGCTTAAAAAAATCGACCATGGCATCGCGATAGGACGCGTTTGACGATTGCATCCCTAGTAAGGCTAATGGGCGTTTGCTTTGGGCCAGTGTCGCCAGTGCCAAGTCAACGCTGGATTGAGCAGCGGGGCCATGGGGAACGGCCTTTCCCCAATCCGCATCGGCGTTGCCTGGAAATTCGGCCAGACCCACGTCTTTGGGTAGAGAGAGAAAAGAGGCGCCAGGGCGACCACTTTCGGCCTCTCGGATGGCCTTGCCTAAGAGCTCACCGACTTCAAGCGGGCTGACGATTTCAGCCGAGTACTTGGTGGCGGGCTTCATCAGGGTGGTAGCGTCTAAGGATTGATGGGTTTTCTTTAGTCGCTCGGCCACCGGCACTTCGCCGCCGATAGCTAGCACTGGATCACCTTCGCTTGTGGCGGTGGCCAGGCCTGTCACCAAGTTAGTTACCCCAGGGCCCGAAGTGGCAATACAGACGCCCACTTTACCGGTCACGCGACCGAAGGCTGCCGCCATGAAAGCCGCGTTTTGTTCGTGGCGGCACAGCACCAGCTTTATTTTGGCGTGCTTTAGTGCCACAAATAGGCTGTCAATTTTTGCGCCGGGGATGCCAAACACGTGCGTGACGCCGTGGTTTTCAAGGATGCGCACGATGGCATTGGCACAATTTAGTGGATTATTGGGTTCGGTCATCGGATCGCTCTCGGTAGAGTGGTTTGACACACATGGTTCTTAATTGGGTAAGCATTTCAAGTCAAATAAATTAAATACGATTTAGAACAAAAAAGCGACCAAAAAAGCGATCTAAAAAGGCGATGACGGCTGATCTAAGGTGTGCGTTTAAAAGCCAAGGTGAAAGTTGTTTTTCCCTTGCTGCTGGTCAGTTTGACAGTCCCATTGTGGGCTTGCATGATTGCTTGGGTGATGGCCAGACCCAGACCAGCGCCCTCGGATCCGGGGTGTGTGCGTGCGCTGTCCGCTCTAAAAAAACGGTCGAATAAGCGGGATTGGATTTCGGCGACAATCGTGTCACCGACATTGGTGACCGAAGCCGTCGTTTTGGTATCTGTGTTGGCAACCGACATAGTCACCATGGTTTGATCATGGGCGTGACGAATGGCATTGGCCATCAAATTACTCAAGGCGCGCCGTATCATCAAGCGATCACCAAACACGGTGCCTTGTCCTTGAACGCGGATGGTGACTCGTTTTTCTTCGGCTATCAGCTCATAAAACTCAGCCAGTTCAGCCGCTTCAATGTCCAAGTGAACCTCGGTGGGGTGAGAAATCAGCAAGTGATTCTCGGTTTTGGCGAGATACAGGATGTCAGACACCATATGTGCCAGGCGTTCAAGTTCTTCGACGACTGAATGCAGTGTTTCTCGATACTGATCGGCCTCTCGATTTTTGCTTAAGGTGACTTGCGCTTGCACCAGCATGTTGCTAATTGGGGTACGTAGCTCGTGGGCTAAATCAGATGAGAAGGCAGAGAGACGCTCAAAATCATTTTCCAGTCTCTGCAACATTTGATTCAGGGTCTCGGTCAGTGGTAACAGTTCACTGGGTAGCGCAGCGGTAGGGATACGGTCACTGAGTTGACTGGCGGTGATGAGACTGGCTTTGTCGATGATGGGGCGCAGTGGGGTCAGGCCTTTACGCGTGACCCACCAACCCAGTATGCCGCCAAGCATGATCGCTAGAGCAACGTATAGCCAAATCGCATGCTGAAAGGCGGCCATGAAATGGTCATGGTGCTCTGTGTCGATTGCCAAAACGACTGTGATTGGCGATTTTTGTTGGGTGCCAGCCAATGGGATGAGGACCGACAGGCCGCGCAACTCTCGGTTGTTGAATTGCCATTGTGCAATGGCGCCCGGATTGTCGTGTTTGAGTTGATTGGCCACTTCTGGTGGTAAATAAAAGTTTGGGCTGCGGTAGATGGTTTGGTTGCCTTTAAAGAGCTTAATGCTCAATCCCGTTTGCGTGCTAAGGGTGCTGCGGATGCGTTGCACCAGTTCGTCAGCAGTACTGGCGTGGCGACCAATCTCGCGCACCAACACGCCTTTGTCAAGCAGGTAGCTTTCGTCGAGCTTTAAAAAATGCCGATCAGCGGCCACCAGCGTTATCGTTGCCAAGCCAATCAATAAGGCTGCAGTCACTAGCGCAAATAGGGAAACCAGTCGAAAAGTTAAGGAGTGGCGCCAAGACCTCATGGCTCGTTGGGGTCCTCTAGCACGTAACCCATGCCGCGCACGGTTTTGATGAGTTTGACAGCGCTCGAGTCGTCGATTTTGACGCGTAATCGTCGCATGGCGACTTCGACCACGTTGGTAGTGCTATCAAAATTCATGCCCCATACTTGCGAGGCAATCAGTGAGCGGGGCAAGACTTCTGTTTTTCTGCGCAGAAGCAACTCGAGCAGGGCGAATTCCTTTGCGGTGAGATCAATGCGCAGGCCGCCACGGGTGACGCGTCGCTTGAAAAAATCGACCTGTAAATCAGCCACTTCAGCCGTGTTGCTGTCGATCGTACGGCCACGGCGCAGCAGCGTTTGCACACGTGCCAAAAGTTCAGAAAAAGAAAATGGTTTGACCAAGTAGTCATCTGCACCAAGATCTAAGCCGCGAACCCGGTCTTCAACCAAATCGCGTGCGGATAGAAACAAAACGGGCGTGGTGTTGCCAAGGTCACGCAGGGATTTAAGGATTTCGAACCCGTTTAAACCAGGCAGCATGATATCTAGAATCAGCAAGTCATACGCTTGTGTGTGTGTTAAGTTCAATCCCTCGTAACCACTTGGTGCGGTGTCCACCACAAAGCCGGCTTCAGAGAGACCTTGCTGCAAGTACTCGCGGGTTTTGCGTTCGTCTTCAACGATCAGTAATCGCACGGCGATGATTCCTCAAATCTGACATTCATTGTAGCAATCGCAAGGTATTTGGGCGCCCGATCAGAGCCAGATTCGCTGAACATGACAGATTTGTAATCTTTGGCTCATCGTTCTGTAAGCCGGTTAGGCCTACCATGCTTGTTATGAAACAGATCAATAAACATAAGCAATCAATGCATGCAATGCTCGCCCTAAACGGCGAATGGCTTAGGCGATTGGCGCGAGCCACCGTGGCGGCCAGTCTGTTGGCCGTGACCCCTGTTCAAGCGCAGCTGACGCAGGGTGCGAACGATCAAATGTCGAATTGGCGTCAAGCCAACGATGCTGTCGGCAAGTTTTTGCGTGGCCACATTGACATCTTGAAGTCAGAGTCCCAATCGCGAAAGGTGTTAACCCCAGCCGATACCTCAGATCAAGGATTCGCACTTAACCTAGCACAAGCCAAGCGCCTCATGTTGCATGCTAGGCCGAGTCTTTTTAGAGTTAGCGGTGATAGCGTTATTGAACGTAACGCACAAGCAATTGAAGTTACAACATCGTTGTCATCCCTATCGCGCGCTTGGATCGAGGCCGTGGGTGCAAATCGTCTGCTACAACTCCAAGCAAAGTCCACTGAAGCCGCCCAGATTGCCGACGAGTTGGGTCAGCGGATGGTTGAAGTGGGCAACTGGGGCGTCGATCGCGCGCTAGCAGTCGGTTTGCAGGCATCGGCTGAGCGTTTGAAGCTTTTACAGGCGCAAGAAAAAGCGGTTCAAACCAAAGCGGCCTTAGCGGCTTGGGTGATGATCAGTGACTTTTCTTTACCCGACCAGTTGCCTGACCTTAGAGGAATCGGTGCGAGGCAAGACTTGACCGCCAATCCCACGCAGCTGGCGCAAGCGCGCCTTGAGCGGATGCCTTCACATAAAAGCGACTTGGTCGCACTGGCCAGACTTGAGTCAAGCGTGGGTGACGCGTCTCTTCAACAGTGGGATTCGTTTGTACAGTCGCGCGTGACGGCTGCACTTGAAGGGCAGGGCGCCAGCGCTCTGACCGTTGATCAGTCGGCGGTTCTGTGGAACCACCAGGTAAAAGAAGTGCTGGATAAGCGAGAGGCCATGGCTGCGCGTCAGCAAGCAGCGGTCAACACGGTGGCCGTGGCTCAGATGACCGTTAAGTCGCGCCATGCTGAAACCCTTTTGTTGGCCAACGAAATTTTACCGCTCGCCGTGCAAGCTGAAGAAGAAGCTGTATATCAATACAACGGTATGTTTATCAGTACTTGGCAATTGTTGGCCCAATTTCGCGCAAAAACAACGGTTGAAATGAACTTAATAGAAACACAAATGCGTTATTGGGACGCTGAATATGCCCTTGGGGCCTATATGGCTGGCGCACCTTATTTGCCACCATCGGGTGGTGGTGCTAGTGCAGTCGGGGCAGATGCTGGTGATGGAGGACATTAAGATGGATCGTAGAGGATTTTTTCAGAAGGGGCTAGTTGGGGTAGCAGGGGCGGTCTCAGTGGCAACGCTTTCCAAATCAGCATTGGCCGGATTGCCTGAGATCGTAATTAAGCCTGATGCCAGCACGGCAGGACCGTGGTTGCCAGGTGATGAAGCAGTGCCGTACCAGCCCGTGGTGACATTAAACGGTTGGACACTGCCATATCGCTTAAACAATGGCGTCAAAGAATTTCATTTGGTGGCCGAACCCGTGGTGCGCGAAATGGCACCTGGCTTTAGCGTCAACATGTGGGGCTATAACGGGCAAAGTCCGGGGCCCACGATTGAAGTTGTCGAGGGTGACCGAGTGCGTTTGTTTGTCACTAATCGCTTGCCTGAACCCACAAGCGTGCACTGGCACGGACAGCGTTTGCCCAATGGCATGGATGGAGTTAGTGGTTTGAATCAACGGCCCATTGGTGTTGGCAAGACGTTTGTCTACGAATTTGACGCCAGGCGAGCCGGTACGTTCATGTACCACCCGCACGCTGACGAGACCACTCAGATGGCCATGGGAATGATGGGTTTTTGGGTCACGCACCCTAAAGTGGCTGACCAAACTGGACCCAAGGTCGACCGGGATTACTGTTTTTTGTTAAATGCTTTTGATGTTGAGCCTGGCAGCAAGACGCCGAATATCAACACGATGTTGGATTTCAACATCTGGGGTTTTAACAGCACGGTGTATCCGTCAATTAGCCCTTTGGTTGCAAAGCTCGGTGATCGGGTTCGGGTGCGGGTCGGTAACCTCACCATGACCAACCACCCAGTGCACGTTCATGGACATGAGTTTGAAGTCACGGGCACCGACGGCGGCCCAGTGCCACCAGGCGCTCGCTGGCCTGAGGTCTCCACTGATATTGCAGTGGGGCAGATGCGTCAAATTGAATTTATTGCCGATGAGCCTGGCGATTGGGCCATGCACTGCCACAAGAGCCATCACACAATGGGTGCCATGGGCCACGGCGTCTCAACCTTGATCGGTCTGAACCACGAGGGTTTGGTGGGGCGCATTCAAAACTTGTTGCCGGATTACATGGTCATGGGTGAGCGTGGCATGTACGACATGAAAGAAATGCAAATGCCGTTGCCGCTGAATACCTTCCCAATGATGGCTGGCAAGGGTCCTTATGGTCCGATTGGTATGGGTGGCATGTTCACTGTCCTTAAAGTCAGAGAAGACTTGAAGGCTGATGATTACAGCGACCCAGGTTGGTATAAACAGCCACCCAATACGCAAGCCTACGAATGGAAGGGACAGTTGCCAGAGGCCACCCGCACCCAAATGCCCGATGCGCCAGTACCGGTGGCGAGCGTTAAAAAACCCGGCGCAGGACACGCCAGCCATGGGCACTAAATTCAGCGGCTTTTCTTATTAAAATAGCAAACAGGACTTTAAGCATGAAATGGATAACAGCACCCTTTATGATAAGTCTCATATTGAGCGGACCGGTGATGGCGCACAGCACAGGCGGTCACGGTCAAATGCAACATGGACAGATACAACAGCAAATATCTGATGAGCAGTACGCCTGGGGGATGATGGGTGATGCCAAGAATGTGGATCGCGAGATCGTGATCTCGATGACAGACGACATGCGCTTTACACCTGGCGACATCATGGTTAAAGTTAACGAGACCGTTCGGTTCGTGGTCGACAACAATGGTGTGCTGCCACATGAATTCGTGGTTGGCACACCAGATAAGTTGCAAAAGCATGCGGTCATGATGGAGAAGTTTCCTAACATGGCTCACGATGAGCCCTACATGGCGCATGTTGACCCCGGCAGCCAAGGGTCAGTGACTTGGAACTTTAATCGTCCTGGTGAGTTCGAGTTTGCGTGTTTGTTGCCTGGCCACTATCAGGCGAGCATGAAAGGCAAGATCACGGTTAAGGAGTAACTGATGAATACCAACAGCATCCCAGTGGCACACCCAACAGCTTCTTTAAAGAAAGGCCTGCTCGCACTGCTCGTCATGACGGCGGCCACCCTCGCGTTGCCGACAGCGGCATTGGCTCAAATGACTGAGGGGCAAGTACGTCGTATCGACGCGGCCAACAACAAAGTGACCATCCGCCACGGGGAAATTAAAAACCTCGACATGCCGCCCATGAGTATGGTCTTCGTTGCCAAGCCTGCATCCATTCTTAATGGGGTCCAAGCGGGTGACAAAATTCGATTTTCTGCCATTGAAGAAAATAGCCAGTACGTTGTCACTAAAATAGACAAGATCTCCGATTAAGAAACACAGCAGCTTCCTTTTCAAATGGTTCTGCTGTGGTTTTTTTTCGATTTACCTTTGCGTTGTACTTAATGACAATGATTAGTTTTCGTGTTTTGTCAGGATAACTTCAAGCGCGGGTAAAGGTGTTTTGGTGTAGTCCTTGTCTAGCTGCAAGATCACTTTGCTCATTGCGGCTGGCGGCAGATTCTGACGCAACACCCCGAGGGCATGTGGCTCTGCGATGAGTACGATGTCGGCGAGTGAGTACTCCTTCATGATGCCGTCGATTTTGGCAATCACACCACTCAAAAATAACACCTCATTGGCTTGATGCACATCGGTCTGTTCGTAAGACGTCCCCCGCTCTGTCATGCCCACTTGTGTGCGACCCGGCCGATCGGCGTTGAGGTCGCGATTGGCTTCATTGAAGAAAGCCATGTTGTGCAGCATTTCCAACCTGATGGCATCTGCCTTGGCTGAGTTGCGTAAAAAAGTGGCGCGTTGTCCGTCGGCAATCAAAACCATTGTGTGTTGAGCGATACGCATGCGAATCTCCTTGATGGGGCCATCGAAATTGATCAGTCCTGCATTCAGGATACAGCGCGGGCCCATTAACAACAAACCCCTGCCCAATCGATGAGAAAACAGCTGAAAGTTCAAAATCGGTAAGGTGGCCTTGGCTTGACCGTCGGATAAGGGTAAGTCCCGGTGATTGAAAGCCTTATTTTGGCGGTAAGGTCTGTATACAGAGTACAGAAAAGCATGCGAACATCCATTTCAGTCGAGGCTCCACATCATGAATACCCGTGATCCTTCTTTTACTGACAACAACACCGACGAAAAAAAGTTGGTGCCTTTTGGTGGTTACTACGTCAACCGGGTACCGGGTCACGATCCTGAGCTCACCGAGTGCGGTCCTGGTACGCCGCTTGGTGAGTACATGCGCCGGTTTTGGCATCCCGTTTGCATGTCGATGGAGCTGACCGATACGCCGCGATACTTGATGATTCTGGGCGAAGAGTTGGTGGCGTTTCGTGATGGATCGAATCGAATTGGCTTGCTGCATGCGCATTGCGTGCATCGCGGTGCGTCGCTTGAGTATGGCAAGATCCAAGAGCGCGGCATTTCGTGTTGCTATCACGGCATGGTCTTTGATGTGGATGGCACTTGTTTGCAGGTGCCTTTTCCGCAGGGCGAGGAGGAGGAAGGCGAGCGTTATCGTTGCTCGATTCAGCAAGGTGCTTACAAAGCGTTTGAGCGTAATGGTTTGGTGTTCGCTTACATGGGTCCACCAGAGCAAGAGCCGCCATTTCCTCAGTGGGAGGGCGACTTTACAGTGGCCGAAGGAGACGAACTCGTGCCTTACAGCAATTTCCAGCATTGCAATTGGCTACAAGTGCAAGATAACTCGGCTGACAATTATCACACCATGGCACTGCACGCGAAACGCCAAGTAACAGGTGAGCACTATCAAGGCACAACATTTGATGAGGTTGGCGCCGCTTCGATGGAAGTAGCCCCTGACATGCACTTTTTACCCGTGCAGGGTGGGCGCAGCTTGGCCTGCGCCGGTGCGCGTCGGGCCGATGATGGCCACATGTTCATCCGGGTGCAGCATCAAGTGCTGCCGAACTTAAGCCTGCACGCTTACACCTCGGAGGACGGCAAGCAAAAAAAGCTCTTTAGCCGCTTTCACATGATTCGCTGGACCGTACCAGTTGACGATCAAAATGCCAAAATGATTGGGTGGCGGGTGATGGGTCCTGGCATTGACACACGTGGTGTGGGTGACAAAAGTTTGGTTGGTTACGAGACGATTGATTTTTTGGAAGGGCAGGTCTCTATGCGACGACCTGAGCGTTTTGGCAAATACCAGCTTGAGGACACACCGCCCTTGGTCACTGACCATCGTGCGCGAGAGAACTACAAAGACTGTCAGTACGCCCCAGGTGACTACGAGGCTATTATCAGTCAGCGACCCATCGCCATCCATGCGTTAGAGAACCCCACCAAATTTGATGCTGGGGTCTTTATGTTCAGAAAACTGTTACGCGACGCCGTGCGTGGTAAAAATCCGCAGTCAGGTCCAGAGCAGTTTGCTCAGTGGTTGCGTGACAACGCGGGTCAGCCCAACAGTTACTGCTCTGGCAATGTATTTGACTTACCGGTGGGTCGAACCACCGAAGAAGAGGTGACACTGCGCCGACACTTGGCACGCGAAGTGGTCAAGATTTTGACGCAAGCCGAGGGCATGAAAGGACGGGTGCGAGAGGTGTTTGTTAAAGAACAGATGGAAGCCTTGCAGCAAGACGTGCTGCAAAAGCGTCATTCGTAAATTGGCATGGACATACCTGTAAAAAATCCGATCGACCTGTTGGTACGAACCATACGACTTGAGGCTACAAACATTTTGTCCTTTGAGTTGGTGCATCCCAAGGGCGAAGCCTTGCCTAAAGTAGAGGCCGGTGCACACGTCGATGTTCACTTGCCAGGTGGCATGGTGCGTTCCTATTCATTGGCGGGTGACCCGCACGACCGCAGTCGTTGGTTGTTGGGTGTGCTGCGTGAAGCCAACGGCGGTAGTGGCTCACGCACCATGCACGAGCGCGTGCGGGTGGGGGGGAGCTTGCGTGTTGACGCAACGCGCAATGCCTTCCCTTTGGCCCCTGAGGCTAAGCACACGGTTTTGTTGGCCGGTGGTATTGGTGTCACACCAATTAAAGCCATGGCGCACGCGCTAAGCGAAGCGGGGGCGAGTTTTGAGTTGCATTATTGCGCACGCACCCCAGCCAATGTAGCCTTTGCCGAAGCGTTGATGGCAATTGTGCCCCAGGGTCAATTGCACTGGCACTTGGATGAAGGTGACCCAACCAAGAGGCTGGATATTTCGGCACTGTTGGCCGATCCCGAGCCGGGCACACACGTTTATTACTGCGGGCCGGTTGGCTTTATGGCGGCCTGCGAGGTCGCCAGCGCCCACTGGCCTGATGATACCGTTCACCGAGAGTATTTCAAAGCGCCTGATCAAGAACCTGAGGCCTTAAGCGGCGATGGTTCATTTACTTTGCACTTGGTTCGTAGCGGTCAGACCATCACGGTCGAATCAGATCAGACGATTGTGCGGGCCATTGAACTCAGCGGTGGTCGGGTGCCCACGTCGTGCATGTCAGGGTTGTGTGGTACTTGTAAAGTGACTTATGTCGCGGGCGATGTCGATCATCGTGATTACATTCTGAGTGACGATGAGAAACAAATTTGTCTAACCGCTTGCGTATCCCGGGCCAAGGGTGCATCGCTATCGCTTGATCTATAACTTTCTACCAAGGAATAAGCCATGTTGGATTCAGTCAAATCAGAAACGGTGCAGCGTCAAAACGTGTCGCTATATCAGCCGACGCAAGCGGATCGAATTTTCCCTGAGATTCCTACCTTCGAGAACGTTGAGACCGAGCGATTGCATCGCAAGAAGCGTTTGGTTTCGGCCTGTCGAGCCTTTGCGCTAGAAAAGCTGGACTATGGTTTTGCGGGTCACCTGACGATTCGAGACCCCGAGCACCCTGATCTGTATTGGACCAATCCGATGTGCGTGCATTTTGCGCAAGTCAAAGTGTCAAATTTAATTTTGGCGGATCACAAGGGCCACGTGGTTGAAGGCGATTACGCCATCAACCGCGCGGGCTTTGTCCTGCATGCGGCTGTCCACGAGGCCAATCCAGATATCTTGGCCATGTGTCACGCACACACCCTTTACGGTACTGCCTTCGCTGCCTTGGGTAAGCCGCTTGAGCCTATTTCCCAAGATGCAGCCGCATTTTTTGAAGATCACGTGGTCATTACCGCCGACGCGGGTCAAGTGGCGGTCGAAGAAAAAGCGGGGCTCGCTGTGTGTGATTGGTTTACCGGTGTGAAAGCGGCTATCCATCAAAATCATGGACTCTTTACCTCAAGCCGGCACAGCATCGAATCGGCGGCGTTCTGGTTTATGGCCTTAGAGCGTTGTTGTCAGCAACAGCTTTTGGTGGAAGCAACCGGTCAAAAACCGAAGTTGGTACCACCCGACCGCGCCCGTTATAGCCGCGAGCATGTGGGATCAGATTACATTGGTTGGTTACACTTCCAACCTATTTATGATCATTTGGTTAAAACCCAACCGGACATGTTCACTTAATGCTGTTGAGTTTTTATTAATTGGAAGTGCCTTGAGCCTGACCAAGATCCCCAATCGAACCGATTACGTTGATTTGGTCTACACCAGCTTGCGCGATGCCATCAGTGATGGCACCTTACCAGCTGGTGAACGCATCACCCAAGAGGACTTGGCGAAAAGGCTCAATGTTTCGCGTTCACCCGTCTTACAGGCGCTGCGCCTGTTGAAGAAGGACGGTTTGTTAGAGGAGGCACCCGGGCGGGGCCTGATCGTTGCGCAGTTGGATCCAGAGCGCATCGGACACCTCTATCAAATTCGGGGTGCCTTGGACGGCTTGGCTGCGAAACTAGCGGCAGAAAGACACCAAAAAATCCCCATGACACTGATTGATCGTGGCCGCCAAGCCACTGCCACGACCAACATCAGTGACATGATCGAAGCGGATATGGCTTTTCATCGGACGATTTACGAAGCCTCTGGTAATCCGTTGATTGTTGACAACGCGCTTTTGCACTGGGTGCACTTTCGCTTGTTGATGGGTGCCGTTTTACAGCAAAGTGCTGGTCGACAGGGTATTTGGGATGAACATCAAGCGATTGCCCAAGCCGTCAACGAAGGCGATGGCAATTTGGCAGCACGATTATCTGAACAGCATGCCAAGGCCGCTCATCACGCATTGGTCGGGCATATTAAAGCGGTATACAGTACTGAGCCATCAACGGTGGCGTGAATCGTTGATGGATCTCAACACCGCCTTAATTCTCTCCATTTGCCTCCTCGATAGGTCCTCAGATATGTCACTTTTTTTCTGGGTTACTGATTTTAACCAGTGTGTTTTTCGTGGGATGTTCTGACGAAAAAGTTGCTGCACAGGGGCCTAACGAAGCAAGTGCGATATCAACAGCAAGGGCTATTATTCCGTTTCACAAGCGCGGCTCTACCCGACATATGTTGAGGTGGTCACTGATCTAAAAAACGGCAACATTGATTTGGCCTTCATCGTGGAGCCCATCCTCCAGTATTTGACGAACCGTCTGCAACTGCCCATTAAAGGGGTTTACATCATCAATGTTGGCGTGTCGTTTGGTTTTGCTTTTGCCAAGTGGTCGCCATTGAGGGATGACTTTAATCAATTTTTGGCCGGGTTCGGTCCCACTAATATTGCTAAAATCATTGCCAAAGCTGCGCAGTAAGGGTTAACGCTACAGACAAAGGCCAGCAAGTCAAAGGTGTGATCGTGATGAAAGTGAAAGATTCAGACCCTTTTGGGTTGATTGACTAGGGCCCCAAAAATTTTTGTTCTTTTTTTAATTTTTTGTTCTTTTATTAAGATGACTTCTCAGATGGCACTACACTATATCTTTGTATCAGCGCTGTCGTTTGGCTGCTAAAGCGCCGTCGAAATTTCTTTCCTTACGGAGTTCAAACATGTCACGCAAAATTATTCTCGGCTTCTTGGTTGCGGCCAGTACCCTTTTGGTTGGTTGTTCGGATGACAAAGCTGCCAATGTCGTTAAAGTCGCCGTGTCGCCTGCCTCGCCACCTATGCTTTATGAGCGGGATGGCAAAATAAAAGGTGTGGATTACGATATTTTTAGTGCCTATTGCCAGAGCCGCGGTTGCACCATGGACATCAAGGCCTATGATTGGCAGGGCATGCTTGGAGCGGTTTCGAGCGGGCAGGCAGATGTGGCGTTTTCTGGGATCTCGATCACTGACAGTCGAAAGCAGGTCATGGACTTTTCTACGCCTTACTACGACAACACCTGGTACCTCGTGGCGCTGACTAAGAATGCCAAGCCTATTACCGATTTGGCAACCCTCAAACCGTTGCGCATTGGTTATCCCCGTGGCATGGCATATGCCGATTTGATTAAAAATGATCTTGAGCCCAAGGGCTATTACTCATTGTCTCAGGTGCAGTTGTATCCCACTTACACCGAGGTCGTGACTGACCTGCAAAATGGCAACTTGGACTTGGCCTTCATTGAGAAGCCCGTTTTGGAAGACTACATCAATCGTTTGAAGCTGCCACTAGAAAGTGTTTATGCGTTTACAGGCAGAGATGTCTTGGGCTTTGCTTTTGCCAAGGGCTCAGATAGGCGCGATGATTTTGATAAGTTTTTGATTGAGCTCGGTCCCGTTAAGCTGCAAGAGATTATTACTAACGCCTCTAAGTAATCGTCGATGAATTTCTTTGAGATCCTTGGGGTGTTGGCTAATGGCATTGGCTACACCTTATTGGTCACGCTTGTGTGTAGTGCCACTGCTCTAATTTTTGGCTTACTGATGATCACCATACGCACTTTGGGTGGTCGAGGGTCGAAGTGGGCAGTTGATGCCGCGGTCTATTGCTTGCGCGGCGTGCCTGTTTTGGTATTGTTATTTTTGGTGTATTTCGGTTTGCCGCTCGTTGGTTTAAAAGTACCACCGTTGGCAGCCATGGCCTTGAGCTTGGGTCTGATCGCTGGGGCCTATGTGACTGAGGTGTTTCGTGGTGCGCTTGATTCGGTTGACCCTCAAGAGGTCCAGGCGGCACTGGCGCTCGGGCTTAAGCGCCCCCAGGTCTTTCGAAGCGTTCAAGTGCCACAGATGTTGCGGTTTTGTGCTCCAGGCGTGCTCAATGAGTTCACCTCGATTCTCAAGTATTCTCCCTTCGCTTACACCGTGGGTATCCCAGAAATAACCAAGCAAGCCACAGTCTTGGCTGGTGAAACCCTTCAAGGGGTTGACATTTATCTGGCCGCGGGCATTCTCTACTTTTTGATTTACCGATTGTTGCTGGTGTTCGCCCGATTGGTTGAGCGACGATTTCGTATTCCTGGCGTCACAGCTCTCTAATCCTGACATTCACAGCTCTTTAACGGCCCACCGATAGCGACATAACGTCATGACCATTCTTTTAAGCATTCGCGACTTAACCAAGCAATTTGATGGCACACCCGTGCTTGAGTGCGTGAATCTTGACCTTGCGTGCGGCGAGCTCAAAGTCATCATGGGACCCTCGGGCTGTGGTAAGTCGACTTTGCTGCGATGTATCAATCGGCTGATTGAACCCACCAGTGGTGTCATTGAGTTTAACGGTCAAGACATTACCCAGGCGAGTACCGATGTTTCTTGGGTACGCCAGCAAATTGGTTTTGTTTTTCAGCAGTTCGCGCTCTTTCGTCACTTAACTGTGCTTGAAAATGTCAGCTTGGCCTTGCGTAAACTTCGCGGTGTTAGCCGGTCAAAGGCCAACTCTAGAGCCATACATGAACTAACAAAGCTCGGTATGGCTGGGTTCGCAGATAAGTTTCCCGCTGAACTCTCTGGCGGGCAGAAGCAGCGTGTGGCCATTGCCCGCGCTTTGGCGATGGATCCTCAGGTACTACTGATGGACGAGCCAACGTCAGCGCTCGATCCCGTTAAATCACGGGAAGTGGCCCAACTTCTCAGGGGCTTGAGTCAAGAAGGCATCACGATAATCTGCGTCACTCATGACCTAAGTCTGGCAGAAAGCCTATCAGAGGCCGTTACTTTTATTCACAACGGCCGTATTCATGCTGTGGGTTCCGTGTCGGCGTTGGCGCAACGCGTTGAGGACCCTGTGATACAAAGCTTCTTCTGTGCCGGCAGTGATCAAGCATGACCCCTTGGATGATCTTTTGGCGCGATCTCATTGAGCAAATGCCCCAGATTTCACAGGGACTGCTCAATACCGTGCTCTTGGCATCGATTGTGAGTGTTACGGGGCTGCTGTTGGGTTGCGTCGTGCTTTACCTGAGCATCAGTCGTCACACTCTGGTGCGCTACCTCAGCAAAAGCTACATCTCGTTTTTTATTGGCATGCCGCTGATCGTTTTGTTGTTCCTGATGTACTACGGCGCGCCGCAGTTTGGGTTAACCCTCACGCCCTTTGCAGTGGCGGTGTTTGGGTTTACTTTAAATGTGGCGGCTTACAACGCCGCTTACCTTACAACGGCTTATAACGGCCTAGACCCAGACGAGCTTGACGCCGCGCGAGCGCAAGGCTTTTCTGAATGGCAGGTATTTCGTTTAATTACCTTGCCGCAGGTGTTAAGGACGTCGATTCCCGCGCTAACCAACCAAATGATTTCGAACCTAAAAGACAGTTCCGTTGTCTTTTTGATTCAGTACACAGAATTTTTTGCCCGGGTGCAAGAGCTCGCCTCATCAAACTTTCAATTCTTTAAGGCGTACGTGTTTGCGGCTATCGTTTACCTTGTCATGGTTTCAATGCTTGTGCTGGCCTCTCGGGTCGTTCAGCGCCGGCTTGGGCTGTCTTTGGTTTAAAAGTCAGCACGGCAATTAATGCTCATAACTTAGTGAAAGTTGGTTTCGGTGGTGCGAGTTTGGCATTTTGATTGCTGTGAGCCGTCAATTTTGGTTTAGGTCACGGTGTTTTCTGTTGTAATCGTAGTAGTGATCGTTTGAGTGCCTCTATATGCAAAGAAGTTTAAGTTTCGTTCTGCTTTTGGGTGTTGTTCTTGTCACGCAGTTGCTTGCGATGGCCTTTTTCCCGCTAACAGATACGTCCGAACCACGCTACGCCGCGATCGCGCGTCTGATGTCTGAGACGGGCGATTGGGTAACTCCTTGGTTTTCACCGGGTTTGCCTTTCTGGGGCAAGCCGCCGCTGTCGTTCTGGGCGCAAGCGCTGTCTCTCGACTTATTTGGGATCACTGAGTTCGCCGTGCGGCTGCCTTCGTGGCTGGCAACGGTTGCTTGCCTTTTTCTGGTCTATAAGGTGACGCACAAACTCTATGGTCGGATCGTGGCCGAGCGTGCCACTTTGATCTATGCCTCTTGCGCCTTGGTTTTCATGATGGGCGGTGCTGTGTTGACCGATCCGTTTTTTGTGCTTGGTACTACCCTGTGCATGGTGGGGCCGGTCTTGGCAAGTCGTGGTGCTGCTTGGTGGTGGCGCTATTGTTTTTTTCTGGGTTTAGCCATTGGGCTTTTGGCCAAGGGGCCACTTGTCTTTGTGTTGGTATTGGGTGTTTTTCCGCTGCTGTATGTTCTATATCCCACATCGCGCCCTTTGGTGAAAAGTCTGCCCTGGGTCACGGGCATCATTCTCACAGCGGTTTTGAGCCTGCCTTGGTTCATCTTGGCTGAATTGAAGACGCCAGGCTTCATTGATTACTTTATAGTTGGTGAGCACTTTAAACGGTTTATCCAGCCTGGTTGGGGTGGTGACCTTTACGGCACCGCTCACCGAGAAACCTACGGCACGATTTGGCTGTTTTGGGTTCAGGCAGCTTTGCCTTGGGGTATGCTGGCGTTGATCCTTTTGGGTGCAGCGGTTCTTAAACGCACGGGTCGGCAAGCGATTGGCGTGGCTGCCAGAGATGCGTATGTGGCTTATTTCTTTATTTGGGCTACTTTGACGCCAGCTTTTTTTACATTCTCTGGCAATGTTATTTGGACTTATCTGTTGCCCGCATTACCCGCTTTCAGTGTGCTACTGGCACGAGCAACCCCGTTTTTTGAATTGTCGTGGCTTGGCAGTGAAAAGCGCCTCGGGCGTGTGATGGGATTGGCATTGATAGCGCCCATCGTGATCGGGGTGGCAGTGGTTGCCGGTAACATCAATCCGATGCTGTTGAAGACTGAAAAAGGGCTGGTGCAGTTTTTCCAAACACAGACTGGCGGAAATTCTGAACTCTATTACCTTTACACATTGCCATTTTCGGCTCGTTTTTATTCACGGGAAAATGCCCGATTGATTTCGCCGGCCGAAGTCCAGCAAAGGGTTCTCCAGGGTGAGACCCTACAAGTTGCTGTGCCAAGAGGCGACCCCTTGCCGACGCAAATCCAAGGAAAAAACCTGTTTGAAAATTTGCGTTATCAGTTTTTCTTGTTTGGCCCCCAGTAGAGCAACGTAAGGGTTAAGAAGGGCGAGTTCATAACGCACAAATCAAAAAAACTAAGTATTTGTTTAATTTAGAGATTCTTTAACCAGAACGAACGGGTGTTTGAGTCAACGCGTGTTCAAGTCGTATAGTTACAGTTACGGTATCTTTGTTTGTGTCGATATTTTTTGACTGTCGTTGCGTTGCCGTTTTAACTTAATTGGAATGCCAAATTAATGGATGAGCGTTTGATTGTTAGTATCGTGTGCCCTTTTTTCAATGAATCGGGTGGTGTCGACACTTTTTATCAGTTATTGTCAGTTGAGCTCGATCGGCTGTCTGATTATCAGTTTGAAGTGGTTTGCATCGATGATGGTAGTCAGGACGAGACGCTCGCCGAACTCTTGGCGAACGCCCAAAATGATGACCGTTTCAGGGTGCTTGAATTGAGTCGCAATTTTGGTAAAGAGGCGGCGCTTTCTGCCGGACTTGCTGTTGCCCGTGGCGACCTGGTTATTACGCTTGACGCGGATTTGCAAGACCCGCTATCTCTGATAGAAGAGCTCATCGTGGCATGGGAGAAAAGTGACGCTGACGTGGTGCTAGCCAAGCGCCACGACCGCTCGAGTGATAGCCCTTCAAAGCGGGTCTCTGCTTTGGCTTATTACAAACTGCACAATCTGTTGTCGACCGTTAAGATCCCGGTCGATGTGGGTGATTGCCGCCTCATGACGCGTCAAGTTGTACAAGCCTTGTCGTCTTTGCCTGAGACGCAGCGATTCATGAAAGGACTATTTGCATGGCTCGGTTTCAAAGCGATTACCATCGAATACACCCGAGAGACACGGTTTGCGGGTGAAACCAAGTTTTCTTGGTGGCGGCTTTGGAATTTGGGTATTGAAGGCATCACGAGCTTCAGTACGCTGCCTTTGCGTATTTGGACTTATGTTGGTTTGACTGGCGCTTTGGTCACGTTGCTCTACGGTATTTTTATCGTGATTCGAACCTTGGTTTCGGGCAATGATGTGCCAGGTTATACATCTCTTTTTACGGCGATATTGTTCTTTGCCAGCATTCAGCTCATCGGACTTGGCATCATGGGCGAGTACGTTGGCCGGATGTACATGGAATCCAAGCGGCGACCCGCTTACTTGGTGCGTAAATTTCACAACTCGTCGAAAGAACCCGTCGACCAAAGAAAGCCCGTTGAACCGAAATAAGGGTCACGCCCCTGTTGTTTTTAAGTCGACGGTAATGATGCGACTGTCAGCTTTGATCCAAGCGCAGGGCAGCGTGAATCCCATAAAGGGGGCAACCACACAGAACGCATGCCAGCAATCTCTGCCGTTTGTCACGACGATTCCGCGCAAACCTTTTGACACCATCGTCTCTCACAAACTTTGTATGTCTTGAGGGTTCATGGCGCTGATACGCAACAAACCGTCAGCGATTACATGTGAGTCACCATCGCCTGGACCGAAGTCCGTAATGTATTGCGCCAAAACACCCGCGTAGCGCTGCTCAGTGGTGGCCGTGGGGGCGAGTAGAGAAACGAATCTAAACCTCATGACAGTGCACCAAGGCTGATTGGTGGTGGTACTCGAGGGCTAGCAACACCAGTGCGGCCACATGCCAGTCTTAATCACTCGGCTCATAACCGGCACAACCCAACCGCGGTAAATAATCGTCTAATCCGCCCGTCACAAACCACTTTTGATCTTGCACTTTATTCATAACATGCACCCCAAACAGGCCTGCCACCTTTCTTTGCAATGCAACGGTTGATTATCAAAATACTCTCATCAGGATAGGTTGATCACTTTCTCAGTGGGTGAGACAGTGGGGCACGATAAGCAGTCATGAAGTGAACAATCGAAAGACCTAGCCCAGCGTTGGTGGCTGATGCAGTGCCACAATGTCAAGCGATGCATTCTGAAAGAACGGATAGCGATGGCGAACGGCGGGGTCATGACCTGGGATTATGTGATCGGGTGTCTGCGACAGTGCCCTGAGCGTGTCGAACCCCGCCAGCATGTCGCCCACATTGAACACAATGGGAAATGGCGATGCACGCATCATGTTTTCATAATAGTGGCTGGCATCAGAAGCCAACACGACCCAGCCGCGAGCCGTGTGGACACGAACTGATTGCAGTCCCTGAGTGTGCCCACCAATCAGGACCAGTTCCAGCCCAGGTGCCAAGGTGCTGCGGCCGTTATGAAAACGCACGCGATCAGCGTATACCCGTCGAACTAGGTCAATCACGTGCTCAACCTCGTAGGCATGTCGCAACACACCATGGCACATGTGCCGACCGGTCGCGTACTGCATTTCTGTTTCTTGGATATGAAATGTAGCCTGAGGCAACTTATCGATATTGCCGGCGTGATCGTAGTGCAAGTGAGTCAGAATCACATCCGAAACATTCGCTGCTTTTAACCCCAGCAATTCGAGTGATCTAATCGGGCACCGTAAGAACTGCCGACCACGAACTTTGGCGCTTGCGGCATTGAATCCTGTATCAACGAGCCAAGAGCGCTCACCATCGCGAATCAGCCAAATGTAATAGTCCATGGGCATGAGTTCATCGTGTGGGTCTTTCACAATAAAGTTATCTGACCGTCGTCGATTTGCACTGGTGGCATAACGGAGGGCGTAAATCTCGTAATTGGGGGGTGCGCGTTCAGTATTCGTCGTCATCATCATCCATGTTATGCATGGTTAGTTGTGCTGCTAGCTGAGCGTACGACCTAGCCGCTGCCTTATCGAATTTAAACGAAACCAGGGCCAGTGTTCGTTGCCATACGCCCAAGCATAGACTTTTTAATCTGTCTTAAACGGTTCTGCCGCCATCCACCATAAGTTCCAGGCCAGTCAAGAAGTTTGCGCTGTCTTCGGCAAGAAATAGGGCGACATTGGCTATATCGGCGGGTTGGCTTAAACGCCCCATCGGAATGGTGGCAATGAATTTTGCTCTGTTTTCGGGGGTGTCTGGAATGCCCATGAAATCACCAAGCATGCCGGTGTCGCCCATCACAGGGCAAATTACATTGACACGAATGTTGTCGGGTGCAAATTCAAGGGCAAGAGACTTTGACATGAGGTTGGCTGCACCTTTGGAGGCGTTGTACCAAGTCAGGCCAGGTCTCGGACGAACACCAGCGGTTGAGCCCACATTGATGATGCAACCCGAACGGCGCTCGCGCATTAAAGGCGCAATCGCCATCACCATGTGATAGATCGCTTTTACATTCACATCAAACACACGATCAAATGTGGCCTCATCCACATTCAGCAAAGGCTGATTTTTGTGGGTGTAGCCGGCGTTATTCACCACGATATCTAGCTGACCAAAAGTGCTGACTGTCTGGGCAACCAAGTGGTCCACATCAGCTCTCTTACTGACGTCACAACGAACCGCTAGTGCGGCTTGCCCAATTTGCTTGGCAACTTGTTGTGCGCCAGTTTCATTCAAATCCGCAATCACAACCTTGGCACCCTCTCTGGCGTACACCCGCGCAATTTCTGCACCAAAACCACTTGCTGCACCTGTCACTATGGCAACTTTTCCTTCTAATCTCATGTCTTGTCTCCATTTTTTATTTGTTCGAAACAATTTTCGAAAAACTGCCTGCCTGTCATACCCCGCTGTAGAGCTATTCAACACATAACAAAAAAACTTTAAGTCACATGGCGTGTCGCCATTCTTTTTAACTGCGGACCAGTGTTTTGGGGGTTGGCGACAACCTTGTCGTAACGGGTTTCAATGACCCGATTCATTCGACGGGTGTTTGAGCAAGAGCAATTGCGGTAATAAAAACGATGTCTTCATTACGATAATAGCGCCAAGGTTTAGTTGTGTCACACAAATTGCTTTTGATTTAACTGGCAGGGAGACAGTGGTGTGTCAAGGCATGAGGTATTAGCAACCAGAAAAAGTATGGATTAATGCGCGGTCGTTAATTGTGTTGTTGAGACAGCCTTTTCTGGGCGTTTGCCACTGACCGTAAACGTAATTATTACCCTCTGTAATTCCTAGGGTTTCCCCGCTGTTTTATTAAGCTCAGCGGAGCTGTAAATTAAAAAAATAAAACCTAGTCTAAAAAAAACTAAATAACCTAGTGAATTTTGTAGAACATGTTCTTGCGGCAATGATAGTAATGTTGCCCTCATGTGTAGTGTTGAGTAAGCAGCAGTATTTAATACCGAAGTTTCATAAAACCTATAACGGAGAGAGACATGAAAAAACGTTCACAGGCTATTGCATCACAGCAACGCCGCCAAGTTATTAAAGGGTCCGTCGCAGCCCTTGGCTTAGCCTCTATCGGGCTGCCGAGTATTTCTTTGGCACAAAATAAGCCCATCAAAATTGGTATGCCTACGATTTTGTCTGGCCGGGTAGCGATGCTAGGCGAGGCCTCGCGCAACGCCGCCATTATGGGTGTGGAGGCTTTTAATGCCGCTGGTGGTCTCAATGGTCGCATGGTTGAGTTGGTGATTCGTGACTCAAAGGGTCGTCCCGATGAGGCCGCTCGCATCACGCGCGAACTGATTAACAGTGATGGCTGCGAAATGATTCTCGATGCTGAAGCATCATCGGGCGCATTCGCTGTGCATGAGGTTGCTCGAGATCTGGGCTTCTTGGTAATCCATACTTGCTCGGAGACGTCTGCACTTACTGCGGATCCAAAGATGCGCATACCCAATGGTTTCCGTGCTGCGCGTCAGGGCGTGCATGATGCGATTGTGGGTGGCGAGTACGCAGGTCGAGTGTCAAAAGAGCAAGGCCTAAGTCGGTGGATGAGTATTTCTCCGGACTATTCCTATGGCCAGAACACAACAGCTGAATTCTTCGAATACCTGAAATATTTCAACAAAGATGTTGAAGTGATCAACTCCGTTTGGCCTAAACTTTTCCAAGCCGATTACAGCGAACCAATCACTAGATTGTTGCAAGGAAAGCCCCAGGCGATCTACTCCTGCCTTTGGGGTGGTGATCTCACCTCATTTATTGATCAGGCTAGCATATATGGCTTGATGAAAGATAGGCAGTTTTTTGGTGTCAACATGGCGGATTACGCCGTATTGACTGCGATCAAAGCTGTGCCGCCGAACATTCATTCCGGCAACCGCTACCTGAAGTCAATCCCCAAAACGGCACAAAATGCCGCTTGGTGCGATGCCTACGTTGCGAAGTTCAAGACAATGCCACTGAATTGGTCTTGGGAGAATGCGGTTGGTATTGATTTCATGCTCTCGGCAATTAAGCAGGCCAACGGGACAGACACAAAGAAGATGTCAGAGGCGCTGTTGGGTATGACCATTAACTCACCATTCGGCTCTAATGGAACGATCACGATGCGCGCATCAGATCACACCATTATTGATTACGCCATTGCTTGGGGTGACTTGACGACGAAAGAGCCTTACATGTCTAAACCAAACATGGGCGATTGGAAGACTGTGCTCGAACTCGAGAAACTGTGGATGAAATCCAAAGGCTATATTTCTTAATCACACTGTTATTGAACGAAGTGGCTGGGTGGTTGAATGATTGATCGCCCAGTGCCGCCCTATTTTCGTTGATTCCCGGAGGTGACCTTGGACTCGGAAGCCCTTTTAGATTGCGTAACATCTATGTCTTGTCTCGTGACGCAAACCAGCACCGGACTTATTGTTGGCTCTTTGCTTTTTTTGGTGGCCACTGGCTTGACACTGATTTTCGGTGTGTTGGGCATTGTGAATTTTGCGCATGGCTCGCTGTATATGTTGGGTGCCTATATTGCACTAAGCGCCTTTCGGCTAACAGATAGCTTTATTTTGGCGACAATTGCTGGTGCGTTAGGGGTTGGGCTTTTTAGCCTTTTCTTTGAGCGATTTTTCATGAGGCGGGTCTACGGTGCAGACGTGCTCATGCAGTTGCTGGTCTGTTACGCCTTCATCCTTATCCTTGATGATGCTGTCAAGATTATTTGGGGATCTGAGTTCCAGTCAATGGGCATGCCCGCCTATTTTCAAGAGCCACCAGTATTTTTGGCGGGAGGTGTCATTCCAGTCTTCTACATCTACTTGATCGGAATATCTGCGGTCATGGCCATTGGGCTTTGGTTGCTTCTCAGTAAAACGAAGATCGGTAAGATTGTTCGGGCCGCTGCGGTCAACCCTTCCATGACATCAGCGTTGGGTTTGAACACCAGTTTAATCTTCGCCGGTGTATTTGCGTTTGGTGGTGCGTTAGCCGGCTTGGCTGGTGCTTTGGCCGCACCGGTGCGATCCATGTCGCCAGGAATGGGGTTTTCCATCCTGATCGAATCATTCATCGTGACTGTCATCGGAGGCATGGGTTCTGTGAGTGGCGCTTTGGTTGGTGCACTGCTCATCGGACTGATCCGATCCTTTGGCTCTATTGGCTTTCCTTACTTTATCGAAGGCATTATGTTTATTGCGATGGCAGTCATCTTAGTGGTCAAGCCAAGTGGTTTGATGGGTAAGGAGACACGCTGATGACTGCAGGTTCATTTTCTCGTGAAGCCCTCATTGCTGCGATTGCTCTTGCCATCCTCATACTGATCCCGATTGTTTCGGATTCTTCAGCCGTCGTGGATTTTGGTATTCGATTGGCCGCCTTTGCTGTGTTTGCCACTTCCCTTAACATCCTAGTCGGATTTGGTGGCATGGTGTCTTTTGGTCACGCACTTTATTTCGGTGCAGGCGCCTATTCGTTTGGCTTAATCATGCAGCATTTTCAGCTGCCCATCCCCCTTGCCTTTTTGTTGGCCGTTGGTTTCTGTGCAACGGTCGCCGCTTTGGTGGGCGCCATTTGTGTTAGGTTGAAAGAGATTTACTTCGCCTTCTTAACACTGGCTTTTCAAATGCTATTTCATAGCATTATTATTTCTTGGACGTCGCTAACGGGGGGGGACCAAGGTTTGATGGGTGGTTTGCCGCGGCCGCCTTTCTTGGGCCTAGATTTGGTGAACCCAACGGACCTGTATTGGTTCGCTGTGGTCGTGGGTGTGGGTTCACTATTGGCTATGCGATACATCTTGCAGTCGCCTTTTGGATACACCTTACGCATGGTTCGTGACAATCCGGATCGCGCTAAGTTCTTAGGGGTTAACGTTTGGCGCATAAAACTTTTGGCCTTCGTACTGGCCGGTGGATTTGCTGGTATCGGCGGCATCATCATGGCTTTACTGGTGTCGGGTGCGTTTCCTGAGTTCACGTATTGGACGATGTCGGGCGAGGCCGTATTCATGGTTTTGATGGGGGGTGTGAGTACCTTCATTGGCCCGGTTTTGGGTGCCGCCTTGTTACTGGGTTTTAACGACGTTATCACGAGGGTGACCGAACACCATGGCTTGGCGCTGGGCGCCATTATTTTATTATTTGCGCTGGTGTTCAAGCACGGCATTACCGATTTTATTGTCCAAGGTTGGCAGCGTATCACTGGAAAAAAGGTGCAATCATGAGTGGCAGTCAAGTGATGGTGGTCACCGGTGGCGCGAGCGGCATAGGCCTGGCTGTTGTTAAGAAACTGCACAGTCAAGGGCATAAGGTTATTAGCTTAGATTTGCCGGGTAAAAACGATGTGCCGCTGTTCGAGACGCTTGGTGTTCAGACCCTTTCAATCGATGTCACTGAAGAGGCATCGGTTCGTGCTGCGCATACTGCCATTATTAAGGAGCATGGCGCCGTCGACGGCTTGGTCAATAGCGCGGGTGTCATTCAAAAGCGCGAGTCGCCAGATACATTGGCCATGAAAGATTGGGACCTCGTTGTTGATACGAACATGCGTGGCACATATCTCTGCTGTGCGGTGTTTGGTTCTCATATGGTTGAAAAAAAAGGTGGTGCGATAGTCAATATTGCATCAGTGACTTCAACCAACGGCGTGCCATTACATGCTTATGCACCAGCCAAAGCCGGTGTTCTTTCCATTACCCAGTGCTTAGCGGGTCAGTGGGGACATGCTGGTGTTCGCGTTAATGCCGTGGCACCTGGGTATACCGAGACGCCAGCGCTACAAGCAGCAATTGATCGCGGCGATCGCGATCGGGCACTGCTGGTTCGGCAGGCGGCGTTGGGGCGTATGGTTCAGACCGAAGACGTCGCCAATGGCATTGCCTTCTTGCTATCGGAACAATCTAGTGCGATCACCGGCATTAGTCTTCCTATCGATTGCGGCTGGCTCGCCAGCATCGGCTGGGAGACCTACGGTGGATTACCGCATACGCGGCAGGGAGCGTTGTAATGCTGAAAGTTGAGAATTTATACAAATCGTTCGGTGGTGTGACCGCGACCAGTGATGTCTCTATTAACTTTCCAACTGAGTCTCTTAGCGCAGTGATTGGCCCCAATGGCGCGGGTAAGACAACATTTTTTAACCTGATTTCAGGAGCGCTGCAGCCTGACTCTGGCCGCATTTTGCTTAATGGTAGTGACATCGTTGGTAAGACAAGCGCTGAGATTGTTCACATGGGTATCGGGCGCGCTTTCCAGGTGGCTAAGCTCTTTAAAAGTCTAACTGTTGAGCAGTCACTTAGAGGGGCTTTGCTATCACCACTCGGAAAGTCTGGCAGTTGGGTTGGCCGGTTTCCTTTACCAGACACGCGTGATCGCGCCTATGAGGTGATGGATCAACTCGGCTTGTCGCCCAAAGCCAACGTCGTGAGCGGCGTGCTTTCGCATGGTGATCAAAAGCTTCTAGACATGGCACTTGCACTGGTGCTTTCACCAAAGGTGCTCCTACTCGATGAGCCTGTTGCTGGCATGGGTCCCGAGGAGCGCGAACAAATGATGGACACGGTCCATACATTATGGAAAAAAGGTGGGTTGACGATTGTTCTTATTGAACATGACATGGATATCGTCTTTAAAATTTCACAAAATATTCATGTGTTGTCTTACGGTAAGGTGCTGGCTGAAGGAACGCCAGAGCAAATTCGTACTAATCCGCAGGTTATTGAGGCTTACCTAGGATCGGCTAAAGAGGATGTAGCATGAGTGAGACGATACTTACGGTAAAAAACATAAATGTCTTCTATGGCTCGAGTCAGGCTCTGTTTAATGCGTCCTTAAGCGTGTCCGCGGGCGAAACACTTGCACTGTTGGGTCGCAACGGCGCCGGCAAAAGCACTACCATGAAAGCAATTGCCGGTGTGATTCCAACCCGTGACGGCAAAGTGACCTTCATGGGAAAAAATATCACGGGTGTGCAGGCTTACAAAATTGCGCGTAGCGGGATTGGTTACGTGCCAGAAGACCGACAAATCTTTCCGACCTTATCCGTGCAAGATAATCTCGTCATCGCGCATAAGCTCGGCCCCAACGGTGAAGACGTTTGGCCAATCGAACGGGTCTATGACATGTTACCTCTGCTGGCACCGCTCACAGACAGAATGGGTGGGCAATTGTCAGGCGGTGAGCAACAAATGCTGACAGTGGGTCGTTCACTCATGGGCAATCCCAAAGTTCTACTACTTGATGAGCCGAGTGAAGGATTGGCGCCAATAATGGTTGAAAAGATTGGCATATTGATCGAGACGTTGAAGTCGCTCGGTAACACTATTGTGCTTGCCGAGCAAAACCTTCACTTCTGTCTAGGTCTGGCCGATCGAGCAGTCGTGATTGATAAGGGTGTTGACGTTTTCCATGGCACGATCGAAGAATTAAACGACAATAACGAAGTAAAGCAACGCTATCTTTCAGTTTAACGTTGCCTGACGTTCAGCCCCGGTGAGTCATGCGCTCTGAACATGACAGATTACATGACCATAGGTAATGATAATAGAGGGTGTCTTTACCATCTATTTGTTCAATGGATCGGTAGTGACTATAAAGTAAAAGTCATGCCACGATAATTGTCAGCGGCAACCTCGTTGCAAATTGACCGATAGTGGCTCAGCCCTCCAGCGTAGGGCATAAACACCCTTGGTTTACCAGGTACGTTGGCACCCAAGTACCAAGAGTGTTTGACTTGCGGCAATAGTGTTGCATTGGCGGCCCTATCGACCTCTTGCTGCCATTGCGCACTGGCTTGGCCGGACGTTTGCACGGTTTTAAACTGCATATGGCGCATATATTTAATGCAATCAGTAATCCATTCAACGTGTTGCTCAATGGCTGGGGGCAGATTACACAGCACTGAGGGACTACCGGGTCCGGTTATGGTGAAAAGATTCGGGTAGCCTGGTATCTGTAAGCCGAGATAAGTTCGTGGCCCAGCCTGCCAATCGTCATTGAGCTTGCGTCCACCCGCTCCTTCGATATTGAGCTTCAGCAGCGATCCCGTCATGGCATCGAATCCTGTCGCAAAAACAATAATATCCAACGCATAAACTTGGTCCGTGGTTTTTATGCCCGCTGGGACAATTTCTTGCATTGGCGTGGCTCGTAAATTGACCACTGACACGTTTTCTCGGTTGAATGTATCAAAGTAGTTGGAATCAATTGGTGGGCGTTTCGCGGCAAAAGGGTGATCAATATCAGCTAGGATTTGCGCTTTATGTGGGTCCTTGATTAGCTGTAGTATTTTCTTTCGAATAAACTCAGCAGCGGTTTTGTTGGCAACATCGCTTGTGAGAAGGTCTTCAAAGGTCGCTCTGAATTGAAGGCCACCTTTTTGCCAAGCGGTCTCATAGATCTGCTCGATTTCATCTGGGGGCGTTTCGACTGCCTTTCGCGGTTCAATATAAAACGGATGACCATTACCGTTGGTTGTCATGACGGTGTAAATCTCATCAGCATGAGCCTTGGCGTACTTCTTGAACGCTTCTGTTAGTGGCGCATTGTTGGCAGGCAAGCTGTAGTTAGCGGTTCGCTGAAATACCGTCACGCGTTCAGCTGTATTGGCAATGACAGGAATGGCCTGAATACCGGTAGACCCAGTGCCAATAACGCCCACATGCTTGCCTTTGAAATCGACACCCTCGTGTGGCCAAGCGCCCGTGTGAAACCACTGCCCAGCAAAGCTGTCAAGTCCAGGAGTGTTGGGCACGTTGGCCGAGGACAAGCAGCCAACCGCAGTGATCAAAAACTGAGCTCGCAGGGTCACACCGTCCTGGGTGTTGACGACCCACTGATTTTTGTTCTCATCAAAATGTGCCGACGTCACACGCGTGTCAAATGAAATGTCGTGCCGTAAATCAAATTTATCGGCGACATGGTTTAAGTATCTTAGTATTTCAGGCTGTTGCGGATAACGCTCGGACCATTCCCATTCTTGCACCAATTCCTTAGAAAAGTAGTACATGTAGGAGTGACTCTCGGAGTCGCATCGAGCACCGGGATAGCGGTTCCAAAACCAAGTGCCCCCCACGCCAGAGCCCGCTTCAAGCACACGGGCGCTCATACCGAGATTGTCGCGAAGGCTAATCAGTTGGTACATGCCAGCAAATCCTGCACCAATGATAATGGCGTCAAGGGTTTCATTGTTCTGCATAATTGACCTACAGTTCTAGGGTTTAAATGGTTTGACTCGACTATTTTTACTTTTTTGGCATTAAATGTTGAGTGAAGCGTTAAGTCTTTTTTTTTCTATCTGGTGCACGTTTTATGCGCACTTGTGTCAACGGAAGCCAACAGGTCGCACCTTCCACGATGGTTTAGAACGCCCTCCCTCCTGATTTTCCCAAGCCCTTATTGCGGGGCGTTATGCTGGTTACCCCATATATACGCCACCGTTGACATCGAGTGTTGCCCCAGCCATATAATCGGATCCACGACTTAATAAAAATGCGATAGGTAGGGCTATTTCTCTGACCGTCGCCATCCGACCCATTGGAATCGAATCGAGATCAAAAGGCTGTCCATTCGTCATGGCAGTTTCAGTCGCACCAGGACAAATGGCATTGATTTGCACGCCGGCAGGCGCTCCTTTTCTGGCAAGCCATTTCACCATTGCGCTGACACCACCTTTCGCTGCGACGTAGTGTGGGCTAGCGCGCAAGCCGCCACTGCGCGCAGCGACTGAACTAACAACGACAATCTTGCCAGTCCCCCGTTCAATCATGCCAGGAAGAACGGCGCGCGTGAGGTGGATCACACTTTTGACATTAATGTCGATGACGTTGTCAAATACGGTGTCCCAGTTTTCGTCGTCCCAACTGTCCCAGGGGCAAAATCCCGCGTTAATCACCACGCTATCGGGCGTGCCTATCTCTTGAATCAAACGTTCCGTCGCTTCACGATCACGAATATCAAATGAAACGGTTCGGCAGCGCACATCCGTTTGTGCGAGCTCGGCGGCTAATGCATCGGGTTTGTGGCGATCAGCCAATACCAGATTGGCCCCAAGCTCTGCACAAATGCGCGCTGTTTCACCCCCGATACCACCACCGGCGCCGGTGATTAAAAGGGTTTGGTTAGATAAAGAGAATGGGTTTGGTGTGAGCGATTCCACAGAACTGTTTCTTCCTGTTTCTAGTACTAGGTTTAGCATGCATTAACAACGGTGTGGCTCACGGGTCGCAAAAGCCTTGGAAAGCATCGGCATATATTCACCCAAGGCGTTACATGGTTGTGAGTGGGCTTGGTTAACTTGATGCAAATTTATGTTCGACGAAGTACCAGCAAAATAGATTCTGCGACATCCTGCCGTACAGTTTTAGCCTCAATCATGCGTTTCGTGACTTCTGCAATTTCATCGCCAACAGCACCAGCGGCAATGGCAATATTTTGTGCGTGTAAGGCCATATGCCCTTGTTGAATGCCAACGGTTGCTAACGCCTTTAGGGCGCCAAAGTTTTGTGCGAGCCCGACAGCGGCGGCAACGCCTGACAATTGAGCCGCGCTCGTGACACCTAGAATCTTTAGACACGCCTGTGCCGTCGGGTGAACCTTAGTTGCGCCACCAACCAGACCGAGCGCCATTGGTAGCTCGATGCTGCCAGCCAGGCCGCCCTCAGGCGTGATCTCGAAATGGCTCAGGCTACGATAACGCCCAGTGCGGGCAGCGAAGGCGTGAGCGCCCGCCTCGATCGCTCTTGTATCATTGCCAGTGGCCAATGTGACCGCGCTCACGCCGTTCATAATACCTTTGTTGTGAGTGGCGGCTCGGTACGGGTCGGCATCGGCGAAGTCCGACGCCAGGATAATGCCTTGAACAACTGCGTCGCCACCGATTTCATCGGCGTTCCAGACAGCCCGTGCTCGGGCAACACGACGATCGGCCAAGTTCGATAGGATTCGTAGATGGTGTTTACCGCCAGTCCATTGACTGAGTTGTGGCGCCAACATTTCAGCCATAGTGTTCACAGCATTTGCGCCCATGGCGTCTCGGGTATCAACAATCAAGTGGACCACAACCATTGGGCCAGAACGAGTGTCGATAATTCGGACTTCCAAATCTTTAAAACCACCACCAACATTAATTAATATTGGATCGCAAGCATTACAAATCCTGGCGATCTCTTCTTTTCTTTCGAGAATTTTGGCTCGGGCAGTCCATGGGTCAGTGAGTCCAACAATCTGGATTTGAGCGATCATTTCAGTGGCGCTAAGGGATGTAAAAAAACCACCCGTGCTTCGACATTGTTTGGCGCTATTTCCAACAGCGGCAATCACAGAACTCTCTTCAGTGGCCATCGGCACCAGAGTATCCTTGCCATCAACGATCATGTTGGTCGCAATGCCAAGGGGGACAGTAAATCCACCAATGGCGTTTTCAACGAGCCTATTTAAAAGCTCAAATGGCAAGGCACTGGATTCTTTAAGTGCTTGTATTGTCGAATCATCTAGTGCCGAGCAGTTGCGTACCAGTTCTAGCCGTTCATTTTGTCCTAATTGATAAAAGCCGCTCAGTTGTGATGAATTTCGCATAGTCTTGACTCAATCGTTAGTTGGCATTCAAAAGCAGTCGTGGTAGCCACAGAACAACATCTGG
The DNA here is from genome assembly GCA_963926245.1 of uncultured Burkholderiaceae bacterium. GTDB lineage: Bacteria > Pseudomonadota > Gammaproteobacteria > Burkholderiales > Burkholderiaceae_B > Algicoccus. The sequence continues at coordinate 31,672 of CAWUWI010000004.1, read as the reverse complement.
GAAAGCGAAGGCAACCGCTAAGCCGAGTAACTGCAGCGCAACAAACGGAGAAACCGATCGATAAATGTCACCCATGCTGATGCTCGGCGGCGCAATGCCTTTCAAATAGAAAAGTGCGTATCCAAAAGGTGGCGTCAAAAAGCTGGTTTGTAAGGTAATGGCAACCAAGATTGCAAACCAAACCAACGTCTCTCCGCTGTTAAGACCAAAGTCTAGAGCGACAACCACTGGCGCAAACAAGGGCAACGCAATGTAGCTGATTTCAATCCACTCCAAAAAGAAACCGAGCAAGAAAATGAGCGTCATGATAATAAATAACGTCATGAAAGGACCCGACGCAATCGACAGAACGGCATCTTGCACCATGGTGTCACCACCAATGCGCTTGAAGATGACAGAAAAGCACGTTGCACCGATGGCTACCCAAAGGATCATTGACGTTGTTTTGCCGGTCTCATAAACGCAGTACTTTATGTTGGCGAAAGTAAGTTGTTTAGAAAAAGCGGCAATAACCATTGTTCCAAAAGCGCCAATAGCCGCAGCTTCGGTGGGCGTTGCGACGCCGAGCACAATGGATCCAAGCACGCCAAGAATCAGCAGGACGGGCGCGATCAGGTCGCTTGCCAAGGCAAGCCAAAGAGGGCGCGTGTCATTTTCATCAACCACACCAGCAGGTGCTTTATGAGGAAAGAAGAAAGCAATGGCGAGGATATAGACGATATATAAGAAGCCTAGAAGCAGGCCAGGAAAAATAGCGCCAAGAAATAAATCACCAACAGAGATGCCCAAAATATCACCAACGAGCACTAGCATAATGGACGGTGGTATGAGAATACCCAAGGTTCCAGAGGCACAAATCAATCCAGCTGCCAACCCTTTGTCATACTTTTGCTTCAGCATGACTGGTAATGCAAGAACCCCCAGCAATACCACCGATGCGCCAACAATACCGGTCGATGCTGCCATCACAATGCCAAGTAGCGCAACCGAAATTGCTAGGCCACCGCGCATGCCCGCAAATAGTCGTTCCAGCGAAAGTAGAAGTTTTCGGGCCGCATCGGACTTTTCAAGCATTAAGCCCATGAATATGAATAGAGGAACGGCCAGAAGCAGCCAGTTCGAAAGCGTTCCACTAAAGATACGGTTAACAACTGTTCCAAGGAACATGATGTTAATACCGCCAAAAAAGCTAAATAAGATACCCAGTCCAGCGAGCAACAAGGCGACTGGGTATCCAGAAAAGATACCCGCGATTAACGCGAGCATCATCATGATTGGCAAAAAATAATCGCCCACGAATCACCTCGAAGTATCAGTTGGTGGCGGAGTTATCGCCGCTGGTGGGATTGTGTCTGCTTAACAGAAACCCAATGTTGCGCAGCACACGGCCAAGACCCGTCATAAATAAAAGACCTAGCCCAATTGGCACAAAAGACTTTACTAAATAACGGTCGACTAAGCCGCCGTAATCTGATTGCTCGTTCGACCGAATCGACATGTCGACAAACCGAAGGGAGAGCCAGGCCACAATCGCGCAAAAAGGCAACAGAAAAAACAGGTCTCCAACAGCGTCGAGTGTTGCACGCCACTTGGGACTGACTTTTGCATACAGCATGTCAACCCTGACATGTCTATCTTGTTGCAGGGTGTAAGACCCGCCGAGCATGACCATCACAGCGAGGAGGTGCCACTGCAACTCAGTCAATCCAATAATGCTTAATTGATTGCCTAGCAGAAGAATGTCATGATCCCATGTCGCAAGCTGTGACAGGCGCATCATCCCACCTATTACTGCAGCCAATACGCAAGCAATGATCGGTAAGATTAGCCAAGAACTGATCAGGCCAGGCCAAGCGCCAATTGCCATTAACACTTGACCGAGCCGTTGCAGAGCATTTCGCGCAGGGCCGGCGGCTTCAGCCGCCGGGCTTTGTGCGGAGTCTGTCATGCTTATTTGGTGCTCAGACTCTGCAGGTTATGCCACTGGTTCACACTGTTCATGTAATTGAGCAGTGACTCGTAGGCTTCTTTGAAGATAGGGTCGTTTTGCGCCTCTGCTGCTAAGACCTTGGCTGACTCCGCTTGAAGAGCCTGCAACACCTTTGGTGGGAAGCGTCGGACGTCGGTACCTTGGCTTTTGAATTTTTCGAGGACAGGAATTTGTGCGGCTGGGGCTACCGACATTGTGTACACAACGTTGGCTTTACAGGCCACTTCGAGTTGCTGCTTCTCTAGGTCCGTGAATTTATTGTAGACGTCCTTATTAATGATCAGTGAGTTCCAGCTGGAAGGCTGATGCCAGCCTGGGAAGTAATAGTATTTGGCGACATTTTGGAAACCAAGAGATTGATCAATGATGGGCAAGGAAAATTCGGTGGCTTCAATACGACCGCGTTCCAAGGCAACAAAGATTTCGCCGCCTGGAATCAGCTGTGTAGAGGCGCCCAGATTATTGAGCACCTTCCCGCCAAGCCCGGAGATACGCATTTTCATGCCTTTGAAATCTTCGGTCGAATTGATTTCTTTGTTAAACCAACCACCTGGTTCAGGCGCTGTTAAGTGGCATGGAAAAACCTGAACATTGAATGGATCGTAGGCTTTTTGCAGGATTTCACGGCCACCGCCTTCCCACATCCAGCCTAAGAACACCTCTGGTGTGGGGCCAAATGGCATCGCGCCCATTAGACCTGAGACTGGCACCGTACCACCCCAGTAACCAATCCAATCCCACCCTGCTTGAACAGCACCGGTGCTGACCGCATTAAAGACCTCTAGTGCTGGTACTAACTCACCGGCACCATAGACTTTGAGATTAAGTTTGCCATCAGAAACATTGGAGAGCAGAGTTGCAAGGTTCTCGGCACCTTCTCCCAAGAAAACCATGTTTTTAGGAAAAGTGCTAGCGACATCAATGGTTTTGGATGCAAATGCTGGCTCAGGTTGAGCGGTGAACAGCAGCGCTGTGGCTGCTGCGGTAGTCAGTAATTTTTTCATTGTCTTCCTCATTTCCTAAGGTTGCAGTCGGATTCCTTCAAGATTTTCGAGATACACAATCGAAGTGAGTTAGGTCACAACGGTTACCTCAAAATTCCCTTTGGATGTTTTGACGTGTCAAAGGCTTGCGGTTTTTATGTTTAAACCGTCTTAATTATTATTCCGACAAGACCAGTCGAAGTCAACGTATTGCTAATTAACTTAGGGAAATCACCAAAGGAATTGGTGCGATTTCTTGTGTGAGTCTGTGATGCTGTTGGCGTAAAGGATGGCAAGCCCAAAAGTCGTTCGCAGGCACGGGGTCAGGCGCCCGCTTGCCGCAGACTTAAATCAGTGCTTGGGTGTGACCGTCAACAACGAGTTCTTGGCCGGTTACGTTGTGTGCCGCGTCGCTGGCTGCAAAGAGCGCCATGTTTGCAACATCGCGTGAGGTGATTAGTCGACCCAGCACCGCTTGCTGTTCGTGTCGCTGCGTCAGCGTATCGTCGTTAACATTTAAAGCTTTGGCTTTGGCGGCGATTACTGCCCGGATTCGTGGCCCGTCAACAGCGCCTGGCAAAATAGCGTTAACACGCACACCGAAGGGGCCAAGCTCAATGGCAAGCGACTTTGTGAATCCAACCACCGCCCATTTAGAGGCTGAATATGGCGTGCGTCCAGCAAAGCCGAGGTGACCGGCTGCCGACGATAGGTTAAGTATCACACCACAGGCAGAAGACTTTAGAAGGGGTACCGCTTCTCGGGCGCAGAGAAACTGACTGGTGATGTTGACGGCCAGCGTCTTGTCCCAGTCGGATTTCGCCAAGGATTCGACTGGCCCTGTTGGTCCAGCGATTCCGGCGTTATTAATCAGTACGTCGAGACCACCCAGGGCCTCATTGGCGTGTGCAAATAGTTTTTTGACGCTGGCTTCATCGGCTACGTCGGCTTGTACGGTCGATATGTTGGGAAGCTCGCGCTTGGTGCAAGCAAGCGCGATGTCATCAATGTCGCAGACCATGACGTGGCAACCAGCGGCACTAAAAACACGGGTTATTTCAAGACCAATACCACTGGCGCCGGCAGTAATTAAGATGCGTCTATCTTTCATGCTGATGTCTGCAAACATTGTGTTGTCCCATTTTTAAGCAATAAGGTTTTTCGTTGTCAGTGTTGTTGTGTAAAGAGAAGTAAGTCTTGCAAATTTTTACAGATGTTCGCCAACATTCGCTCCTCAACCCTAGCCCAAAACGGCAAGGAGTCATCGGTACTTGCTAAGGATCAGGTCAGCGGCTTTTTCAGCAATCATCATCGTAGGTGCCCCAGTATTTCCAGAAGGCATATTGGGCATTATTGAGGCATCCACAATCCGTAGATTCTGAATACCTATCACGCATAATGATGCATCCACGACGGAGGTGGGGTCGGCACGCGGTCCCATGCGGCAAGTGCCCATAAAGTGCCAAGCAGTACCACCGCGCTCGCGTGCACAAGAAAGTAACTCATCGTCTGTGGTGGCGCGGGCGGGCGGGAAGTCATCGCTGTCGATGTATTGGGATAGCGCGGCGCTATGCAAATACTGTCGAGCCAAGCGCAAACCGTTGACAACCACTTGGCGATCGCTCTCGTCTTCGAGGTAGTTGGGTTGCACCCGCGGCAGCACCGCTGCGTCGGGTGATTGAATCCGAACAAATCCACGGCTTTTTGGGCGAGTGTTGTAGAACCCTAAGGTCATCCCTTCAAAAGTATCAAGCTGACCTGCAATGCCTGCGGCATAACTGCCTGGGGAGAAGTGAAATTGCAGATCGGGCTCATCTATATCAGCCGAGGACCTTTCAAACGCAAAACAAACAGAGGGGCTGATGCCTAATATGCTGGGTTTGCGCAATAGCCAATGAACCACTTGCCCCATGAGTGATCGTCCTCGGGCAAGGCTATTCAACGTTTTGATGCCTTTGACCCGCACCACCGATCGGACCATGTAGTGATCCTGAAAATTCTCACCAACACCTTTCAGTTCGTGCACTGAATTAATGCCGTATTGTGCGAGCAATTCTGTCGGGCCGACGCCTGATAATTGCAATAACTTTGGTGTGTTGGCCGCCCCAGCGCTGAGGATGACCTCGCGCCGTGCTTCAAAGGTTTCAATCTGATTTGTCCCTGTCCTTTTAAAACGAATACCGTTTGCGCGTTTGACATCAAAGGTCACAGCCAACACCTGTGCATGGGTGAGGATTTGAAGATTGGGTCGGTTCTTGGCCGGTTTTAAAAAGGCTTGGGCGGCACTAATTCGCCGACCTTTGTGAATCCATCGCTGGTAGTAACCTGCCCCGCGTTGACTTGCCGCGTTGTAATCTATGTGGGCTGGCAACCCATGTTCGGCGACGCCTTCTATAAACGCGTCGCAAAGTGGGTGGCTCCAGTCGCAGTCAGTGATTGGGAGCATTCCTTGCGTGCCGCGGTATCTGGGATCGTGTTCACCCAAACGCAGCTCTGTCTTTTTGAAATAAGGCAGTACGTCAGTGTAAGACCAACCCGGGTTGCCAAGTGCAGCCCATGTGTCATAGTCTGAAGCAATGCCGCGGGTGTAGTTAAAGCCGTTAATTGAGCTCGAGCCACCGAGGGTGCGTCCCATCCGGGTAACAACCTGACGGTGTAGCGTCTGTGCTGACGGTTCCGTTCGAAAATCCCAGGTATAGGCTGGGTCGTGGCCTACTTTGATAAAGCCCGCTGGGATATGAATGTAAGGGTTTCGATCTGGGGGACCCGCTTCAATCAGGCACACAGAGACTGTTGGGTCTGCGGACAATCTATTCGCCAATAGGCAGCCCGCGGCTCCCGCGCCCACCACTATGAAGTCGAATTTTTGATTCACGACAGTTTCACCTAGATTAGGAGTGCTTAAACTTCTAACACACGGCGAAAGTATCTGAAAGGTTTTTAAAGGTGCGTATCGACAACACCCCTGCTTTCAGTGTTGAAGGAGAATGGGTTCGATATGTATTTTGTTGATCATTGTCGAAAGTAATGGTTGTAAAAATTTCTTGTGCCTGAATCGACTCGTCACCGCAAACACGGGCCCTCTCATACAGTAATCTGCAAAGGGGGGTGGTGATCGGTGTCTCTCCTTAATCAATGGCCACACCCCGATAGCCGGCGCTTGACACCTCGTCGCAAATCTTGCGGTACTTGTCTAGCCCAGCAACATAAGGCATGAACACTCGCGGCTTACCCGGAATGTTTGCACCAACATACCAAGAATTGGCCTTAGGGTAGAGCGTTTGATCGGCGACTTCATTAACATGCTTGACCCACTGTTCTTGTGCCTCAGGCCGCGCTTGAAATTTGACTTTGCCCTTGTGACTCATGTATTTGACCAAGTCAGCGATCCAGTCAACGTGCTGTTCGATCGCTGAGATCATGTTGGTTTTTACACCTGGGCTACCTGGTCCAGTGATGATGGCCATATTTGGAAATCCATTGACCATGACCCCCAGATAGGTCTTAGGACCGTGCTCCCAAGCTTTTGCAAGCCCAGCACCCTCTTTGACTCGGATATCAATATCAAGGATGGCGCCAGTCATGGCGTCGTAGCCTGTGGCAAAGATCAGGTCATCTAATTTGTACTGCTCGTCAGTGGTGCGCAGCCCATAAGCGGTAATGGCTTGAATCGGCGCCTTTCGTACATTCACCAAACTGACGTTGTTACGGTTGTATGTCTCGTAGTAATTCGTATCGAGACACAAGCGTTTGGTGCCGATCGGGTGATCGTCTGGGATCAGTAACTCAGCCACGCTAGGGTCTCTGACAGTGGCGCGAATTTTGTCGTGCACGAACTCGCAAGCCATGTGGTTAGCCTGTTCGTCGGTGAGTAAGTCTTTGTAGGCATAAAGGAAACTGATATTTCCGCCAGTGTTCCATTTTCGTTCGAATAGTCGTTGGCGTTGCTCAAAGCTGTCGTCAGTGGCATATTTCTCAGGCGTTGGATGCCCAGCAATACCGAATGGGGTGTCCTTAGCGCGTTCGCGCCATTCTTGATATTGTGCTTTGTGTGGCAGGGACACATCGGGCGTAAGTGGTCGGTTCATGCTTGGCACGCTGTAATTGGCTGTGCGCTGAAAAACGTAAAGCTGCTTGGCTTGTTCAGCCACGATTGGGATCAGCTGTATGCCTGACGAACCGGTGCCGATAACGCCAACGGTCCGATCAGAAAAATCAACGGTTTTTTTTGGCCACTGTCCTGTGTGAAACCAATGCCCCTTAAATTGATCGAGTCCAGGGAAGTTTGGCACCCGCGGCAACGACAGGTTACCGACGGCCAGCACAAAGTATTGTGAGGTGAAAGTGTCGCCATCAACAGCACGAACTGTCCACGTGGCCAGCTCATTATCAAACTCAGCTGATCCAATTCGAGTGTTGAATTGAATATCTTTTCTTAGATCGTGGCGATTAGCCACATGGTTGGCATATTTTTCGATATCGGGTTGAGCAGAAAACCTTTCTGGCCACTCCCATTCCTGCTGCAAATCATTGTCAAACGAATATGAATATTCGAGACTCTCGACATCGCAGCGTGCCCCTGGGTAGCGATTCCAATACCATGTCCCACCCACACCGTCGGCGGCCTCCAGCACGCGAACTCGGTAGCCCAGCTTTCGTAAGCGGTATAGCGCGTACATGCCCCCAAAACCGGCGCCTACAACGATCACGTCATATGACTGGGTCGAATGGATTGTGTTCATCAGTTTCTCCTGCGAGTTGTTGGCGTCGCATTCACGATTTTTTTTGACACGCATCGCGCGCCGCGTGGGCCATGTCAGATACTGCTTGAAACGCTACGTCAATTAGATTTGCCATTCTGATAAATCCATGTGTCATGCCGGCATAGACACACAGTTCAACATCAACACCTTTGTCCTTGAGTGCTTGGGCATAGCGAACACCATCATCATGAAGAACGTCGTGATCAGCGACTGCTATCCACGTTGAAGGCAGTGCTTGTGTGGTTGCGTCGCGAAGTGGGGAGATGCGTTTATTAGTCCAGCTAGACGTTGGAGCGTAGTGCTTAAAAAACCACCGCATGTCTCGCTTAAACAAAAAGTAGCCTTCGCTGAACTGGTTGTAACTTTCGGTCTCAAAGTCGCAGTCAGTGACTGGATAGACCAATAACTGTTTGGCAATCGGAATGCGATGACTCAGTTCATTAACGGCAACAGCGGCCAAGTTACCACCGGCACTGTCGCCGGCAATGGCAATGGGCACTGCCGATCCTGTCAATGACTCGCGCGTTTGATAGGCCCAATCTATAGCGTCCAGCGCATCTTCCAGACCGCTGGGATAAGGATGTTCAGGTGCCAATCGATAATCCAGTAGTAACACGGCACAGTTGCTTTGTCGGCACAAAAGGCGAGCAAGCGCGTCGAACTCGTCCAGCGTTCCCAAACACCAACCACCACCGTGCAGGTAGACGATCAAACCGCATTCTGCGGGCGCGCTGCGATAAAGCCTAGCAGGCAACTTTCCCCAGCGCACGGGTACGTCTAGGAAACTGACATCATGCACTGTCGGGCCATTTCCGAGTGCCGCCGCGCTCGCGGCCATTACGCAACGCGCTTGTTGGGGCGTGCACTGGTGAAATGCAGGGCGTCCACTGATTTGAATCGCTTGCCGCATTTCGACGAGCTTGGGGTGTAAGCTCACGCCAGCCTTCATTATTAATCCTCGCCGTCTGTCAGAAATCCAGCGACAGCTTGGTGGACCTGCTGCGCTTGTCGCTCCAAAATGACAAAGTGGGCCCCGTTTCCCACCTCAACGCAAACTTTATGTTGAGCGCTGATTTCATCAAATAATCTTGCATTACCCAAGCGAGAAGACGTCTCATCATGGTCGCCCCTGACCAAAAGGGTTGGGGTATGAATTGCCTTAGCATCAAAAACGGGCCGTCCAATATAGGCAGCAAACAGGTCAACCAGCGTGCCATTAGGGGCCCGAAAGACGTGAGGCTGTCGATTTTTGGCGATGGGATCTTCTTGCAGGCAAGCGTCAAAGAGACTTTCAAACACACCCTCATCCCGCCACAGCGTTTTGTCAATAGTGGGAATCTCTTCATCCCACCGGTTGAGCAAGCTTTCCCGGCTAACCCAGCGATAGGCCCCTAATTTAGGGTTTACTTGGTCATGGTTGTTTGGATCAACAGCGCCACGCCACCATGAAGTTTGCGTGTGACCTTCGTTGTATATGGGGGCATAAAGAACAAGGCGGTTGATATGTTTCGAGTGCTCTGTGCTTGCAAATAGACCGCAAATAATGGAGCCCCATGAACCGCCGAGCAAGTCCACGCGGTCGGTGCCATGCCGCTCTGCGATAAATGCGATGGCGTCCATTACGTCTTGTTGCACGTCAGCTGCACGCGCGTAGGGCTGGAAGTTTTCTGGGTCTGGCACCGCAAGTACGTCTGGGCGCGTTGATGCACCGTAGCCTCTGATGTCAAGCGCATAAACATGAAAACCATCCAAGGCGAGTCGGTTCATCCAGGACCATTCGGCGATTGGGTGGTCCCACAACAAGCTAGGCACCGTCGCCCCGTGCACCATTAGTAGCGGCACCGAGCGCTGCCGTTTGCTTGCAGACGGCGAAAGACGCCGTTCTCGAATCCTAAGTATCAGGCCGTCCTGATCGCTTGATTGGATGAAGTGGTCTTGGTTTGTTAGCGAGTCAAAAGTTATTGATGCCATATTCTTGGTTGTTAATTGAATGAATGCGATCAAGTTACTACTGATGGCGGCTGACTTGCAACATTGTTGCAAGTTGCGGGTGAGATGCTGAGGCTTACGCCTTAGGCATTGAATCTAGCAAGGCTTGCTATTCGGGTAGCCATATTACCTATGACGGTAAAACGATATTTGCCATTTTTTTTGCCTCACGTTTGGCTCAATTTATTGAGCAAAGGCTTTACTTTGTATTTCTCAGCTTTTGAAGTGGCGATTGTGTTGACTCAGATTGTGTCTCTACAGTTCACATCAACACAAGTGGTTTTGAAACAGAATGGGACTGTGTTTTAGGGTAACGATAAATTATTTGATCGGTTGAGCGCTTGCCTGCTAAAGTCAGTGAAATTAACCTTTACGCTAATGTTTACTGCGCTGTCATGTAAGCGATAACGCTCTAGAGGGGCATCCCATGCGGTTTGGTCAATAACCCACCGAGGTGTATCAGGGCAATTGATACGGTGGGTTCAAACGATGGACTGTGCGTTCGGTTGAGTCCGAGCGATTAAGCTGGGTGTTCTGTTCGTCGGTTACTGTTCAATGTCGCAAGCGTAAGAGGTGTGCAGGTAATTGATGAGTTTCTTGAGGCCGAAAGCAAGTGGATTTCGTTTTCAGAGAACATTTCGACCAATACATTCATCAAGCGCTTGCAACCGGTAAGACAGCATAAAAGAATCATCAATAGGAGGCAGTATGAAAGGCGTCGTATTTGCTGGTAATAGAAACTTAGAGTTTCAGGATTTTGAGGATCCAACGCCCGGACCTGATGAAGTGGTGTTAGAAATCAAAGCATCGGGTATGTGCGGCAGCGATCTGAAATTCTATCGAGCAGCGCCTGGGCAGGCGGCGCGCGAGCTCGGATTTAAAAATCCGACGCCTGTCATTGCTGGTCACGAACCCTGCGGCGTGGTTGCGGCTTTGGGCAAAAATGTGAAGGCTGGTCAGGCTTACATTGGCCAGCGTGTCATGGTTCACCACTATAAAGGTTGTGGTTTCTGCCCCCATTGCGCCACGGGCTGGATGCAACTCTGTGTTGACGGTGTGGAAAAGGTTTATGGACTCACCGGCCATGGTGCGCACGCGCGCTACATGAAGTGCCCAGCCAGCACTCTGGTCGAATTGCCCGAAGAATTGAGTTTTGAAACGGGAGCGGCTATTGCTTGCGGGACTGGAACAGCCTGGGGTGCACTCAAGCGACTGGAGCTGGTGGCTGACCACACGATCGCAATTTTTGGTCAAGGACCAGTGGGACTTTCGGCAACACAGCTTGCGAAGGCCATGGGAGCAAAGGTCATCGCATTGGATGTCAGTCCCGCAAGGCTCGAAAGAGCGAAAGCATTTGGTGCTGATCACGTCATCAATCCGGCTGAAGATGATCCGGTTCAGGCCATTAAAACGCTAACCCATGGTTTGGGTGCACACGCATCATTGGATGCGTCGTCATCGCCCCAAGCCCGCAGCCAAGCCGTACAGTGCGTGCGCACTTGGGGCAAGGCCTGCTTGGTCGGTGAGGGTGGTGACATGACGCTAAATGTCAGCCCAGATTTGCTGCGCAGACAAGTGACACTGATTGGTTCGTGGACGTTTTCTACGCACGGTCAAGCTGACTGTGCGCGGTTTGTCGCAGACCGAAAAGTTGATGTCGATCAGTTGTTTACCCATCGCTGGTCTCTAAACGAGGCTGAGCAGGCTTATCAGATCTTTGATCAGCAAAATGAGGGTAAGGGTGTTTTTGTCGGCTTCGATTAAGATCACACGAGTTCGTTTTTAAAAGACACAACTGCCTTTTAAAAGCGAGGAGGTAAAAATTGTGATTGATATTGATCAGTATCCCACCATTGGTGCCGCTTTTTTTGAGTCGGCCAAGCGCTTCGGTGATCATTCGTTGTTGGCCATACCGGCTAACCAGAGTCGCTCCTATGCCGCGCAGGGCCTTGAGCTGACCTATGCCGAGATTGCTGCACAAGTTCGCCCACTCATGCAAGTCTATGCCCAAGCGGGTTTCGGTCACGGCCATCGGGTGGCGTTGTCGTTAGAGAATCACCCTGATCATGTGCGGCACAAACTGGCACTGAATGCTTTGGGTGTGTGTTGCGTTCCTGTTAACCCAGACTATCGGCTGCAAGAGCTTGTCTATCTGATCGATCACTCAAAAGTCGATTTGATCGTGGCGTTGCCGCATTTGTGCGCTGGCATCAGTGATGCACTTGAACACACAGCGTGGTGCCCCCCGTTAATTACCTTTCAAGAAGTGTGTGCCGGTTTATGTTCACCCTTGAGACCGGCCTTGACGCAATCGATCGATGGCGAAACACCCGCCAGTATTTTGTATACCTCAGGCACGACGGGCAGTCCTAAAGGCTGCGTGCTCTCACACCGTTACGAGTTGGCCTCAGGGGCGTGGTATGCCCGACTTGGTGGATTGGCAGCGATTAGGCCTACCCAAGAACGACTCTACAATCCGTTGCCACTGTTTCACGTTAACGCATCAATCCTGTCGTTTTACTGCATGATGTTGACGGGTAATTGTCAAATACAAACCGATCGGTTTCAGCCCAAACGTTGGTGGGAAGAGGTTCGTCAATCGGATGCGACCATTGTCCACTACCTTGGCATCATCATCCCATTGCTATTGGCCCAACCGGCAGACCAAAACGATCAAGAGCACGGGGTTCGGTTCGGTTTTGGGGCGGGTGTCGAGCCCCAATTGCACGCTGTTTTTGAGGCGCGATTTGGTTTCCCCTTGCTTGAGATTTGGGGGATGACGGAAATGGTGCGAACCCTGGTTGATTGCGAACCGCCTCGCCAAGTCGGTACACGTGCGTTCGGACGGCCCCGACCAGGCGTGGACGTCAAGGTTGTTGATGGTCACGACAACGTGTTGCCTAACGGAACACCCGGCGAGATGCTGATTCGGCACTCAGAACAAACACCGCGGCAAGATTTCTTTTTGGGTTATCTCGATGATGAGGTCGCCACTGCCTATGCTTGGCGCAATGGTTGGTTTCACACCGGCGACATTGTGGTTCAAGACCCAGACGGCATGATTCACTTTTTTGATCGAGATAAACATATCATCCGTCGCTCGGGTGAGAACATATCAGCGGCGCAGGTCGAAGCGGTTTTACAAACGCATCCTTGGGTAAAAACCGTTGCGGTGCTGCCAGTGACCGATGCGATACGTGAGCAAGAGGTTCTGGCGTGTGTGGTGTTAAGCGATACCGCCCCAAAAGTAGTGGGCGATGTGACGACTTCCGCTCGCGATGAAATGGCGCTAGCACTGTTCAAGCACTGTTACCAAGCGCTTGCCTATTACAAGGCGCCAGGATGGATTTTGTTTTTATCCAGTATTCCAACCACGGCAACGCAAAAAATACAAAAGCACCGAATTTTCAGTGCCACAGAAGATCCCAGACGGCGACCCGGGATCACTGATTGTCGAGACTTTAAGAAGCGTCACTCAAAAGCACCAGACGCCTAATGTCGTGTCGTGCAGCCGCGGCTAAGTCTTAGGTTTGTTTAGAAATGGCACAGCCAAAGCGTGCGGGGGGCAAGGGGTGGTACTCACTTGGCATCAGTGACAGTTAGTTTGAGCAAAGGTGCGCCTTCTTGAACTTGATCACCAACTGCAAAAAGTAACGCTTGCACCACACCGTCATTTGGGGCGCTGATGGTGTGCTCCATTTTCATGGCTTCAATCACCGCTAGAGGCTGTCCTTTGATCACGGTGTCACCGACATGGACCATAAAGCTCACCATGCTGCCTGGCATTGGTGCCTCTAGATTGCCGATGTCGTCGTAGGCTTGCGAGGCCTGTGCCAGAGGATCCAATGCTGTTATTTGGGTTGTGCCTTGAGCGCCAAACAGTGTGTAGCACTTGCCAGTGTCATAAATCGAAAACACCAACGGCGGGTGACACCATTGGACTGTGAATTCAGTGTCGGTTAAACGAATGTAGCGTAATGGTCCGATCTGATTGCCAACTTGCAGGGTCAATGTGCCGTCTTTGCCGTAAGTCAGCGTGGCGCTTACGGGGCTTTGGCGGTACTCAAAGTCAAGGTGACGTTGTGTCTGACCAAAAGCCCGCCAGCCGTCGCGTATCGAGAATGCATCGTTGGTTTGTAGGGCTGATTCTGTGTGCAGTATGTGAGCAACAGCCGTGGCTAGGGCTTGATTGACTCCGATATGGTCTTGATCAAAGAGCGTGTCGGCTTCACGACTGATGAGCGCGGTGTCTAGCCTTGCTTTGGAGAAAGACTCCGTTTTAATGACATCGCGCAGAAATTGCACATTGGTGGTTAAGCCAACAATATGCGTGTCGGCCAATGCCGCATCAAGACGTGAGATCGCTTGCGCTCGTGTGGCGCCATGCACAATCACTTTGGCAACCATTGAATCATAATGAGAGGTGATGGTATCGCCCGCACGAACCCCATCATCAAACCGCACACCGTGCATCGGGCCGTCAAATGGCGTGACAGTAAAGGCGCTGTGTGGTGGTTTGTTATACATCGACACCAAGCCTGTTACCGGCATGAATTGATTGTCAGGGTTTTCGGCACAAATCCGAGCTTCAATCGCATGGCCGGCGATGTGCAGTTGTTCTTGGCGCAAAGGCAGGGGTTCACCGGACGCAATCCGCAACTGCCACTGGACCAAGTCAATCCCAGTGACTGCTTCAGTCACTGGGTGCTCCACTTGCAGGCGCGTGTTCATTTCCATGAAATAAAAGCGCATGGAATCAGGATCGTCATAGCCGTTAGGCTGTTCAACAATAAACTCAACCGTGCCAGCCCCGACATAGCCCACGGCAAGCGCCGCGGCGACCGCGGCTTGTCCCATTTGTTGCCGCATGGCTTCGGTCAAGCCTGGTGCTGGCGATTCCTCAATCAGTTTTTGATGACGGCGCTGCACTGAACAGTCTCGGTCAAACAAATAAACGCATTGGCCATGGCTATCGGCAAAAACTTGGATCTCGATGTGGCGGGGTTGTTTGACATACTTTTCAATCAGGACGGCATCGTTATCAAAACTATTGGCTGCCTCTCGTTGACATGAAAGCAGCGCTGGCGCAAATTCCTCAGCGCTGGCAACCACCCGCATCCCTCGGCCGCCACCGCCAGCGCTGGCTTTGATGATGACGGGGTACCCGATCTCGGCAGCTTTGGCCATCAACAGATCGGGTGATTGTTCACTACCGTGGTAGCCCGGCACCAAGGGTACGCTGGCTTGCACCATTAGGCGCTTGCTTTCAGCTTTTAAGCCCATGGCTCGGATGCTCTGTGCGGGTGGACCAATGAACACGATGCCATGCTGGATGCAGGCTTCTGCAAATTGGGGGTTTTCACTTAAAAACCCATAGCCTGGGTGAATCGCTTGGGCGCCCGTTGTGATGGCCGCATCAATGATGCGCTGCCATTGCAGGTAGCTCTCTTTGGGCGAGTTGCCGCCGATGGGCATTGCTTGGTCGCAACTGGCCAGGTGTTTGGCCTGTGCATCAGCATCGGAATAGACTGCTACTGTTCGGATGCCCATTTGGCAGGCCGTTGCGGCGACGCGACAGGCGATTTCGCCACGATTGGCAATCAGGATTTTGCTAAACATGGGTCAATGGGCCTTATGAAAAGCGATCCGTCGCTAGGGTTGATTCATCGGGTGGCGTTGCGATGTTAGCTCTCACATACGGAAGATGCCGAATTGGGTGTCAGCGATGGGCGCGTTTTCTGACGCACTCAGGCCAAGCGCTAGAAGACGTCTCGTATCGGCAGGATCAATAATGCCATCGTCCCAGAGCCGGGCGCTCGCGTAATACGGATGGCCTTGGTCGGCATACTGCTGGCGGATAGGAGCCATAAAAGTCTCTTGCTCTTGTTCACTCCAAGAGCCGCCTTGTGATTCTATGCGGTCGCGTTTGATGGTCGCTAAAACACGTGCCGCTTGCTCGCCACCCATGACTGAAATACGGGCATTGGGCCACATCCAAAGAAAACGCGGTCCAAAGGCGCGCCCGCACATGCCATAGTTGCCCGCCCCGAAACTGCCGCCAATGATGACGGTGAATTTAGGGACCTGAGCTGTGGCCACAGCGGTGACAAGTTTGGCGCCGTGGCGAGCAATGCCCTCGTTTTCGTATTTGCGTCCCACCATAAAGCCGGTGATGTTTTGTAGAAACACCAACGGTATCTTGCGCTGGCAGCACAACTCGATGAAATGAGTGCCCTTGAGCGCTGATTCAGAAAACAAAATGCCGTTGTTGGCGAGGATGCCAACCAATCGCCCATGGATTTTGGCAAAGCCACAAACCAAGGTGGCGCCAAAGCGCGCTTTGAATTCATCAAACCCTGACCCATCGACGATGCGTGCAATGATCTCGCGCACATCGAAGGGTTGACGTGTGTCTATGGGAATTATCCCGTAAAGCTCTTTTGTGGGATAGGCTGGCTCAACAGGTTTGGTGTTTGTGGGTATGGGTTCTTTGCGTCGATTGAGGTTTTTAATGGCTCGACGGGCAAGATCGAGCGCGTGATGGTCATCCTGTGCCAAATGGTCAGCAACCCCTGATAAACGGGTGTGAACGTCCCCCCCGCCCAAGTCTTCAGCGCTGACTACCTCTCCGGTAGCGGCTTTAACCAGGGGTGGTCCCCCCAAAAAGATGGTGCCTTGATTTTTGACGATGATGGCCTCATCACTCATGGCGGGAACGTAAGCGCCACCGGCCGTGCAGGAGCCCATGACCACCGCCACTTGTGCGATACCTTGGGCACTCATGTTGGCTTGGTTGTAAAAAATGCGGCCAAAGTGCTCTCGGTCCGCAAACACTTCGTCTTGATTGGGTAGATTGGCGCCGCCCGAGTCCACCAGATAGACGCAAGGGAGCCGGTTTTGTTGGGCGATCTCTTGCGCACGCAGGTGTTTTTTAACAGTCATCGGGTAGTAGGTACCTCCCTTGACGGTCGCGTCGTTGCAAATAATCATGCATTCTTGACTATGGATTCGGCCGATACCCGTAATCAGGCTCGCGCATGGCGCGTCGTTGTTATAGATGTTTAAGGCAGCCAGTGGTGACAGTTCTAAAAAGGGCGTGCCAGGATCAATCAACATTTGAATCCGATCGCGGGGCAACAACTTGCCGCGTGCACTGTGTTTGTCGCGCGCCACTTGATCACCGCCTTGGGCAGCCTGATTGACCTGAACGCGTAAGTCATCGACCAAAACCGACATGGCTTGGGCATTGGCCTCAAAGTCAGCGCTTCGGGGGTTGAGTTGGGACCGAATTTGAGCCAAGGCTTGTCTCCTGCTTATTGGTTGGTGTCACCGGTGTGTTGGTCATGTGGACTGCGGCGAACACTAACTTATCTTGTGCATTCGATTGTAGGCGCATATTTGGGAAGGTGAGGGCTTGAGCTCGAGTCTTCGAGCAGCCAGCCTTGGCGCCATCTAGGCAATAACCAAGCCTTGATTGCTGGACCCCTCATGACATGCAACATATGTCTTGCGTCTTGTCGTTCGGTCGCTGTGCTAAGGTGCTTTACCAGTTATGTCTCAAGAATTAAGCACTGCTTGAGAACCTATCTTAGCGGGGACTTCTCGTTGACCTTCGGCTAATAATGGCTGGCACGATTCAGTCGCTTCCACTGAGCTCTCACTCAAAGGAACGGCTATGCGCGTCACACCCCTTATTTCGCCTTTTTCATCAAACGCTGCTTCAAACACGGCACCCGCCATTTTTGTTGTGCCTAAGGCCCGATTGACCACGGCAATCGTCTATTGCGAAGCCAGTTTTGGGGCGATCGATGGAAAAACGGCCAATGGCTTAGTCCGGCGCTCAGAAAAATATGAAATCCTTTCAGTCATCGACAGTCAAAAAGCGGGTCATGATGCCGGCATGGTGTTGGATAACAAACCCAATGACATACCCATTTGCCGGGATCTTGATGACAGCTTAGCGCAGGCGGTTGACTTACCGGATTCGTTTATTTTTGGAATGGCGCCCTCTAGTGGCCTGTTATCAAAGCACCAACGCGGTTTGATTCTTGAGGCCATGAGCCATGGCATGAATATCGTCAACGGCCTGCATGAGTTTCTCAATGACGATCCGGTGTTTGCGGCGGCATGTAAAGCAAACCATGTGACTATTGATGACGTGCGCAGGCCCCGGGATAAAAAGGATTTGCGCCTTTTTACTGGAAAGATTGCTGAGGTCAACTGTGCTCGAGTCGCAGTACTGGGTACTGATTGCGCGATTGGAAAGCGCACGACTGCGACCATTTTGACGCAAGCACTCAATGAGAGGGGAATCAAGGCGGTCATGATTGGAACCGGGCAAACCGGCCTGATTCAAGGCGCGCGCTATGGGGTGGCTCTGGATGCGGTGCCCTCGCAGTTTTGCGCAGGCGAGTTGGAAGCCATCATAATTGAAGCCTACGAGACCGATAAACCCGACGTGATTGTGATTGAAGGGCAGGGCGCCTTAAGTCACCCGGCCTTTTCCTCGTCAGCTTTTATTTTGCGGGGTAGCTGTCCGAGCAGTGTGATTTTGCAGCATGCACCTGCGCGCAAGATGCGTTGTGACTTTGACCAGATGGCGATGCCAGAGCCCGCCGCTGAGATTAATTTGATTGAGACCTTTTCTGATACGAAGGTCATTGGCCTGACGATCAATCACGAGGGCATGAGTGATCAAGCGATCGATGCCGCCATCAGTGAGTACGAGCAAACGCTCGGCATTCCCACCACCGATGCACTTTCCCGCCCCACCGATCGTTTGGTGGAAATGGTGCTGTTGGCTTACCCGACCTTGAAGGAAAAATCTGTCGGTAGCGCTTAATGTCAGCCCCACGGTTAGAAATTGATCTTGGAAAAATCCACCACAATGCCCGTCTACTCGTGCAGCGCTTCGCGCAGCGTGGGGTTTCGGTAACGGGTATCTGCAAGGCAACACTTGGTTCGACGCAAGTGGCCAACACCTTGTTAAGCGCCGGTGTGTCGTGTCTAGGCGATTCGCATATTGAAAACATTGAGGCCATGCGAGCAGCCGGTGTAATGGCTGAGATGACGTTGATTCGCTCGCCCATGTTGAGTCAAGCCAAGCGGGTGGTGGACTCGGCCGATGTCAGTTTCAACACTGAAATGGCGGTGATTGAGCACTTGTCGCAAGTGGCACAAGACTCTAGGCGCTCACACGGTGTTGTGCTCATGGTCGAACTCGGTGACCGTCGTGAAGGAGTCATGCCGAGCGACTTGATTGAAACCGTGCGCCAAACCCTGGCATTGCCCAACATCCTTCTCAAAGGCATTGGGACCAACTTGGCCTGCCGCAACGGCATTTCGCCAGACAGCCAGAACATGGGCGAATTATCGGCGCTGGCCGATTTGATTGAGAACACATTTGGTATCCAGTTAGAGACCATCACCGGTGGTAATTCGGCCAATTTAGACTGGATTTTCAGCGGCAATTCGTTGGGCCGAATCAACAATTTACGCCTAGGTGAGGTTATTTTGCTGGGTTGCGAAACCCTAAATCGAGTACCAGTTGATGGCCTTTTTACGGATGCGTTTACCCTGATTGCTGAGGTGATCGAATCCAAACTAAAGCCCTCAGAACCGATGGGCACTGTGGCGCAAGCCACTTTTGGTGCGGTATCACCTGTGGTTGGCCGAGGCATTGTCAAGCAGTCGATTCTTGCCATTGGCCGCCAAGACATCGACCCCCAGGGCCTAAGCGCCGCCGCTGGCATTGAAGTCATGGGGGCGAGCAGTGATCATCTGATTTTGGTGGTTGACGGCAACACCCTGCCGGTTGGGGCAGAAGTGGCGTTTCAACTGAACTACAGCGCCTTGGTACGGGCCATGACTTCACCCTTTGTGGCCAAGGTCTTCAAAGCACCTTGTCTTTTTTGATTTTGGTGTGGTCAAACTTAAAGTCTGTTAATGAGTTGAATATGCGCTGCCAAGTTATTTAAGACGCGATTTGTTGAGTCTTAAATCAAAGCAGCATATTGCGCCTCGTGGATACCGTTTCTCGGGCACGCCAAGCGCTGACTGAACTGGGTTATTTATAACGATTAATCGATTAATTATTGTTGACCAATGCGTTGCTGTACTTGACCGATTAGGCGCTCAGTGGTGTCTACCAAAGTGCTGACAAAGTTATGACCAGCCGTCAGTGCGTTGTGAAGGACGACCAAGTCCTCGATGTATTCATGCGCCATTTGGTTGCGTAATTTACGCATAAGTAGACAGTCTTCAGTCGATGTCAGCCAACGTCTCTTGTAAACGCCCAAATCGAATGAAAAATGCATCAAGCCTTTCTGCAAGTGCTGAGTCTTTGGTCAAATGACCAAGCGCCACAATATTCAAATGTGTAGAAAAAAGCCTAGCATCGGTCTCTTGTAAATACTCGGACTGCTTACGGGTAACCCGGCACAATAACTACAGTCTTGCTGTCAATTTAAGATCTAGTTTCAAAGGGCGATACCTGTTTGAGTCGCGATATCGTGAATGGGCTTATTCACGAGGTCGGGTGCTTTACGCAAGACGTCAACTTGACGGCCATGCATTGAGCGTGAAACACGGCTGGCAATACTGGCACTCACTAGAGCTGGATCCAAAATGCTTCGATTAACCGCAACCATCAGATCCACATCCCCACCTTTGGAGTCGTCGCTCACGCGCGAGCCAAACAGCGTGATACGTGCGTCACGACCCAAGGTCTCTTATGTGACCCTCAAAATGAGATCAATTTGGGCTTGGGTTAATCGCACAAGTCTATCGAACCACAACCCCATCTTTATTGACCATTCGAAAAGGCATTCTGATCCACTGACTGGTGCAAATCGACTCGAGCAGCAGTCACGGCACTAGTGGTTTCCCTTGTTTGATACCGATGGGTGAGAAAAAGCTTTGAATTGACCCCGACACGTCACATAAGATATCCCGAGGACAGCCATGGGATGCACTCTTAATATGAAATCAGACAATCAAAATTGGATTTCGCCTTCTGCAGAAAACGTCAGGGCGCAAATTTACTCGCTTTTGCGCGCCTGGGGGCTCAGTGAGTCTCAATCGAACCTGAGCGCCGATGTGATGTTGGACACCGATCTCTCTGGTGTCGATTCGCATGGCGTATCGATGCTTAAAACGTATAACGAGTTTCGAATCAGCGGGCGTTTGAATCTTAAAGCCGAGCCCAAGGTGATCAACGATCGTGGCGTGACCGCGTTAGTCGACGCGGACGCTGGGTTGGGGCATGCCGCGGCCGTCATGGGCATGAGAATGGCCATAGAGCGCGCTATAAAGTTTGGGGTAGGGATAGTCTGCGTGCGCAATTCGCATCACTTTGGCGCGGCAGGCTATTACGTTCGGATGGCCGCTGAGGCGGGTTTCGTGGGTCTGTGTACCAGCTCAACACGTTCCATGAACACAGTACCCACCCGAGGTAAGCAAGCCTTATTGGGTACCAATCCCATCGCCTTCGCAGCGCCCGCTAAGCGTCACCCACCATTTGTACTCGACATGGCCACCAGTAGCGTGGCCGCCAACAAAGTTCGGGTCTATGAGCTGCGTGGTGATGCCATCCCTGCGGGCTGGGTGACTGATGAAAACGGTCAGCCGGTCACTGATTCTGCACAAGCCATGGCCATCATTTCGGATGCAACGAAGTCGCAAGGCGGCGGGCTCGCACCGCTCGGTGGTACGCAAGAAAGGGGTGGCCACAAAGGCTACGGTTTGGCCATGATGGTACACATTCTGGGCGGTACCTTGTCAGGCTCGTCGTTTTCACCGATACGGGTTAAGACGCAACGGCCAGAAGATCCGGACAATCTGGGCCACTTTTTTTGTGTCATTGACCCATCTGTGTTTCGCGACCCGGACGATTTCAAAGACGACCTTGATGCCGTGATTGATGTGCTGCACGGCACCCCAGCAGCGAACCCCTCGCAAAAGGTCCTGGTGCACGGTGAGCTCGAAGAGCTATCGCGTCAAACCCGGCAAGCCAATGGCATTCCCATGCCGCCAGCGCTCGCCGAACAGATTCGGCAGTTGTGCGAACAAGTCAAAGTGCCGTACTTGCTGGGATAAAAATGGTCAGCAAGCCTTAATGGCAACTGACGATATCAATCAATCGGATCACCCTGATGAGCTTACACACAGCTAACCCGTTGAAACAACGTCTGAGAGCTGGAGAGCCGGTGTTGGGTATGAACGTGCGCTTAGGGCGATCAGGTGACATTGCACGGATTGCCAAAGCGACAGGTCACGACTTTATCTTTATTGATTGTCAGCACTCAATATTCACTTTAGAGACAATTTGTCACATGGCTCAGGTGGCCATGGCCGTTGGGATTGCCCCCTTGGTTCGGGTCAAAAGCATTCAAGACCCAGATGTGCCGGTGTTGTTGGATAACGGGGTGGCTGGCATTGTCTACCCCGACATCAATACGGCCGAGCAGGCGCAACAGGCCGTTGAGGTTTGTCGCTTCGCGCCTATCGGGAAGCGCTCAGTCGTGGGAGGCTATCCGCACTTTGACTACAAGTCAGTGCCACTCATGGATGCCATCACGGCATTGAACGAGGCCTGCCTTTTGGTGTGCATGATTGAAACGGCGCAAGGCTTAGAGAACATCGAAGCCATTTGTGCCACGCCTGGCATTGACGTGATTCACATGGGTACCAATGATTTTGCGGCCGACATTGGCAAGCCGGGGCAGTTCGACGATCCAAAGGTGGTGGCGGCCCAAGCGCGCGTCATTGAGGTCGCTAAAAAACACGGCAAGTTTGCGGGTTGTGGTGGCAATCGTGATGTGGCACGTCAAGCCCGAGCCATCAAGAGTGGCGCACAGTTTGTCACGACCCAAAGTGATATCAGCTTTATCATGGCCGCCGGCCAACAATGGGTCAGTGACGTGCGTGATGCCTTGGCTAAAGGTGATTGAACAAAAACGAGCGGTTAGGTTGTCGCTGTTATGCTGAGGCAGTTGTGCGGTGGGGGGTGAGCGCCCCCCCTTTGATCATGAGTCGCAGTAGGTAGCGGTATTCAGCGGGATCATAATCCGCATTGGCTTGATGCATCACGGCTTGGTTATCCCAAATCACCACGTCACCGGTTTGCCAGCGATGTCGATACTGATAACGCGGGTTGGTGGCGTGGTTGTACAGGTATTCAATCAGCGCATAAGCCTGCTGCTCAGGCATGCCTTCGATGCCCTCCATTCGGCCGGTGTTTAGGTAGAGCGCAGGGCGGCCTGAGGTGGGGTGCTTGATCGCAAGCGGTTGGCGTGTTTGAGGAATCAAGGACAGCTGTTCGGCGGTCAATTTGGCCAATGCCCTGGGGCTGTTTGAGCTCTGGTGGACATGTAAAGAAAACAAGCCATCGATTTCGCGCTTCACATCGCCTGGTAGGTCATCATAGGCCGCTCGTACATCGACAAACTGCGTATCGCCGCCCGTGGCTGGAATCTGTACGGCGTGCAAGGCGGTTGCGCGTGGCGGCGACACTTCATTGGAATGGTCGGTATGAAAGTTCTCGCCGCGAACTTGAAGCTTGCCGTCTTTACGCGGCAAGTCATTGCTGGAATTAAAGCCAACCAACGGGTAGTCTGGTAGGGTGAACTTTTTGATTTGCTGAGGCATCAGCTCACCAAAGTGCTCAATGGCGCGCATGAATAGCGGTGGCGTGAGTGATTGGTTTTTTATCACCACCACACCACACGCTGACAACAATTCATTTAAGCGTTGCCCCAATGCCGGACCAGTGTCGGTCCTTAAATCAACGTCCGAGACCACGGCGACGAACTGTGCGTTCACAGGCTTTGCTCCTCTGATCGCTTAGAGCTCACGTAACGCATTGAATTGCGCCACATAGCCCGATGGATCAATGCGCGCACCGATCACCGTGGTGCGGTTTGATTTGAGCGCCACTTGCAGCGCGTCTTGTAATTCGTTTTCGGTTGAAACCGTGGTTCCTTCGGCACCCATGCCACGCGCCAATGTGCCCCAGTCGATTCCGCCGATGGCCACACCGTGGCGGGTGATGCCTTTGAGTTCTTGTTTGACGCGGATTAAGCCAATCTCTTCATCGTCTAACACCACCACAATGATGGGCAAGTTCTCTTTGACAGCGGTTTGGATTTCAGCGATAGCCATCATTGCACCCCCATCACCCGTGAAAGCAACCACGGGTCGATCGGGGTGGGCCAACTTCGCCGCCATCGCACCGGGGATGGCAAACCCCATGGAACCCAGGCCGTTAGAGGTCAGAAACTCGCGTGGTCCATAGGACTCCCACTTTTGCACCACCAATAGTCGGCTTGCACCGGCGTCGCAAGTGGCGATGGTCTGTCTTGGCAGGATCGCCCGAGCGACTTCCATCAGGCGCTGTGGCGGTAATCCCGTTGACGGTGTGTCAAGCGCCACGCGCACATCTTGACGAAACGCTTTGGCGGCGGCCTCACCCCAAGAGGGTTTGCTGCGGGAATACTCAACCACTGCTTGCATCAATACTTTAAGGTTGCTGACCATTTCAATTTCAGCGGGGATGAAGCCATCGGTCGATACAATGCTAGCTAACGAGACCGTTGGGATGGTGTATGGCCATGGCTTGGGCTGTAGTTCGACGGCATCAACGCCGATGGTAATGATGAGATCTGACTGCAACACCAGCTTGCGTTCGATTAAGCCACCAATGATGCAACCCGCGCGTAAGGGGTGATCCTCGGGAACGGCACCCTTGGTTTTTGAGGTCGTCAACACAGGCGCCCCGAGATGCTCGGCGAGCTTTATCAGCTCTTGGCTGGCTTTGTCCCACAACACGCCCAAGCCCACGAGCAATACGGGCTTACTGGCAGTGTCTATCTTGGTGATCAAAGCCGACAAACTTTGGCGATCGGGCACGATGAGGGGTTGATTGATCAAAAGCGCTTGAACGTCGGTGTCACCGCCCGCTGCTTTGGTGGTTTCGCTTTGGGGGATGTCGATGTGAACAGGGCCTGGGGCATGTGACAAAGCTGTGCGCGCAGCGCGCTTGAGCTGATGGCCGACCACTGAGGCTTCAAGTGTCGTGCTCCACTTGACCAAGGGGGCAATCATGGCCTTTTGATCGATGCGTTGGCGCAAGCCCACCTCGTGAGCACCCACTGAGTAGCGGTCTGTTAAAGCAATGAGTGGTGCACGATCGAGCATGGCGTGGGCAATGCCATTGACCATGTTGGCCGCCCCTGGACCACGGGTCGATAAGCAGACGCCGGGAGAGCCAGTGATTTCTCCCCAAGTACTGGCCAGCATGGCACCAGCGACCTCTTGCTTCATGAGAATAAAACGCATGTCGCGCAACCGTGCTGCTTCCATTAATTCGACTGATTCACCGCCGGGATGACCAACAATAAAGGGGGTTCCCAAGGCCTTAAATGATTCGGCCATAAACTCAACTGTCGTTTTCACCTAACTCTCCATTACACCGTCAATTAACTGCAAATGCGTCTAAAGGTATTTCTAAACCACCCGATCACCTTCCGGTAATGCCTGACCCTGGTCGAGTCGTTGCACGTTATCAATTGCGCGCTTAACCACATATTCAAAGTTGTCGACCGTGCCACCGGCCGTGTGGGGGGTGACCACACAGTTATCGAGCGCAAAAAAAGCAGTCGAAACAGGTGTGGGTTCTTGCGCAAAAACATCGATACCCGCGCCATGAAAGGCGTTTCGCTTGAGTGCCTCAAGTAAGGCGGCCTCGTCCACAATGCCCCCTCGTGCGCAATTAATGAAAACTGCAGAAGGCTTCATCAAGGCAAACTCACGCGCGCCAAAGCGGTGACGCGTCGCGTCAGTCAGCGGCGTGTGCACCGAGATGATGTCTGAGGTGCTCAGTAACGTGTCGAAATCCGTATAGGTTGCGTTGAGCTCGCGACACAATGCTGGGGGCGCTTGTACGATATCGAAATAATTCACCTTGGCTTCAAAGCCCCGTAGTAGTCGCGCGTAAGCACGACCAATCGCACCGAACCCGACAATACCGACCGTTTTGCCTGAAAGCTGCCGGCTCACGGTCCTGGCCTGTTCACGAACCCACAGCCCATTACGGGTGTCCCGGTCGAGCTGGGGTAGGCGACGCAGGGTGGCTAGGGTCATCAAAAGCGTGTGTTCAGCCACTGGCACGGCGTTGCCACCATGCAGTTTGGCCACGGCCACGCCGTGCGCTTGGCAGGCTTGCAAATCGATGTTGTCCACGCCTGCACCAAGTTTTTGGATAAAGCGCAGCTTGTGCGAGGCTTGGACCATGGGTGAGGTTACGGCTTTACCCATCAAAAAAATGACATCTGCGTCAGCCATGGCCGTTTGCACGTCCGCGGCTGAGTTTGACGTTGTGATCATTAAGGTCCAGCCCTCTGGCAGACACGCTGAAATTGTGTCGAGGGACTTCTGTTGAAAATCATCAATGACTGCAACCACGTGCGCTGTCATGCGCGCTCCCTATAAAACGGTTGTTCAAATCAAGTCGAGCCAAGTGGTAACGCAATGAGCGACCACTTGGCTTAGCGAACGAGTCGTCGCCATTAGGGTTACTTTTTGACGATCATTCCTGTTTCAGCCGCCAGTTTTTTCCACTGGCTGAAGTTGTCATCCATGAATTTAGAAAACTCGGCCGGTGTCATGGGACGGGGTGTGCCGCCTTCGCGAGCCAGCGCTTGGGCCATATCGGCTGAAGTCACGGCTTGGCGAATGGCGTTGTTAACTTGAGCGATACGATCTTCACTCATGCCCTTTGGTCCCAAAATAGCCCACCACTGCGTCAGGTCGTAATCGGCTAGACCAGACTCTTTGAGGGTTGGTAGGTCGGGTGCGGCCGGTGAGCGTTCAGCGCTGGTGACCGCAATGCCTTTGATATTGCCGGACTTAAATTGCGGCAACATCTGGGTCAAGCTACCAATCGAGAATTCAATATGTCCACCCATCACGTCATTCATGGCTGGGCCACCGCCTTTGTACTGAACGGCCTGAATATTAGAGCCGATTTTCATATTCAGTAATTCACCGGCAAAGTGCTGAATGCTGCCAACGCCAGTGGCGCCGTAGCTGCCTTGGGGCAGGGCTTTGAGGTAGGCGAAGTATTCCTGCGGTGTGGTGGCGGTGACCGTGGGCTTGGCACCAAGTGCCAGTGGCACCTCACCAATCAGCCCGATTCTAGAAAAGTCATTAACGGGGTCATACGGCAAACTCCTAACAGCGGGTGACATCGTGAACGTGACCGATGCAATCAGTAGCGTATAGCCGTTTGGTTCCTGTTTGGCGACATAGGCAGAGCCGATGGCTGCGCCTGCACCGGGTTTGTTGTCAACAATGACAGGTTGCTTCCAGATGTCACTCAATTGCTTGGCAAGCAGTCGAGCGACGATATCGTTAGAACCACCAGTGGCGAAGGGCACGACCAGTGTGACGGGTCTTGTTGGGAAGCTTTCAGCGATTGCTGAGCCGCCAATGAGCATAGAAGACGCCATTAGCATCGTGGCGGCCGTGGTCAGTCGTTTCATCATCATTGTCTCCTCTTTGTTATTTTGAATAAGGGCTTCGTGGTACACGCCGCTCTCTCGGGCTCTTGTGGAGATGTAAAGTTATCTTTTGGCGAGGGCTAGGGTAGTAGGGGAATCCCTCGTTTTGCGGGTGTAAATAAAAATATTTAGAACGGTGAGCGAAAAATATTTAGAACAGTGAGCGATTTAATGGCGCTGTGATGACTTAAAAAGTCCGCTTTTAACTAAGCACCCAACTAGACTCAAGGTGGGTACTTGGATTACAAACACAGTGCGGGCAAGTCAGACCCACGCCTGCCACCCTTTTTTGAATTTGGAAACTTTGATGCCAGCGAATACCCCGGCCGAACTCGGTCCAACTGAACGTCGTTCTTTGCGTGAAATCTTGGCCAGCCGCGAGTGCTTGATAGCCAGTTCGGTGTTTGATCCTTTATCGGCGCGCTTCGCCAAAGCGCTGGGCAGTGAGGTCGGGGTGATGGGTGGTTCGGTGGCCTCGCACACCGTGCTCGGTGCACCCGATATTGTTTTGTTGACGGCCTCTGAGTTGGTCGAACAGGCACGACGAATTTGTCGTCTAGATGCGGTGAATTTGATAGTTGATGCTGATCATGGCTACGGCAACGCGTTGAATGTCATGCGCACGGTGCAAGAGTTGCAAGCCGCTGGTGTGGCAGCAACTTGTCTTGAAGACTCGGTCTTGCCGCGAGATTTTGGCGCGGGCGATGCGCAGGGCTTGATCTCGATTGAAGAAGGCATCAAGAAGATGGAGGCCGCGGTTTTGGCGCGTGGTTCGGGTCCGATGCTAGTTGTTGCTCGCACCAATGCCAACGGGTCTGAGGGCCCGCGAGAAGCAGCACGGCGTTTGGTGGCCTACCAAGACACCGGTGTTGACGCTTTGTTTGTACCGTATTTAAAAAAGAAAGAAGAGCTTGAAATCATCACGCAAGACTTAAGGCTGCCGATCATGGTGGCTGGATCAGACGCGTCGATGTTTGATCGTACCGACTTGGCCAATCGTGGTGTCCGTGTTTGGCTTTGGGGGCATCAGCCTTTTGGCGTGGCCGCGCAAGCGCTTTTTGATGCCATGAGGGCGGTGCAAGAAGGTGCTTTGCCAGGCGAACTGGTCAATAAGCCTACGGCGCAAACCATGAATATGGCCACAGACGCCGATGGTTATGATCAATTAATTCAGCAATATCTGAAATAAGCCGTGCGTCAATTGACGCATCCACGCAAACCATGACTCGAATGACACGATTTTTTAGAGACCTAATATGACCCAATCAGCGTCTTACCCCGAAACTTTTCTCACGCTGCATGAAGTTGTGAAGAAAGCCCGACAAAAGCTCAATCACGATAATTGGGACTACATCATTGGCGGGACAGAGACGGAGACCACGGTTAATCGCAACCGGGCGGCCTTAGACACGTTGGCCTTTAAGCCGCGAGTGCTGCGTAACGTGAGTGAAGTTGATGCTTCAACAGATTTTCTAGGTCGACGGTTACGCCTGCCAGTGATGTTGGCGCCCGTTGGGAGTTTGGAGTTGTTTGCACCAGACGCGGCTGTGGCTGCTGCCAAGGCTGCGGAACAATTCGGTATTGCGCATATGTTGAGCTCAGTCAGTGTGGTGAATTTTGAGCAGGTGGCCAAAGCGGTACCTGATGCCTTGCGGCTTTATCAATTGTATGTGCATGGCGATGCTGCTTGGGTTGATGATCTGGTTGAGCGTGCCGCTTTGGCTGGCTGCAAGGCTTTCTGTTTGACAGTCGATAGCGCTTATTACAGTCGTCGTGAGCGCGACATTGCAAAACGCAATATACGCCGCAGCAATGTGCCGGGGCGAGAGTTCCAGCCGACCTTAACTTGGGATGATGTCGACCGCATTAAATCCAAGCTGAAGGTGCCGCTCATTCTCAAAGGGATTTCGACTGCTGAGGATGCGCTATTGGCTGTCGAGCACGGCGTTGACATGGTTTACGTGTCTAACCATGGCGGTCGTCAACTTGATCATGATCGAGGCACCATGGATGTTCTGCCCGAGATTGTTGAGGCCGTCGACCGCCAAGCTCAAATCATTATTGATGGTGGCTTTAACAGAGGTACTGACATTGTCAAAGCGATTGCCAGTGGTGCTGATATGGTCGGCATGGGTCGCATGCAATGCTTTGGCTTGGCCGCCGATGGTTCGCAAGGGGTCGTCCGGTTGTTAGAACTGCTGGAAAACGAAGTGCAAACGGCCATGGGGTTGCTGGGTGTGACGCGCTTGTCTGAGCTGAATCAATCCCACGTTTGCAAAGCTGCACCGGTTTCAAACAGTCATATCCTGAGTGCCTTTCCGCATTTGTCACTTGAAGACAAATCATTTTATTAAGCAAGCGCATCCCTAGCTTGGTTGGCACACTGGAGACAACGGGATGATCCAACCGATAGTGGATCCACCGCCAGTGTCGCCAGCGGTTCAATTGGCGTTGGCGGGCCCTGTCGGACGTGTGATCTGGAAGCTATCAGCACCCAATATTGTTTCGAACTTACTGATTACGCTGGTTACGATATTTGATGCGTATTTTGTGGCGCAACTGGGCACAACGGCGCTTGCGAGCCTTGCGTTGGTGTTTCCGTTTCAGATGTTGATGCAAATGTTTGGCAATGGCGCCATGGGCGGTGGCATTGCCTCGGCCCTGTCGCGTGCGCTCGGGCGCCGTGATCAAGCACAAGCCAACGCCATTGCTTGGCATGCCTTGTTGATTGGCTTGGTGATGTCGGCTGTCTTTGTCGTGGTTTTTGTGTGGTTTGCGCAAACAATTTTTGCCCTGATGGGTGGCACTGATGAGGCCCTAGATGGCGCCATTCGTTACGCCTATATTGCCTTTGGTGGTGCCACGGCGTCTTGGTTGTTCTTCACCATGTTTGCCATTTGTCGTGGTGCAGGTGATATGCGTGCACCGGCGATTGCTTTGATGATTTCAACGGTGGCGCAAGTGACACTCTCAGCCTGCCTAACCTTGGGTTTGGGATTGTTTCCAAAGTTGGGTGTGTTGGGTCCGGCGGTGGCGCTGGTTGCCTGTCAGGGGGCGGCCGGTTTGGGTCTGTTGCTCTACGTCTTACGTGGCAATTTGGCGGTGAGCATGAAACCAAGCTGGCCAACATGGTCGCCCATGGCTGACATTCTTCGAGTGGGTGGTCTGAGTATGCTCAATAGCGTCACCATTGTGTTGGCCGTGGTGGTGGTGACAGGCCTGATTGGCCGCTATGGTTTTCAAGCACTCGGTGGTTACGGTCTAGGCAGTCGCTTGGAGCTGATGCTTGTGCCAATTGCGTTTGGTATCGGTGGCGCCTTGACAACGGCCGTGGGTATCAACATCGGTGCCAGTCAACACGACCGTGCACGAACCATTGCGCGCACAGGTGGCTTGATTGCGCTGTGTGTTTTTACCCCCATGGGGATTGCCTTGGCGATTTGGCCAGGCCTTTGGCTGTCGTGGTTCACAACAGACCCTGAACCCTATCAAGCGGGTGCGCGTTACTTGCAAATTGTGGCGCCTTTCTATGGTGTCTTTGTTGCTGGGCAAATTCTCTACTTCGCCTCTCAAGGCACCGGCAGGATGCTCTTGCCGGTGTTAGTTGGTGTGGTTCGACTGGGGGTGGTGACACTGACAGGCCTCATCGCCGCTGGGCTTGGGTTTGATGTGGGTGGGATTTTTTGGGGGGTGAGTGCCGGCATGGTGACCGTGGGTATCGGTTTATGGCTATGCACCAAAGGCCCCGCTTGGAGAAATGGCTAACGTTCTATTTCGACCCGTCTGGTGCTTGCGATCAATCTATTTCAAAACTGGTGATGCCATAAATTTGTTCGATCGGTAGGGTTGGGGTGGCGCATTTGTACATCCTAG
Source organism: uncultured Burkholderiaceae bacterium (assembly GCA_963926245.1). Lineage (GTDB taxonomy): Bacteria > Pseudomonadota > Gammaproteobacteria > Burkholderiales > Burkholderiaceae_B > Algicoccus. The sequence goes on along the minus strand of CAWUWI010000004.1, from coordinate 516 downwards.
CGGTTTCGAAGGCCATCATCATCCCCAAAGACGGCGCTAGGTTAATTGCCATGACATTGGTGGCAGGTGGGTCGAGGTAAACAGGTATTTTTGGCTCGCGTTTTGAACAAAGCGCCAAGATAAGACCGTGCGCTTGAGATGCCGTGTGTACAAAATTCGTGGCTGCGCATAATCGCCAAACCGCGGTGATCATCTTGTATAGACTAAGATTTCAAAAATTTTTCGCGGCGGGTTGGAAAGCATCGTTCATTAAAATTCGCCAGTGTTTTATACCCCATATCTACCAACGGTTTTAGGCGTTCTGCCTGATCGAGTTCGCCACCGGCATTTGCTAGGAATTGCTGTGGTTTGCCTTCATAGCGACATTTTTTTTGAGCAAACTTAAAACCTGTTTTTTTTTACTCGGTTTGCTGCTGCTGGTGGGTGGTGCGCTTGGCTGGTCGATTCATTGGCACTAGGTGGCATTCTTGGCCTTGGGTTAGTGTCACTGGCTCACTTCAAGTCAAACAAGGGGGC
>CAWUWI010000003.1:0-7258 GCA_963926245.1 uncultured Burkholderiaceae bacterium | reverse complement strand
ATAAAATGAGGCCGACAGGATAGGTGCGCCCAAAAAGGGCGCAGCACCCCGACTCGGGGTGCTAAACGGGCTGAAATGCCCAAATATCCATCCTTATTAGCCAAAAAAGTAAACATTGCCCAACCAGTAAATTATGAATGCGGAATATTTCGCTTCAAATTAACTTATTCAGACCTTCCTTTGATCTGCCGTCTGCTTATTAAGCAGATCGGGCGTTGTGTGCTCATTTTTAAATACTTTTACCTTGACGGCTCTTTTTTTTTATAACCTGCCTTACTCTTTTCAAGCCAAAATGCTTGACGTTTTGTGAGGTGCTTTAGATATGTCGTTTCTGCGGAGTCTTGCGACAACCAAATTATTACCGACGATCAATCGTAAAACACTTCTTAAATTAGTCATATTTACTCAGCTTTCCTCAGTATCTTAGCTTTTTTTAAGTAGATGTCAAACTTTAGAAAATAAAGATTAATCTTTTTAAGATTTACCCTCGGTAGTTTTGACCTGCCTTGGGGTTTTCAGACCAAGCGAAATTAGAGAAGATGGCTCCTTGACAGCAAGGAGCAGTAATGAAGAAAGCACGATTTACAGACGAGCAGATCGTTCGCATATTGCAAGATGCTAATCGGGATCCAATTGCAGCGGTCGCAAAGCGGCATGGCATTAGTGAGGCTTCGGTTTATGTCTGTCACAAGCGATTTGGTGGTGTGGGTACGGACGACGTTCAACGGCTGCGAAACTTAGAGCAGGATTAAACGACCGGTCAACCCATCTTGTTGACGGTGTTGCTATGCCTGATGGTGACAGGCATGGAAACTGATACAACCCCAATCCCCGCTGTGGTGGTGCCCAAGCGGCCCGCTATAAAAAAGCGCTGGTTCACGCCCCAGTTTAAGGCGCGCATCGTCAAGCTCTGTGAGCAGCCGGGTTCTATGATCCCTCAGATTGCCCGTGATCGCGATTTGGGCGCTAACTTGGTCAAGCGTTGGGTGCGAGAGCATCACATGCGAGGCTTGTCCAAGGGGTTCGTGCTCGTTGAGGTTGTTGCCCCGGCTGCGCCAATCGGCGATATTCGAATTGAGTGCACTCGCGGGCAGCAACGGATCGTGGTGGCTTGGCCCGCATCATTGGCCAAAAAGTGCGCACAGTGGTTGCGTGAGTGGTTGGCGTGATTAAGATCGAGCAGTATTGGATGGCTATTGAGCCCATCGACATGCGAGCGGGTATAGAAACGGTGCTGGGCAAAGTGGTGTCGGTGTTTGGCGCTGCCCAAGCCCATCACGGATACTTTTTTACCAACTGCCGAGCCAACCGCATCAAGGTACTGGTCACTGATAGCTTTTGGGTGTGGCTTGCGGTACGTAGGCTGCATGAGGGTCACTTTATTCGGACTCAAGTCGAGTCGGGTTCGAAGGTAGAAATGACGCAAAGTCAGGTTGAAGCGCTGCTACTCGGGCTGCCTTGGCAACGCCTTGGAAAGGCCTGCCAGATAACGGTTTCGTGAGTGCGGCATAGGGTAAATTCTGACCCAATTTGTGTCTAGAATCAATTGGTGAATGTGATCATTTCGCACTGCAACGGTTTGTGTCACCATACGTTTCATGATGACCGAACAGCAACTGCAAGGTATGAACGAGACAGCGCTGCGAAGCCTGGCTCGGCAGTTGATGTCTGCCCTTGGCGAACAGACCCAAGTCATCGAGAGCACCCAAGAGGCACTTGAGGCCAAAGCCAAAGAGGTTCAGTTCAAGGACACCGTCATCGCCAAGCTTAGCTTCGAGATGGCCACCCTACGCCGAGCAAAGTTAGGGCGCACGGCTGAAATCCTCAATGCCCATCAACGTGCCTTATTCGAAGAGGCCATTGGCGAAGATCTGGCCGCCCTTGACGTGCAGCTCGATGCGGTGGGGCCCAAGAAGCCAAGCCAAGAAACGCGCCAGCCCAAGCGCACCCCGATCCCAGATGACCTGCCACGTACGGAGATCTTCCATGAGCCCCAGAACACCCAATGCCAGTGTGGCTGCCGGTTAAAGCGCATTGGTCAGGACGTCAGCGAGAAGCTTGACTACACACCGGGCACATTTACCGTTGAGCGCCACGTGCGCGGCAAGTGGGCCTGCGCTCAGTGCGAAACAATTATCCAGGCCCCAGTGCCTGCTCACGTTATTGATAAGGGCTTACCTAAGACTTCTAATGTCGTCAACTTTAAAAACCAAGAGCACTGAGAAAATCCATGTTAAAAATTCAGCCATTGACTAATCTGTCACAAATAAATTTTGATTTAATTGGGCATGTCGGTGTTCTAACGATGAACAACCCACCGGTTAACCCAATGAGCCGCATCTTAGGTGATGAGCTTACTTTTGCTCTCGACTATATCTCGGAGATAGAAGAAGTTCGCGCCGTGGTGTTAACGGGCAAGGGGAAGATTTTTTGTGCCGGTGCTGATCTAAAGGGTCGTGCTGACATCATCAAGGGCCCAGGTGACTTACCCGCTCATGCACGCCGTACTAGAGAGGCTTTCCATGCTGTACGTGAGTGTACAAAACCAGTAATTGCTGCAATTAATGGACCTGCACTGGGCGCCGGTCTGGCAATGGCAGCATCAGCCGATATACTCATTTGCTCTGAAAATGCCTCTCTGGGTTTGCCTGAAATAGATGTTGGTTTACTGGGGGGCTGCAGGCATGCTCAACGGCTCTTCCCTCACTCCTTTTTGAGAATGCTGTCCTTCACTGGCTATCGAGTTCCTGCCGCTGAACTTTATCGACTCGGGATCGTCCTTAGAGTCACAACCCAGGCTGAGTTACTAAACGAAGCGGTTGAACTGGCCACCAACATCGCATCTAAGAGCCCTCTTTCAATTGGATTATCCAAACAAACCATGAATGCCATCGAAGACATGAGCCTGCGCGATGGTTATCGTTACGAGCAAGACATGACAGCTGCTATTGCCAAAACCGAAGACGCCAAAGAAGCCCAACGCTCCTTTCTTGAAAAGCGTTCCCCAACTTTTACCGGTAGATAGCCCGAAACAGCGGCCCAACCTTACTCTCAGGGTTGAGGATTACATTGTTTCTAAAAATTGTGTGCTGAGAGCCGGTCTGGCCTAACTAGACAGCCCGATAAGTGATAAAAAGTCATTGGTCTTTTTGGCGCAGAGCGCCCAGGAGAGTAATGATGAGACGACCCAGAAGGAATCACACGGCCGACTTCAAGGCCAAAGTAGTGTTAGCAGCGCTGCGCGGGGATAAGACCCTCGCGGAGTTAGCAGAACAGTTTGAAGTGCACGCGAACCAAATCTCGCAATGGCGCCAGCAGGCAATCGACAATATGGCAGCTAGCTTTGGCAAAGAACCGGTTGGCGCAGTATCTGAGGATGAGGTGAAGGATTTACATGCCAAGATCGGGCAATTGACGCTGGAAGTCGATTTTTTCGAACGCGTGTTCGCCAAGGCGGGATTGCCGAGCGCAAAGCGATGATTGACCGTACTCATGCCCTGAAGGTCAGCCGCCAATGCGAATTGCTGAATCTGCAGCGGTAGACTTTGTATTACAAACCTAAGGCTGACCATAGCAAATCGCTTGAGCTGATGCGCAAGATTGACGCTCTGCATTTCTATGTGCGCAAGAGTCGGTCACTAGAAGCTGCATTACCTTGGCTGTATATAAAAGGCGTGTCTTCAGGGGAAATGTCAGCAGCATTGGCGACACTGGTGGGACCAGAGGCAACGGGTTTGTCAGCCAGTACGGTGTCACGGCTCAAGAAGGACTGGGGTAACGACTACGATCAATGGTGCAAGCGTCGCCTGGATAAAGACCAATGGGTCTATATTTGGGCTGATGGCATTTACAGTGGACTTCGGGGCACGGACAGCAAGCTGTGTGCGCTGGTGATCATTGGCGTCAATGAGCGTGGGGAGAAACACTTTCTGGCTATTGAGGACGGGGTGCTGCGTTGTATTTAGGGCTTTGAAACTTGCACTGCTGTGTGCTAAGCGTGATGTCCGCCCTAGCGCAAGTAGGTTTCACCCCATCGCACAAAGTCAGAAAACGCTTCCTGCGCGAGGTATCGGGGCTCGAATCCTAAGCCTTTTCTGATTCGCTCGATGCTCATGGGTGAGCGTTTTGGGCTGGCGTTTCGTCCAATGGTGCAAAGCGAATTGTCGTCTACGCTTTCATAGCTGAATCCCGGAAAGGCAGCAACGAGATTTTCACACCATTGATCAACATCCCAGCGTTGACCAGAAGAGAGGTGATAGAGTGGTTGAGGCCGGGTTTTGGTACTCAAGGCGCAAAGTACGCCAGAAGCCACATCGACCGAATAGACCCAATCGTTTGCACAGTCACGCGACAACACAGCATGTTCGCCCCGATGCGCTGCTTTAAGCAATTGTAGTGGAATGCTCAATGTGTCGCGAACGCCCGTGCTGTATTCCCATCGGCCAAAGACTGTGCCCAATCGCATCACCGTGACATCTAGGTTGCGCTGTGTGGCGAAGCGAATACAAGTGCGTTCGGCGGCAAACTTACTGATGCCGTAAAGAGACTCTGGCATGGCAGCACTCGACTGCTCATCGAGCGACTCAGACCATTGGCCTGCTTCTCCAAAAACGGAGCCTGTCCCAAGCTGTATGAGTCGTTTGGTGCCGTGTCTCAAGCAGGCTTCTAAAAGCTCAATGGTGCCCAATAAGTTAACCCTAAAGATATCGTGCGCTGCTGTGATCTCACGTTCAGGGCCTGCGGTAATAGCTGCTGCATTGACGATGTATTCAGGTTTTTTATCTAATAGCACCTCGTCTAGATCCTCTCGGCGAGAGATATCCCCGGAGATGATTTCTAGTTGTCCTGGCAATTCTTGGATTGCTTTTGTAAAGGCGAGCGGGGCCGTGTCAGGCCCAAATAAAATCACCCGGCCTTGCCTTGAAAGGATTTGTTGGGCGATGTTTAGCCCAACAAATCCCATGCCACCTGTTATCAGTACACTCATTATTTGAGTTTGATATTGGCTTTTGTGGCAACGTCGCGCCATTTTGCTGTTTCCGCATCGATAAAGGCAGTGGCTTCACTCGGTGACATTAAAATTGGATCAATGGCGACTTCAGCCAATCTTGCAACGTAGGCGGGATTACGAATAATTTCGTTGTTCCATCCTTGCAGCTTCTTCTGAATATAGGCAGGTGTTTTTACCGGCACCGAAATACCCCACCAGGTGCTTGATATGATTTGTGGGAAGCCGAGTTCGGCAAAGGTAGGAACGTTTGGTAAGGGTTTAAGTCTGGTGTTGTTGGCCACCGCTAGGGCACGAACTTTACCTGCTTCAATATTTCCCTTGAGCGTTGTTAGGTCGTTTACCGTCATATCCACTTCGCCTTTAAGTAAAGCCATGGTTGCAGGCGCACCGCCCTTATAGGGGATGTGTAAGACGTCAATGCCAGTTCCAACTTTCACCAGTTCAGAGCCCATCTGAACAATAGATCCGACACCGGATGAGCCAAAGGTAAGCACCCCTGGTTTGGATTTGGCCAAGGTAACGAATTCAGCCAGGTTATTGGCGGGGACGTTTGCACTAACAACAAGTACGTGCGGTGCATTGGCAATCAAGCCGATCTGCGCAAAATCTTTTTGGAATTCATAGGGCAGATTAGGCATCAACACTTGATTGATTGCCATGGTGCTGGTTGTGCCAAATAAAATTGAATAGCCATTGGGGTCGGCTCGCGCAATGTTGTTAGTGCCGATCGAACCGGCAGCACCAGCAATGTTTTCGATGACAACGGGTTGGCCAGCGAGCTTTGTTAGATATTGGGCATAGAGACGCCCAACAAAGTCAGCAGGTCCACCCGCTGGGAACGGAATAACCATCCTAATGGGACGTTTGGGGTAGTCTTCACCGGCCAATGCTGTGGTTCCAAAGCAAGTAACAGCTGTTAGCGCGGCACTCAGAAATTGAATAGTGCTGCGGCGAACTTGACTGGTTTTTTTCTCAAATAAAGTTGGCTTGAACATATCACTAGTCTCCAAAGTTGAACACACAGTGTTCGTATTGAGCGGGGGCACGAATCGCACCGCCGCGATAAAAGCTTTCGCTGAGTCGATCGAAACCTGCTCGATCGACAAGAGTTTTGTCTGACCATACTGCGCTTTGGCTGTAGCGGGTAATCGAATCGATTAAGTCATCTTCTGATAAATCCACAAAGTAGTCGCGAACAAGTGCTGTTATTTCAGCCGCGCTGTGTTTGCTCATCCAAGACAATGCTTGTTCCAGAGCCCAGTCCAGTGCTTGGAAGTCTGACTCCCGGTCCGCTAGGGTTTTTCGCGTTGTGATGAATGCGGTGTAGACCGTCGGGCCACGTGTACTTTGTGCGTAAATCAAGTGGGTTTTGCCTGTTCTAAGCGCCTGGCTTACAAACGGTTCAAACGCCTGAATGACGTCAACTTCACCTCGGGCCAGTGCCTTTAACTGGGATGGCATGTCCAAATCTGTTCTTAAATGTCCGGGGAGGGCCACGCCAAGATCTGCCAAATCAGCCTGAAGACACAACCAAGGCGTCGGCACCTCTTTAACAACCGAAACCCTCAGTTTGGTTATGTCTTTAAGGATTGTTCTGGGGTTGTCTGCCAATAAACAAAAGGGGTCTCTGCCTACTGCTTGCGACACACTAACGAGTCTATGTGGATTGTCGGCGGTTGTATCGTGATCGATCATCACTCGCATGGGTCCACCCCAAGTCAGGTCAATGTGGCCTGACTTGACATCATCAATGGCGCTGCCTGGTGAGCCAGGTGGCAACCACTGCAAAGAGATACCTTCCTTTTCAGCCAAAGCCATTTCGCGTAAAACATAAAAAGGAATGTAAAAAATCCCCCTAAAGTTTTCAGCGATAGTTAATGTCACCATACTGCATCTTTCCTATCCAATTCTTTTGTGTCCTATCAACCTAAACAAAGAAACAACTTTCCGCAACAAAAAAAAACTTAGATCATCAATTCAAGCCGTCAAGTACTAAAGTGGCCCCCAAATTTTAGACACGGGTTTAAGCTATTGTCCTTGGAAGACGATGGCATGGCAGCAACCAATAAACGCAAGCTGTTGACGCCGGTTGAAAATTGGCCAGTGGGGGGTGCGGCTAAAAACTTGGACTGGTTTACGCTGTAAGTCCGAGACTTTGTCGGTATTCTAAGGGACTAAGTGATCCAAGCGATATCTTGATTCGTTTTCCGTTGTACCAATGAATATACCAATCAACGATCTGAATAA
>CAWUWI010000002.1:0-54172 GCA_963926245.1 uncultured Burkholderiaceae bacterium | reverse complement strand
CCAGCATCTTGGGTGTAGTTACCCGTGATGGTCGGTGTGGCGCTGGCCCCACGTGAACCCACATCAACGGTGCCTTGGTTAGTAAAATAGCCCGTGCCATTGCCCACGTTGATGTTGCCCGAGATGCTAGAGCTTGCACTGACAGCATTGGTGAGGTTAAAGGTCGCACCATTGCTGACAATCACCCCACTCAGACTCATCGCATTGCTGTTAGTGAATTCAGCACCCGAAGCCAGCGTCAGATCCACGTTCGGTGCATAGATATCGCCGATGAATTGCGCCGAAGTGCCGGTCACCAGAATGCCGCCCGACACGCTGGAGCTTTCTCCCGCGTAAATGGCGTATTCGGTACCCTGGATCAAACCGGCGTTGGTGATGCCACCGGACAGGGTCGATGAGCGCAGGCCAATGCCATCGATCCCACCACTGATCGTACCTGAGTTGTTGATACCGCCCGTGAGGGTGGAATAGCTCTTTAGCAATACACCCGCCAGGCTAGTGGCTGAGATCAGACCTGAGTTGTTGATGCCGCCCTCGAGGGTGGATTGCTTCACCTCAATCCCGTGGTAATTACCGCTGATGGTACCTGAGTTGGTGATATCTCCTGTAAGGGTGGACTCTAATGCAACAATCCCATTTATCCCTCCACTAATCGAGCCTGAGTTGTTTATACCACCTGTGAGGGTGGAGTGTTTTGTAACAACCCCGGCGAGCCCACCACTAATCGAGCCTGAGTTGGTGATGCCGCCCTCGAGGGCGGAGTTGAGAGCATAAATCCCGGCGAGCCCACCACTAATCGAGCCTGAGTTGGTGATGCCGCCCGTGAGGGTGGACCAGATCGCACGGATCCCGCGTGTCTCACCACTGATCGAGCCTGAGTTGGTGATGCCGCCAGTGAGGGTGGACTGGAGTGCATAAATCCCGGCACTGCCACCACTGATCGAGCCTGAGTTGATGATGCCGCCGTTCAGTTCAGAAGAGGTGCTGAGAACGATGGCATTGCCGCTGGTTGCCGTTGCAATGATCGAACCACTGTTATTGATACCACCTGACAGGGTCGAACCACTCTCTATCGCTAAGCCCTCAGCGCCACCAGAAATTGTGCCAGTGACTGAGTTAGTGATGCCGTCAGATAGGCTTGAGGCATAAACACCAATTCCTTCTAGCGCACCACTAATCAAGCCTGAGTTGGTGATGCCGCCCGTGAGGGTTGAAGAGCTTGCAGTAATCCCTTTGTTCCCAACGCTGATCGTGCCTGAGTTGGTGATGCCGTCAGAGAGGGTCGAGTTTTTTGCACCAATCCCGTCATTACCGCTACTGATCGAGCCTGAGTTGGTGATGCCGCCCGTGAGGGTGGACTGGATTGCAGCAATCCCGGCTGTCCGACCACTGATCGAGCCTGAGTTGGTGATGCCGCCCGTGAGGGTGGACCCGACTGCAGCGATCCCGACGACGTCACCACCACTGATCGAGCCTGAGTTGGTGATGCCGCCTGTCAGGGTGGTATTGCCTGCACCAATCCCGGTCCATCCACCACTGATCGAGCCTGAGTTGGCGATGCCGCCCGTGAGGATGGCCGAAGTAAAGTATAAATTAATCCCGAAGATTCTGCCACTGATCGAGCCTGAGTTGGTGATGCCACCCGTGAGGGTCGAGTTATTTACAGCAATCCCTCTGTCCCCCCCACTGATTGAGCCTGAGTTGGTGATAGCACCCGCAGACGTTCCGGTTGGAACTAAAATGGCTGAAGTGCTGCTGACTATAATGCTACCGGTGTTTGTATCCGACCCATCGACATACATACTTTGGCCGTTGTCTAGGACTACTTGGTCCGTTGTCGGCGTGGTGATGATGATGTCGTCAGCTACTGCATTCGATCCGCCCAGTGCAAGTAGGGCCGCAGTGACCGCATTGACCAAGGGTTTTTTATTGCCGGCACCTTTGCCTTGAGACTTCGCATTCTCGCCAACGACCATTAAACAATTTCGGGCTTTGTTCCAGACGATGCGGTAGGTCTTGTTCATGCCGGCTATCCCAAGTAAGTTACGCGAGACATGGACACATATAGTGTTTTGAGCAATCGCTATGTTTTCTTCAAACAGGTTACACCCTAGATTGCAACTCCATGGTTAAAACTTTAGTTTCTAACGATTACAAACTCTTAAACTGGACTCTAGCTGTGTGCGGATGGGTGGCACTTTTGGGGCTAGCTCAACATCAAAAGATCGGGTGCATGAGCATAACGCCAGCCAATCTCCAAAACCCATCACCGTTCGTACAAAACTCAATGCATAGGTGCGCTAGGAGTCCCGAACAGAATCAGGGGGGGGTACGGTGGGGTCGCTGATTCCAGATTTTTTTATTGTTTGATGGGGATTTGCTTTGAAAGCGGATGACACTAATGCTAGGGGTAAGCAAGGAGCAAATGATGCGGGTGATGGTTGCTTAACCGAAATATCTTGGGTATGTTTTTGGGTATTTATAAATAAAAACGCCCGAAGGTGCTTAATTTACCTAACTAATTGGCGGCACCTGTCACCGCCAATTCATCAGCACCTTGTGGTGAAACCCTCAAATCCAATACACCGGTGCTGGTTTGCACAATTAATGTGCTGTCGGCTGACCCATTGATCTTAATCGTAATATCGCCCGAGGTCGTCTTGATTGTGCCATTGTTAACCAAAGTGCCAAATGTTCCTTGCAGCAAGATGGCTGGATAGCCGATGCCGCCAGATGCTTCGACACTGCCAAGGTTGGTAATCACGCCAACATAGGGCTTAGCGCTACCGCAATTAAGAAAACAGCAACTGGAGCCGCTCTGTAAAGCATCGGATCCTGAATCAGCAAATGAACCAACGTCCAACACATCTGCACTAGCAGCATTACAATATTAGCTGGCGATCTAAATCTCTCGCCCTGTTTCATATCATTGACGCTTAGAGAAGGTTATGATAGGGGCTTAAGTTTCTTCTTGACAGTATCTTGCCTTTGGCCCTTGAACCTGTCCAACATTTTTAAAAAACTCAATTGGCACTTTTTGTGCCCCAATCTAGGGTGTTCTTATGCGAAATAAATTTTCTATCGGCTCAAAGCTGGCTCTTTGGGGGCTGACTTCTTTGTTTGGTGCGGCTGCCCTTGCCTCCTCCGACACACCAATGCCAAGCGTTCCAGCTGGCGATCAAGAAGTTGTGGCGCGCTTTAAAGCTGCCGACAAAAACGGCGATGGCAAAGTCACTCTAGAAGAGGCACAAGCGGGCATGCCGCGGGTTGCCATGGCTTGGGACAAGATTGATGTAGACAAGAAGGGCTATATCACCCTTGAACAACTGCTGACTATTGTCGCTGCGAACAAATAGTCGCTGATGCAAGGCTCACCCTCGCGATTGGCCTGCCACCATTGCGGTGCCGTTTATCGACGCGTGCCCTTGGAAAAAGATCACCTCGCGCTTTGCGCACGCTGTGACACCATTCTTGAAACCAAGAGCGAGTTCGCAGCGCATAGCTGGTTGGCGATTGTGATCACGGCCATGATCACATTAACCTTGGCCAATACTTATTCGCTGGGCACGCTCGTGGTCCAAGGCACGGCCAAATCAGCCACTTTTTTGGATGCTGTGGCTGTCGCATGGCAGGCAGGCTATGCCGAAGTGGCGCTGTTAGCGGGGGCTGTCGGATTTGTGTTGCCTGCCGTGCACTTGTGTTTACTTTTCTGGGTATTGGGACCATTAGCCATGGGCCGTCTACCACTATTTTTTGAACGCACGGTGCAGATCATCGATCACTTAACGCCTTGGTGCATGGTGCCAGTACTCCTGCTCGGCGCCTTGGTGGCGATTGTCAAACTGGTCGATTTGGCGACTTTGCACCTTGGCGTGGGTCTCTTTGCGACTGTAGCCACCGCTGTTTTGATCACCAGCTTACTGCGTCTTAACGCTGAAAAACTGCGCCATATGGCCCATGACCTAGACTTGTCTTTTAATGAGCCACCACCAGCCAAATCACCTTCGCCGACATTGTTGAATAGAACTTGGGCACTCATCTTTACGGCGATCATTCTTTACGTACCGGCTAATCTCCTGCCCATCATGCATATCAACGCGCTAAACGGCTCATCAGGGCACACCATCATGGGCGGGGTGATTGAGCTTTGGCAAATGGGCTCTTGGGACATCGCCGCAGTGGTTTTTATTGCCAGTGTGTTCGTGCCGGTGTTAAAAATAATCTCACTTGCCGTGTTGGTTTGGCTGACACAAAAACGCTCAACACTAAACTTAAAAGCGCGAACAAAAATCTATGCCATGGTTGAGTTCATCGGACAGTGGTCAATGCTAGACGTCTTTGTTGTAATTTTGCTGTCAGCCTTGGGGAAATTCGGTAACCTCTTGGACATCGCCCCAGGCACCGGTGCGGTTGCATTTGGTGGCGTGGTGGTTGTCACCATGCTGGCCGCCATGGGCTTTGATCCGCGACTGGCTTGGCGTCAAGCCGGTCACAGGCGACACCAAGCAAGCCATAAAATCAAATCTGATCACTCGCCCCATCAACAAGGAAATTTCGTTCAATGACCGATGCACAAGACCGATCAACGGAACGACTGCCCGCACCAAAAGTGACACGTAAAAAAAAACGCAGTGCCTGGCTCGTCTGGCTCATACCCGTGGTGGCTGCTGTTATTGGACTGTCCATCGCTTGGAATGACTGGTCGAACAAGGGACCTGCCATCACCATCAGTTTTGCGTCAGCAGCAGGGCTAGAACAGGGCAAAACCCAAGTAAGGTTTCGAGATGTGGTCGTTGGCACTGTCAGCAATATCCGGCTCAACGACACAGGTAATGACGTGCTGGTGGATGTTCAACTCAACAAAGACGCTGAAGGCTTGGCGAGCAAAGGCACGCAGTTTTGGGTGGTGAAACCAACCATCGGCTTAAGCGGTATTTCAGGCCTAGCCACGCTGTTGTCGGGCGTCTATATCAATGCTGACACCAAAAACATTCGTGGTGACACGCCCGAAGAGTTGGACTTCAAAGGTCTAGAGCAACCACCACCGATATCGAGTGATCGCCCTGGTTCCAAGTTCAAGCTACGCTCAGAGACTTTGGGCTCATTAGGACCTGGCGCACCGATTTATTTTCTGCGCATTCCTGTTGGCGTCGTCACTGAATACCACCTCGATGTTGACGGTAAATTCGTTGACCTCGAAGTCTTCATCGACGCCCCGTACGACAAATACGTGAACGCCAACACCCGCTTTTGGGATGAAAGCGGCATTTACGTGAACGTCGGTGCAGACGGGTTAACGGTGTCGACCGAGTCACTGGTCAGCATCTTGGCAGGCGGCTTGGCATTTGGCAATTTTGGGCCAACAGTGGCACTAACCGAAGGGCACCGCTTTACGCTTTACGACAATAAAGTTGCCGCTAATGCGGTGCCAATCGGCGTTTCGTTGCCAATCACCATGAAGTTCTATCAAAAGACGCGAGGCCTAGAGGCGAAGGCCCCCGTGAGTTTCCAAGGGATCAATATAGGCACCATCACGTCAACCAAACTCGATTTTGATATTTACAAAGGTCAGTTCTTCACTCAAGTTGAGGCCACGCTATACCCCGCATTGTTGGGACCAGTCTTTCAAACCATGCAGCGCGTTAACCAAACGCCAGAACAAATTGCCGAATCACTCAGTCTACTTGTTAAAAAAGGCCTGCGAGCTGAACTTCAAACCGTTAGCCTCATCACCGGTAGCTTATACATTTCGCTTTCACTCAAAAAAGGCGCGCCAGCCCCCGAGAAAGTGGCCATGACGCTGCCATTTGAAATACCAACGGCTAAATCCACCAGCATTGATCAAATTCAAGAGCAGATTGTTGCCATCTTGGCCAATATTGAAAAAATTCCATTTGAAAAACTTTCCAACGATTTGAGCTCGACATTAAGTGAACTCAGAGAATTTACCAAAACACTAGAAAACACCCTGTCGCCAGAGCTGTCGGCCACACTCAATCAACTGCAAAAAACACTTGTGAGTGTTGACGACATACTGCTCTCGAGCACAACCTTACCCTCACAGATTGATGGCAGCTTAAAGGAGATGGACCGGGCCATCCGAGCGACTCGATCGCTTATTGATGAACTACGCGCACAACCGAACTCATTGATCTTTGGTGAGCCGACCAAGCCTTATTCGCGTGAAACATTGGGAATTGATCCATGAAATTGCTGTCCCTAACAGTCATTGCTGCCTCATTAATTTTGTTGACGGGCTGCGGGTCTCAAAGCACCGTTTACTACACCCTGAGCACACCCCAAAGTTCCGCAACGAAAACGAATGCTGCATCCCCCACTTACATCGTGGCACAAGTCACCGTGCCCGCGGCCGTTGACGACACTGCACTGATCGTGCGTCGGTCCAACGATCAACTGATGGTTTTAACCAAAGACAAGTGGACCGCACCTTTGGGCGAAATCACAACCGGCGCGCTCTCCCAAGCACTGACCCAATTTGTTGGTATGCCGTCCATCCAAAGGGTCACGGTTCGGGGCCTGCCGCGGCCCGCCAACACCCTTGAAGTCATGGTCGACATTCAGCAATTTGATCTAGAGCCCGCCAAACAAGCATCTATCGGTGCGGTCTGGCGAGTGAGCTTTAACGACAAGGCAAAACGTACTTTAACCTGCTACTCATTGCTTTCCACGCCAGCCTCCCCAGGCGTCGTGCCGTTGGTTGCCGCGCAACAGAAAAATATCATCGCTTTGGCTGAGCAAATTGCCTTTGTGCTGCAAAACCGAAAGGCCCCTGCAGGTCTTAACTGCAAAACGTTTAGCTAACCCAACTCAAAACGCAAGCGTTTAGCGCAAACCTAACTTGGCAATTGTTTGTCAAAGGATAGGCGAGCGATATCAGTCGAAAACATCAGCTTTGTCATGGCAATGGCTGTCACCATTGCGTTTGGCATCACTGGCGAATTAGCCTTCCCAGAGCAACGCGTGGTCTTCTTTTCTGCAGTGACACTAAGCGTCTTCACCGCCATTGGTGGGAGTTTGATCAAGGATGTGTTGTCTAGTCGAAAAGTCCTCCTGATGACTGACGAGGGCTATGCTGTGCCCGTGGTTATCGGTTGCCTGGTGATGTTGGTCACGTTGGAGTTTTATACCAACCTAACGACTGAAGCCATGATCGCTGGAACAGTGATTGCTTTTCCTCTACGCGCTGCTGCAATCCACTGGTCTTTACGTCTGCCGTCCTGATTTACGACGCAACCTTATGACAAGTAACGCCACGCAGACATAGCCAATCTTGTAAAATTGGTGTTCTTCTGAAGGTATCAGTGGGTCGAAAGTCTGCTATTTATGGTTCACTTTGAATCACACGTTTTATTGGGTCTAAACCATGCGCCGATGACCTAACCTTTTTTCATTGTCTTGGCCAGCAACGCTGGCACTCGCAAACACAGCCGCCCTGGCCCAACCAACACCATCAAAAGGCAACACTGCTGTCAGCATGCCAACCGGTGTTTTAAAGGCGCCTGATCCCTCTCCAACGGACAGCGCAAGTCAATTGACCGCCAAACTCACCAATCCCGCGGTGCCCCTGAACCTAAACAAAGACTGGAATTACATCATGAAGCCCGTGCTGAACCTCGGCTCAAAAATGTTGACGGTTTTATCAGCACAAGTGCCGCACCCGTGGTGATTCAGACCTTACTATCGCCCAACAACAGCAATCTCATTTGGGGTGTCGGGCCCATTCTCTCAACACCCGCCCTGCCGGGCAACGATTTCGGCACACCGCAAACAGGCGGTGGTGTATTAAACGTTGGCCCATACGTGAGCCCGCACTGGAAGGTGGGTTACTGACCGACCAAACCAGGGATGTCGGCGGGTTAGACATTGCGGGTACAGCCAAAACACCATGAACTCGTGAACGCCACTGTCTCAAAATTGATGCGAGTGGGTAACGTTCCAACGTCGTTGCCTGTGGGTGGACGCTACTTTTTGTCGAGCATACCCGGCGGCCCAAACAGCTGGGGCTTGCGCGCCGGTCTGACGATGTTATTTCCAAAGTAAAACAAGCCGCTCACGCCTAGCAGTTTTGACACGGGTCAACCGGTAAGCCGCGCGCAATCCAACCAGGCCCGGCTCGGCTGCCGAGCATACCCTCGGGCACGTCCACCACGTTGGTGAAGCCCATCTCCTTTAACAACGGCACCAATCGGCTGGTTCTGCTACCTGTGCGGCAAATCAACACGATCGGCGCATCCAAGTTACTGCCAGCAGCCTCGTAGATCGCTTGCGCAAACGCCTGCCCACCGCCTGGTTGGCGCATACTGACGCGCTTCACATCTTGGGCGACGCCCGTTTGGCGCCACTCCTCAGGTTGTCGAATGTCGATCAATGTCACTTCACCGGCTTGTGCCAGTTCGTGGGCTTGCACCGCAGAAAGCGTTACCGGTGATGTGGCTCCTACGGGTTTCACTTGCGCCTGAACTGTGCCAGCAACCAAACCGCTCATCAAAATAGCCGTTCCCAGCCCTCGAGCCAGCGTGCTAAGCCAGTCTTTCATCTGGACATGTCTCATTAAACGCAACCCTGCTCAATAAAAGACACTGCTGCCAGCGCACCAGTGTCTCTTCAATATCAATGGGCGTCGTTTGGAAACTCGTGACCAGACGAATCACACCCGGTGCCGTGCGGTAAAACAACAAGCCCGCGGCCTGCAAGCGATCAGCCATTTCATCTGTGACACGCACAAAGGCCATATTGGCTTGGGGCGTCACCACAAAGGTCGCGCCCTGCGCTTGAAGGCCATGAACCAACGCCTGCATGGCATTATTGGCTTGGCTGGCCCAGGTTAGCCAGCGCCCCTGACTCAAATACGCCTGAAGTTGAACCGCCTGAAAACGCATCTTAGAGGCCACTTGGCCGGCACGCTTGAGTCGGTAAGTCAGGGTCTTGGCCACTTCAGCGTTAAAGCAAACAATCGCATCAGCCGTCATTACACCGTTTTTGGTGGCGCCTAGCGTCACCGCGTCCACGCCCGCCTGCCAAGTCAATGCGGCTGGGCTGCAATTCAGCGAAACCAAGGCATTAGCCAGTCGAGCACCATCCATGTGCACCATGAGTCCTTGATCGTGGGCGCACCGACTCAATGCAGCAATCCGCGCCAACGGATACACCGTCCCAAGATCGGTTGGGTTCGTGAGCGAAACCACCGCTGGCTGTGAATGGTGTGGGTCACCCCAACGGGTGGTCGCAAAAGCCGTCTCTAAAGAAGCCTCCTCAAGTAAGAAATTCTCGCCTGGCAGCCCTCTCATAACAACGCCCGCGCCAAACATCGACGTGGCCCCTCCCTCACTGCGTAAAATATGGGCCGTTTCATGACACAACACAGCGCCCCAAGGTGGGCACATCGCTGACAACGCAATCGCATTGGCGGCCGTACCCGTTAAGACCGGAAAAATAGTTAAATCAGTTTGCTCGAACACATCCGCCGCCAACGTTTGCAAGCGAGTGCTCCACGCATCACCGCCATAGGCGAGCGCCGAACCCGAGTTGGCCGCTTCAATCGCCTGAAGGATTTCGGGTGCAACACCCGCGGCGTTGTCACTTCTCAGTTCAATGGGTTTCATGCCGGCTCTCTTTAAACGATTGCGTCAAGGTTACGGAAAAAAGAATTTGGTTATGGGATTCGGTATTTTCCCATGAACGTGGGCGGTTGCGGTTTTATAGTCGTTTTGCTAAGCGACCGACACCACACTCTTGTCGGGCAATCGCCCGTTGCATAATATAGACTCACCGCCAAACCAATCACAAACCCCCTTACGCTCTGACCAAAAGCATAGCGACCCACGATTCGAGTTCGCGAAATCAAGCCGCTTTTGGCGCTGGAATCTAATTCAATGCCTGCAACAACCGAACTTAGATTATTGAACTCCAGCAGGGCTCGCTGGTCACCGAGTTAGGTCGTTGAGGCCAGCTCCAGCACATAACGCAATAGCCTATCCATCACATACAGCTCTGTTGGCGCGCGGTAGCGTGTGTTAACACTGGCCGCCTCAGTCGATGCCGTCCGGCCCACAGCTTGCGATGACTTAAAGGCCTTCAAGCGGATTTTGGTGTGACGGCAGCCGCGCTAATCCGATTGATTGATGATGCATGACACGATCCATATAGACATTTATTGCAGCAATACGCGGCTTCAGATTTTTTTAAAAGGCCGGCGGCGATGGCGATAGCTATGGCGCCATCATGATGACAAGCAATAGTGACGTGGCCTGAAGCACTTCAAGAGTTAAACCAAAAAAAATACTGGGTCTGTTTTAAACACTAAAAATATTTTTAGAGCAACACATTAATCGCATAATTTAGAGTTGCAAACATCACTTTGGACTTGAATTCACGAACCTATTTAAAACTAGGTATTTGTTAACGTGAATTCACATAACTTAAAATCATCAAAAATAGTATTTTGCTAGGCTGTCGACTAAAAATCGACACAATATGCAAATACCCGACAGGCATTTGCCGTACTGCGATAACAAGACCTGTTCAACTCATTTTCTATTACTCCGTATGCCCACTGCTCTGCACCACCTACGCTTAGACGCTGTTGTGTTTGCCCTCTTGGCAAGTGGCGCACGCACGGTGGCCGATCTTGGCTGCGGCGACGGCGAATTGATGCTGCGGCTTCGCGAGCACCCCGAGTTCGAGCGTATTTTGGGTATTGATATCGCCCCCCTCGTCCTTCAAAACGCCAGACAACGCTTGGGTTTGGACCTATTTGACAGCAACGCGCGGCTGCAGGTGCGACTGGGATCCTTTGAAAACATCGACTGGGTGGAGTCTGTGGTTGATGCTGCCGTGTTGCTAGAAACAATCGAACACGTTGAACCCGGTCGTCTCTCAAGGGTTGAACAAGCACTTTTTGGGCAGATCCAGCCCAAGTTGGTGTTGGTCACCACGCCGAACAAGGAATACAACGCTTTGCATGGCATGACATCAGGCCAAAGACGCCACCCTGGGCATCAGTTTGAGTGGACCCGATCGCAATTTCAAAGCTGGGCCAGTGGCGTGGCCGCACGCCATGCTTACGGTGTAACATTTACCAACATCGGCCCGTTGGACCCGCACTGTGGCAGCTCAACGCAGATGGCATCATTTTCATTGACAGACTGAGAATCAAAGTTGCACTTCGTACTTGAATCCATTCGGGAAAAAACTGGAAAGATAGAAAAAAGAGAAAAGTTGTAGTGCTGATTACAATCGGTAGTACTCAAGCAACCGAGTGACGTAGGCATCCATACCAAAATTCTGTAACGCGTAGTCACGTGCACGTTGCCCCAGTCCGAGGCGCCGCTCGTCGTCTTGAATGAGTGTGGCAAGTGAGTCGGCAAAAGCTTGGCTGTCATCGGGATTGACCAATAATCCCACATCAGCGCTTATCAGCTCAGGGATAGCACCACTGTTGGCACCGACAACCGCACAGCCGGCGGCCATGGCTTCAATCACCGACAGGCCAAAGGCCTCGTTGTGTGAGGCAATAGCAGCAATATCGATCGCTTGCAAGCACTGCGCCATTTCAGACTGAAACCCCGCTAGCGTCACGCGTGACGACAAACCCAACGCTTCAATACGCTCGACCAACTGCGCTTTGTAGCCGCCTTCAAGCGCATCCTCACCAGATGCTTCACCGATGATTACCGCATGCCAGTCAACTGTCAGCGGCCGCTTGGCCAAAACCGCCAATGCCTGCACCCACTGCATTTGGCCTTTGCCCCGATTAATCCTGCCAGGAATACCCAGCAACAGGCCTTGCAATGGCACTTTAAGGGCACGCCGAACGTGTTCTCTTTGCTCAAGGCCAGAGGCCTGCTGGTAAGGCCTCAAATCAATACCGTTGTAGAGCAGCGTGATACGCTCAGGCGGCAACGGAAAGGCATTTAAGTTGCGTGCATGGGTGGCAAGACTGATCGAAAAAAGTCGATTGACTTTGCTGTACATCCACCGGTGCAGCCAGTCTTTTTTAGACATGGATACGCCCATGTGATCCGTAAAAAAGAGCTTCAAATCAGGCGCCAACTGCAACAGCAATGCCGCCAACCGCATGTCACCTGACTTGTGCGCATGTATCACCGTGATTTGATGCCGCCGGATGTAATTCAGTGTTTTTTTAACGGCCAGCAACGCGCGCACTTGAGAGCCAAAGGTCAATTGTGGCAAACCGGCTTTTTTTAAACTATCGGCCACCGCAGTACCTTCAAGGGTCGCGCCATGAACTTGACAGCCTTGGCGTACCAGTGCTGCACCAAGCTGCGCTGGATACATTTCTAACCCACCCCAACTCTTTGAGAGGCAAAGCTGTAAGACGTTAGGCATTGCAGCGCTGGTCGGTGGCGTTTGTGGTGCTTCAATAGTTCGCAGCATGGCAAAAACTTCCTTCTATCTCTTAATCGGCACCCATTCAATTAAAACCGCGCCATGAAAGGATAGCCGATTACACAAATGGCGTGCCCCCCACCCTAAGCAGCCATTCCCAGCCAAGTTAAATAAAACCAAAATAACAAATACAGCGAAGATCCAATGAGCAAGCCAATTGAAGCAAAGCGCCCGAGCAAATAAACCGACACCAGTCCCAACACAGGAATGAACTGCTGCGCATGCACCGCCAGAAAATGAGATGGCCTGATATCTTGATGCCAGTGCCACCCCGTCAGGACCATACCCGGGCCTGGTGGCGGCTGGTTGGCACCGAGCAAGAAACCACTGCAGGTTGACAACCCAAAGGTCAAAACCAGCGCAATCATCACACTCAAGGTCGCGACAGTCATGGGCGCGTTTGAACGGGACTGCCAGATTACCCATGCAAGCCAAGCTTGCGATGCTGTCAAAACCACTGCGGCAAGCGCCATCACAACAAACAGTAACGCTCGGAATTGGTCAGTGGTGTTGTAGTGTGACGCTTCGCCTTGAGTGGCTTGGTAGGTAATGTAGGCGACCTCGAACAGCGAGGTCGCCACCATCAAACAAGCAATCCATTGAAACGACAGCCTCTGATCGATGCCTTGACCAACCAAACGCACCATCCAAACAGTCGTCAAAGCAAATAACGCTGTTGCTGCCATGAACTTCATTGGCTTGGCCCAGATACCGACCCCACGCAAAGTATGAGGATCATTGAGTGAAGCCAGATAGGTCACGCACAACGCCGCGAGCATCATAAAGCTGTAAATGGCAACAGCTTGAGAAGTGCGGCTGAGCGCCGCCCACGACCAATGCCCTAAGGCCTGCTGATAATCGGTTGCCATTTCATGCATAACAAAACCTCTAAAACAAGACTTCAATCAAAAATATTTACACTGACAACAAATAATTGCGTGCTGTCTCTCGGCGATTGAACGCAAAGGCCAAAATCATGACCAAAGTTATCAACGAACTGAATCTGAAAGAAGCTTGCGTACAAGCTGCCCGAGAGGTAATCACCGAGCATGGCGTGGAAGGACTAAGCCTGCGCGACGTGGTCAGAAAGCTCGCCGTTTTTCTCCAAGCGCCCTACCGTCACTTTACCAGTCGAGACCGTGTCCTTGCGGAAATCATGCGACGCTGATTTGAAAACTTTGCAGAATTTTTGAATCAAACGTCCAAGGCACAACCCGCCGACGAACTCGGCGTCGTAGGCCTGAACCGGCCGACCACCCCGATTTGCTTAAACACGCCGTAGATGCTTTTGATTTACTCAGAAAAAATCTTTTAATCAGAAACACAAGGCACCCCAATGCCAAGAAAAGATCCGAATTCCAAGCTCTATTCGTTTGGTCGTCGTTGCATGGCTTGGCCAGCATCAAGCACGCCAACGTGATGCAGCACCTTGTTTTATCTACGGGTGTTCAGATCAAGGCGCAAGACTTCATGCTCGAAATGATTGGTGCCGCTTTGGTGTCCGATAGGGATGCGTTTTTCAAGCGATCCGATGTCGCTTAAGCCCAGGTTTAAGCCCCCAATGGCGTTGGCTTTTTTGAGGATAATCTTTGTTACCTCACTTTTGATGATGTTGGTTGGTTGCAGCCGATTCAATGACGTTTTGCCCAACAGCCCGCAGGCACTGATCACACTCTCCCCGATATCGCCGCCACCCAAGATCGCATTAGTATTAGGCAGTGGTGGGCCACGCGGCTATGCGCACAGTGGCGTCATATAAGTGCTTGAACAAGCTGGAATCCCTTACAACCTCGTTGTTGGTTCCAGCGTGGGCTTGCTCATTGCTGCGTTTTGGGCCAGTGGTTATAACGCTGATCAAATTGATGCGTCTTCCCAGGCAGGAGGTCCATTAACCGTGTTTGACTTTTTGTTGTTTGCCAACCGAGGCCAGAGACATGGCCAGCGACTGCAGGACTTCGTCAACGACCGGATTACCGAGGAACAAATTGAAAGATTCCCAAAAAACTTCAGCGCTGTTGCAACAAAAAAATAGAGAACGAACAACCCATCTTCTTCCAAACAGGCAATGAGAGTGTCGCCGTTAAAGCATCAAACGCTTTTAGCGGCGTGTTTTAACCGGTGGGAATTCAAGGCGTTGGGTACGAGGATGGCGATGAATTGCTACCGATCGAGGTTCGTGCAGCTCATCAAGCCGAGGCTAAATTCGTGATGACGGTTGATATGGAACCACGATCGCAAGATGCCCTTTCTAGCGCATCAGCGGCAAGACTGTCGCAAGAAGCGGCTGGTCGACAACGCATTGCCCCGGAAGCTCTAATTGCTGACTTTGTGAGTCCTAGCTGACATCGGTTTTGAAACCAGCCGCCTTGCTGCCTTTTTTGTCGGCGCTCGGTCAGCCGGTGAAACCTCAATGCGGGCGGCATTGCCAGCAATGAATAAAGCCCTCACCAAAAGTGGCCACGGTGCAAGGCCCGAAATTGTTTCAAGCCAATAGCAGGTTGAGCGCAGTCGACGTTTTGCGGTTAAAAATGACGATCAACAAGATCCTAGTGAGACACCATGTCCGACACAACACCCCAACGCACCACTCTTAAACCCGAGTCAAGCCCACCTGCACAAGCGCTATGGCCGACCGAATCACAACGTGGCGCCACCGGCCCTTTGGCTGGCGTGCGGGTTTTGGATATGACCGCTGTGGGCATGGGTCCCTATTGCACTCAGACCTTAGGGGATTTTGGCGCTGATGTGATTAAGGTCGAATCGCCCGAGGGCGATGTGTTTAGACATGCCACACCAAGCATCAACAAAGGCATGGGCGCGCCATTTTTGCAGCTCAATCGAAACAAACAAAGCCTTGTCTTAAACTTAAAGGTTGAACAAGACCTTTCAAACTTGCGTCAATTGGCCGCGGGTGCCGATGTGTTGGTCTACAACGTGCGTCCGCAATCGATGCGTAAACTCGGGCTTGGTTTTGAGGACTTACAAACCATCAATCAGCGACTCATTTACTGCGGTGTTTATGGCTTTTCTGAAGCGGGCCCCTATGCTGGTCGACCCGCTTTTGATGACATTATTCAAGCCATGAGCGGCTTAGCCGACTTACAAGGCCGTGCTCGCAAAGAGCCGCCAACCTACGTTACGTCAATCATGGCCGATAAAATCACAGGCCTATCGGCATTGAGCGCTATTTTGGCAGCACTCTATGAGCGAGAAAGATCAGGTTTGGGCCAAGCCATTGAAGTACCCATGTTTGAAACCATGGTGGCCTTTAATCTTTTAGAACACATGGGCGGTGCCACGTTTGATCAACCTGGCAGCAATATGGCGTATACGCGAGCTGTTTCCCCGTACCGCAAGCCCTACCGTACGGTCGACGGCTACATTGGGTTATTGCCCTATACATCTGCACAGTGGCAGCGATTCTTTGAGATTGCGGGTCGACCAGAGGTCATGCATGACCCGAAATTTGCAACACCCGAAGAACGTGCCAAACACGTAGGCGAACTCTACGAGATGCTGGAATCCATCGTAATTACGCGTAGTAGCACAGAGTGGTTGATGCTATTAGAGGCCAATGATATCCCTGCCTCGCATGCCAATAAACTTGAGGACTTGCAAAAAGACCCACACCTCGTTGCAACCGATTTTTTTCAAACACACAACCACCCCACCGAAGGCAAAATCGTCATGGCCAAACCATCAGCCACTTTTAGTCGAACGCCGGCGAGCGTGAGACATCTAGCGCCAAACCTTGGCGAGCACAACAAAACAATTCTTAACGAGACATCCAAAAGGGTCGATTAAGGACAACATCTCGATGAGTGGGTGGGGATCTTTGTTCGACTAAATTGTTTCAATTTTTATCAACTGTTGTTCAAAAGCATCGTTTTTTGCAACGCACCATGATTTTTTAACATGACCCAACAAATTTAAAGAACAAACGACTTCCGAGTGTCATCTGGCTTGATTTCTTCGGCCATTGATTGGTTTTTAAGCCTCTTGGACGCCAACCCAAAACCCGTGAAACGCACTGTATTGAGTCAACTTAGCGGCAGTTAGAAGGATGCTCTATAAAAATCAATAGTGATTTGCCACGACAAATCAGATTGATTACTGTTGAGGCAGATTTCTTTTTGTTGTCGGCTTATCTTTTTAAAATCCTTTTCCCAAGTCCAACAACACGTTTTTTTTTCTTGCGTGCAGCTCTTCGCGAGCGTAATGTTATCTCGTTCTGGTCATGTAACAAACAGTAGTTACAAATGACCTGCCCAGTCAGATAAGCGATAAGCTTAGATGAAGAAGGGGCCTTGGAGCGTTGTCGTTTTTAAGCCTTTCTTTCTTTCGGAGACCGTTCAAATGGATTTAACCTTTGGGCAATACGAGCTGATCTATAACTCTTTTTCTTTTGGCACTGCCACTTTTTTTGCCGCAACAATTTTCTTTTGGCTGGGTCTAACCCAAGTTTCAAAGAAATATAAAACTGCTTTGGTTATTACCGGCTTGGTGACCTTCATTGCTGGCTATCACTATCTTCGTATTTTCAATAGCTGGAACGAGGCTTACACAGCAGTCAATGGTGTTGTGACAGCCACAGGCGTAGCCTTTAACGTTGCTTATCGTTACGTTGATTGGCTTTTAACCGTGCCTTTGCTTTTGATTGAATTGATTTTGGTAATGGGTTTGTCCCGTGCTGAAACAATTAGCAAGAGCGTTAAGCTCGGTGGCGCTGCCGCACTGATGATCATTTTGGGTTACCCAGGTGAAGTGTCAGCCGGTGGTATTGATGGCACACGTCTGGTTTGGGGCATCTTGTCGATGATTCCTTTCCTGTACATTGTTGTCACATTGTTCTCAGGTTTGAGCGAATCTATCAGCAAGCAGCCTGAAAGTGCTCGCGGTCTGATCAGCTCTGCGCGTTGGGTCGTGATTCTGTCATGGTGCTTTTACCCAATTGTTTACTTCGCACCATTTGTGATTTCACTCGAAGGCGGCGCCACGATCGCTGTGATCGAAATTGGTTACACTATTGCCGACATCGTTGCCAAGGCTGTTTTTGGCGTTATGATTTTCATGATCGCTGTTCGCAAGTCAGAGTCAGAAGTTGCTTAAGTTTATAGCCTAATCGCTTAACTTCAATATAAGCACTTCCCAATCCCCGGTCAGCTCGCGTGACCGGGGATTTTTTTTCAAGGTGGGTACAAAATGAGTACACACGAACAAAAGTCATGCTCGCTGCATTTGGACCCACTGAGAGCCTGTGAATCGTTGATGCTCGATGCGATTTGCCACTCAGGCTCTGATCGACTCAATAGTCTGATTCGCTATCATCTTGAAAGCGGTGGCAATCGAATAAGAGCGCGCCTAGCCCTTGAAACAGGACACGACCTCAATCTGCCGCTCGAAACCTGCATCGCACTAGCAGCCAGTTGTGAGCTGATTCACAATGCCTCATTACTACACGACGACATACAAGATAAAAGCACACATCGCCGAGGCAAGCCAGCCGCTTGGCTGTGTTTTGATACCAATACTGCCATGTGTGCTGGCACATTGATGCTGTCAGCTGCCTTTGACGTTTTGGCAAGCATTGGTACAAACTCAGCCAAACTAATCCGACACTTACACCAGCGCACAGCTGACTTGATTGCCGGGCAAACTGGCGATTTACAGTACGAAACACAACGTTGGGAGGTCGAACAATACCTTCAAATAGTGACGGGTAAATCTGGTGCGCTCTTAGCATTGCCTTTAGAATTGGCAGTGCTTGCTGCTGACGCTGGACACGCCCTGCAATCAGCCACACAGGCTGGGGAATCGTTTGCTATTGCCTATCAAATCGCGGACGATATGGCCGATTTAAATGAAGACTTGGCACTTGCTAATTGCAACATCATTGCTGTCATTCGTGCTCAAGACAACTGCACAACAGTACAGCACGCTGGCCATCAGGCCCGTCTGTTGGCCCAGACGCATCTAGATCAAGCCTGCGAATACGCAGGCCAGTTACCTGGTTTAAGCGGGCAAGCACTCATTGCCCTCTGCAATACACTGACACTGCCCGTTTGCACTGAATCGAGTACGGGCTGCGAGGAATCATGACTAAAGTTGTTGTTATTGGCGGTGGATTTGGTGGCATGGCGGCTGCATTGCGCGCACGGGCCAAAGGCCATGCGGTCACTGTCATAGACCGATGCCCCAGATTGGGTGGTCGCGCACAGGTTTTTGAGCGCGCCGGCTTCAAGCATGACGCCGGCCCAACAGTACTGACTGCGCCTTTCTTGTTTGAAGAGCTGTTCGAATTGTTCGATCAGTCATTGCACGACCACGTTAAGTTAGTGCCACTGAAACCCTGGTACCGCTTTGAGTTCAATGACGGCGCTCATTTTGACTACGGTGGCACGCTAGATGACACTTTGGCCGAAATCCATCGCATCAACCCGGCCGACGTTGATGGCTACAAAAAACTTCTTGAACAATCACGCAAGCTCTACGATATTGGCTTTACCAAGCTAGCTGACCGCCCCTTTCATAACGTGGGGTTTATGGCGGCTCAAATACCCCATCTGGCACGACTTGGTGCATGGCGCACCGTTTGGCAAATGGTCAATCGCTATCTCGAAAGCGACTACCTGCGACAGGCTTTTTCCATTCAACCGCTATTGGTTGGCGGCAACCCCTTTGACACAACTTGTATTTACGGCCTAATTCACTTTTTAGAGCAGTCCCACGGCGTTCATTTCGCCATGGGCGGCACCGGCGCCTTGGTTGACGCTATCGAAGCACTAATGATAGAACAGGGCATTGAAATTCGCTTAAACACCACGGTGACCGCTTTGGCCACCAAAGACGGCAAGATTCAAAGCGTGGATACCGAGGGCAATGACGGTCACCAAG
Organism: uncultured Burkholderiaceae bacterium; assembly: GCA_963926245.1. Classification (GTDB taxonomy): domain Bacteria; phylum Pseudomonadota; class Gammaproteobacteria; order Burkholderiales; family Burkholderiaceae_B; genus Algicoccus. Next base: position 34,849 of record CAWUWI010000002.1, on the reverse strand, counting down.
AGCGCCTGCGCGCCGACTGGGTGATCTCTAACGCCGATCCTGTCCATCTTTACAAGTCGCTCTTACCCAAAGCCAGCGTCAGCTGGGCGGCTCGTTTGAAAGCGGATCGTTGGCGTCAGTCCATGGGGCTTTTTGTTCTGTTTTTTGGGACAAAGAGTCAATACCCTGATGTGGCACACCACACCATTTGGATGGGACCGCGCTACGAAGCGCTACTTGATGACATCTTTAATCGCAAGATCCTTGCTGACGACTTTTCGATTTACTTGCATCGCCCCACCGCCACTGACGAGAGCTTTGCTCCGCCCGGCGGCGATAGCTTTTATGCACTAGTGCCCGTTCCCAATCTGCAAGCGAACATTGATTGGGACGTTAAAGGCCCTGAGTTGGCAGAACGCGTCATCACCGCCCTGGGTCAAAGAACATTGCCAGGTTTGACCGAGTCAATTGTGGATCAGTTCTTTATGACACCGGTTGATTTTGAAGAACGTTACCTATCGCCAGACGGCGCTGGTTTTTCTGTCTCACCCTTGTTCACCCAATCGGCTTGGTTTAGATTCCACAACCGCGGTGAAGGTCCATCCAACCTTTTCTTGGTTGGTGCAGGCACCCATCCTGGCGCGGGACTACCAGGCGTGGTTTCATCGGCAAAAGTCGTTGACCGCTTGCTACCAAACGCCACCTAGGTTCCTGGCCCATGACCCTTTCCACCGACGAGGCGATCGCTGTCCTTAAATCACACGGACGAAGCTTTCACTTTGCCAGTCGTTTATTGGGTCAAACTTACCGCACTCGCGCAGCCCGGCTTTATGCCTTTTGTCGCTATGTCGATGATTTGGCTGACGAGGCAAGCGATCCAGTAATTGCTTCCCAAGAACTGCTTGCCCTCAAAACGTCGCTTGAAAAAAAACAAGCCACTGAGCCTTGTGTGGTGAGCATGATTGACCTGATGCAAGAGCTTTCAATGCCTTTGGAACCCGTGCTATCTCTGGTCAGTGGCGTTCGGTCAGATCTAGAACCACGCCGTGTTAAAGACCAAGCCGAGTTGCTGCAATATGCCTACCAAGTCGCCGGTACCGTTGGCTTGATGATGTGTGTTATTTTGGATGTTCGCGACCGTCAGGCTTGGCCATTTGCCATCGACTTGGGCATTGCCATGCAACTCACCAATATTGCACGTGACGTGGGCGAAGACGCCCATAAGGGTCGCATATATTTACCAGCCACGTGGTTGGGTGGACTGACACCCGCTCAAATCCCAGAACCGACAGCCGACCATGCCGCCCAACTGCGCAACGCCACCGGAAAGGTCCTGTCGCTGGCACAAACCTATTATCAAAGTGGTTTGGATGGTATTCACTACCTGCCCACTACGGCTCGATACGGCATTATGGTAGCTGCCATGGTCTATCGCGAAATTGGCCAGGTGGTGGCTGAAGAGGGCCATCGCTCCTGGGATAACAGAGCCATCGTGCCCTACTCGCGCAAGCTCGTCACAGCAGCCAAAGCACTAACGCGCTACGGTTTGCAGCCATCAAGCCGTCAAAAACACGCACACCATGATCCCTGCTTACACCAACACTTACAAAACTGTTTTGGTGCGAACAACACAGCACCCACATGAGAGTGGCCAAGCGTATGCCTGATCACGATTCTGAACGCGCACCCAAATACGTTGACTTGGCCATTCTCGGTGGGGGTTGCGCAGGGCTTTCATTGGCTCGCGAACTCGCAAACAATCAAACGCTGCGTTCTGTGGTGGTGATTGAGCCACGACAAACCTATCAAGACGATCGCAGTTGGTGCTTCTGGGCGAATGACTCGAAAGCGCTATCGCCTTGGTTTGGACACAGTTGGGCGAGATGGTCTTTCGGAAAATTTAATTCGCAACATCAATACAGAGAATGTCACGACTACCCGTATCGCTACGTTCGTTCAATCGACTTCTATCGAGCCAGTCTAGCTACGATCGAGGCTTGCCCCTCAATCGACTTAAAACTCGGGCATGCCGTTACCGAACTCACCGCACTTGTCTCGGGCTGGCAAATCACCACCAACGATGAAACTTACATCGCCCAACAAGTGGTTGACACGCGTCCTCCAGCCCAAGCGCAGCGCGACCAATCGACCATGCAGCAATGCTTCTTAGGTGCCGAGATTAAGCTGAGCCGGTCGGCTACCATCGACACCCAAACCGTGGAACTCATGACCGACATGCGCCAAGTCGACGGCGAATTTTGTTTTACATATGTCCTACCCTTTGCGCCCGACCATTTGCTAGTTGAAATCACCTTTTTTGCCAAGCATCCCCCGACTCGGACCTCGCTAGAAAACCTACTGAACAAACTACTTGTCGCACGCGGCTGGGCTGATGCAGAGATTCTACGCACAGAGTTTGCCGAATTACCCATGGGCATGCCATTGAAAGCAAACATCCAGCAAAACCAACTCGTTCTCGCTGGCATGCGCGGCGGTGCGCTGAGGCCATCATCAGGCTACGGTTTTTTACGTATTCAAGATTGGGCCCGTCGCTGTTCCAAACACTACATTACCGATGGCTCACTGGTGCGTCAAACGACCTCCGGGGTTTGGTTACAAAAGATGGATCAAATCTTCTTAAATGTCCTGCGCCATGAGCCTGCTCGTGCTGCTGAAATATTTGATACGTTGCTTAGCAAAACCGAACCCGCCCGATTTATTCGCTTCATGAATGACCAAGCGACGCTATTAGACTGTTTGCAAATCGTCGCTTGCCTGCCAAAATGGCCTTTCTTAAAGGCCGTATTTCGCTCAGCACCAACTCTTTTTACGCGACCCGACTAAGACAAATCTGAGGTCAACATGAGGCAATCCATGAGTCAATCGACGACGCCGCCTGCGCTAGAGCGATTGCTTTTCCCAATCACGGCAATTTTTGTCATTGCCTTACTGAGCCTGACTCCAACGCTCTTATCCCCAACATTCCAACTTGTTAGTTTGGCTATCGTTGTGGCGTTGTTTGGTATGCCACACGGTGCATTAGACCCTTGGATTGCGCAAAAAATTGGACTAAGCCGTACATGGACCGAAAATGTCGCCTTCAACTTGGTTTATTTCTTGATTGCTGCGCTTGTGGTTGTAATCTGGACAGTTATACCGGTTGCCAGTTTGTTGGTTTTCTTGACCATCAGTGCTTGGCACTTTTCAGCTGATTGGTCACACGACATGGGCCCTCTGACTAGGCTTGGCGTGGGCTTATTGCTGCTTCTCATGCCGATCGGTTTTCACACTGATCATGTTGCCTTGCTATTTTCCTACTTGTCGGGCGATGGCGGTCATGCCCTCGCTCACACCCTATCTTTGCCTGTATGGTTTCTAATTGTGGCGATGCTAGCTTTGGCACAATTAGCCGCTTGGCGACGCCAGTGGCTGGCCGGGCTCGAACTCTTGGGGCTACTGGCTTTGGCCTATGTGGCGCCGCCCTTGGTCTATTTTGCCCTCTACTTTTGTTTGCTACATAGCCCGCGCCATCTATTGGGGCTGTTTCGAGAAGCAGGATCCTCACAAAGGCCACGCCTGCTTCGCATAGCCACAACATACACCGTCGCGACTTTGTTACTCTTGGGCGCTTTGGCTTGGTTCTGGAGTTATCAGGACAAAACAGCACCTTTGAACGCCTTAGTCACAAAACTTGTCTTCATTGGCCTTGCTGCGGTTACCGTGCCGCACATGCTACTCATTGCTGCCACTCATGTGATGCCACAACGATCGACATCATGAGAAAGATAATACTGGCTCGATACAGACAACCGACCGTTGCCTGTCACCAAGGGCATAAGAAAAAGACTTAAACATTCCTGATAAAAAATCTTGGATTCAAGTACGACGTGCCTCACATTATCAAAACATATATTACTTAGTTTGAGTTAATACGCCTTGACATAAAAAATCGCCAAAAGACGTTTCGGCGCCATGAACGGAACCAAATCCCTGCTTTTCTTTCTAACACACTGCGCAACCTGCACGATATTGTGTTTGATGCGCTTGAAAGCGAATAATATGGCCAATTGGTGGCATACAAGCCTTTAGCCCACGCTTTAATCAAACGTAAAAATTACTGACGCACGACCACATGCTGTAACCAATTTCGCAATATTGAGGCTTCTTTTGAACCACGGCACGAAGTCCCCCGCTAGCCAAGCTTTTTTTCTGTGGCTAATCCTTGTTCTGATTAGTCTGCCGCTTGCAGTTGCCATGGTATTGGCCTTTGGCTTTACTGGACCCGCGGTGAGTTTGGCTTTATTCGTGCTGATTGGCCTTTTTGTGTTGGTTTATCTACCTCCCGACTACCCTTTTGAGCGTTTTGGCTTGGCCAACAGCGTGACACTGGTACGGGGTGCGCTGGTGAGCTGGCTAGCAGGCTTCATAGGATTGCCTGAAGTCATAGCAGACCCCCAATTGGCATGGTCGTTGCTTACCGCAGCTTTTATTGTGCTGCTTTTGGATGGCCTTGATGGCTGGTTGGCGCGTAAAACAGGCCAAACCTCAGCGTTTGGTGCAAAATTCGACATGGAAGTTGACTCTTTGTTTGCCATTGTCCTCTCGCTGCTTGCGTGGCAATCGGACAAAGTCGGTTGGTGGGTACTTTTGCTCGGGTTACCGAGACCCATGTTTATAGTCGCTGCCTGGTTTGAGCCACGCTTAAAGTCTCCTTTGCCGGACTCCATGCTTCGCAAGACAATTTGCGTGGTCCAGATTGCAGTCTTAATTCTGCTTTTGGCTCCAATGATTAACCCGCTAACCAGCAAAGCGCTGGCTGCCACGGTGCTTATTTTGCTGGCGATCTCTTTCTGGCGCGACACAAGATGGCTGCTGAATAAGAGACCGGTTGCATGAGGACTTTTATTCAGTGCCTCTTGGCAGCCGCTGTTTTGAATTTGGCACTAATTGCACCTAACCAATCTGCTGCCATGACCTTGGCTGCACTTACCATGGTGCCGCTTGAGTTGCCATTCGTTCTTTTGCTGCTGTGGTTAATTCCCCCCGCGAGTCGCTGGAACCGTCCCATTCGATTTGGGCTGGTTGCCATTCTGTTGTTGACGCTCGTCGGTCGGATCGCCGATTACGCCACCTTTACCGCTTTTGATCGCGGTTTTAACAGCATTGTTGACTGGAACTTAATCGGGGCAGGATGGCAAACATTGGTGGCTTCAACAGGGTGGTCACTGGCTTTAGTGGCAGGTGGTAGCGCCCTTCTGACGATTGTTGCTGTGGGATTACTGATTGGCTGGGCTACTGGCGTCTGGGCAGCCCTGGCACCAAATCGTCTCGCTCGGCCTTGGCTACTAGCGGGCGCCGCACTAGGACTAGTACTCACGATCACAGATATCGGTTTTCATCGAAACCACTGGGCATATAACCCCCCTGGCGATGCCTTCACCGCTAGAACGGCCACAAGTGACGCCGTTCAATGGTCAAGCACGCTAACGGGACTGAAACGATTCTCCCAATCCATACAAAACGATCCATTTGCCGGCCAAAGCAAGTTACTCAGCCGCCTGACTCAAAACGATGTCCTTTTGATTTACGTGGAGAGCTACGGCCGATCAAGCTTTGACAATCCGCTTTACGCTCAAACGCATATGCCAACACTCATCGAGGCGCAGCAGCGCTTAATCAAACAGGGTTTGGAGATACGATCGGGTTGGCTTGAAGCACCTATGGTTGGCGGCCAGAGCTGGCTGACGCACAGCACGATCGCCAGTGGCCTTTTGATAGACAATCAGGGGCTTTACCGAATGATGCTTAAAAGTCAGCGGCCCACGCTTTACCACTACGCACAAAAAGCTGGCTTTCAGACCATGGCTGTCATGCCAGGTATTCGCTTGGACTGGCCCGAAGCTAACTACTTCGGCTTTGACGACATTCTCGATTCTCACTCTTTGGGTTATAAGGGCGAGCCCTATAACTGGGTCACGATGCCCGATCAGTTCACCCTGAGCGCTTTTGATCGCTTGAAACGCGGCCAATCACCACGGAAACCCATCTTTGCCCAGATCGCACTCATCTCTAGCCATGCGCCCTGGGCACCGATTGCGCCCGTGATTCGATGGGATGCGGTCGGTGATGGAGAGATCTATAGTCAGTGGTCCAAATCGGGCGATCCGCCTGAGGTTGTGTGGCGTGATGCCGACCGTGTTCGCGATCAGTTCCGCCAGTCAGTCGATTACAGCTTACAGGTGGCTTTTTCATATGCTGAGCAGCAATATCCTAACTCGCCACTAATCATCATTTTGGGGGATCACGAACCGGCGCGCTTTGTTTCTCAAGTGCCAGGACGCGACGTGGCCATACATTTTATTGGCACGCCCGAGCAAATTGCTGCCATTGATCAATGGCAGTGGACGCCGGGACTGGTCCCAGCTCAAGACTTGCCGGTCTGGCCCATGGACCAATTTCGCGATCGATTCATCAACGCTTACAGCGAACTCGCACCATGAGGACTCAATGGCCAAAATGGCACCAGGTTGTTCTAAGAATCATTCTGCCCATGGTCATTCTTTGGTTGCTATGGCTCTGGCTTGACGGCCCTGTTATCACCGAACTCCTGATCAGTGCGCAATGGCCGTGGCTGCTGCTTGGCTTGTTATTGCTAGTCACTCAAACAGTGCTGTCGGCCTTTCGTTGGCAATTAACGGCCAAACAACTCAGCCAAGTCATCGCCACTCGAAGGGCAGTCAGCGAATACTTCTTATCCATGCTTTGTAACTTAACGCTTCCTGCGGGCGTGATGGGTGATGCCGGCCGAGTCTGGCGTGGACGCCGCGAAGTGGGTTTAAAGCGAGCCGCCGCGGCAGTCCTCTTGGATCGGGTCGCAGGCCAGATCGCCATGGCAGCTGCCTTGCTGGTCGGCTTGATTTTGGCTTGGTTCAATGCCGCCACGGGGCGATCTGAACAAGCGGGGCAAGGCATTTGGCTGCTAATGGCTTGTGCGGTGATTATTGGCACCCTACTTTGGCGAGGTCCGCGCTGGTTGCGCTCGGTTGGAAAAGTCATGCACTTGGCGTGGCTCTCCAAATCGGCATGGCCAGGCCAGCTCTCCCTTAGTCTTTTGATTGTCAGCTGCAACCTAGGTGCCTTTGCGGCCTGTGCTGCGGCTGTCGGTGCCCATTTAAATTGGGAGCAAGCTTTGGTAGTACTGCCTTTGACCTTGGCAGTAATGGTTTTGCCTGTTTCTGTTGCCGGTTGGGGTGTACGTGAGGCTACCGCGGCAGCCTTATGGCCCATGGCGGCAGTGTCAAGCGAGTTGGCCGTTGCCGCTAGCATTGCATATGGCTTGGTTGCTACCGCCTCGGCTTTGCCCGGGTTAGTCGTGCCTTACTGCAAAAACTGGCTCGATGCGCAAACGGACCCGAGCACCAAATCAGCCTAAGGATTGATCTTTGCTTTAGAGCGTGCGTAAACATCACCCGAGTTGGCCTCATCTGGCAAGGCCGACAAATGCGCCATCAGTTGCTGGTCATCAATCCACGCCTCAAATACCAACTGGTGCGACTCACCCATGGAAACATTGAATTCGCTCAAGCCAAGCGCCATGCAGCGCTCAACACAATCAACGGTGAATTGCCGCTGGATCATCGTGAACTCAAAAGACAGGGCTGACACTGACTGATTCAAGCCGCTCAGCACATCGAGTTCAGCACCTTCGACATCGATTTTGATGAAATCAGGTCGACCATATTGCTCGATTAACGCGTCCAAAGTGACCGCTTTGACGATCACTGACCGATCCCACTGCTGCCCCTGCCAACCCAAAGCGCCGCTATTGGCCGCTTGAACAAAGGAATCCGATATAGTGGAGACCGTGGGGTTGCGGCTGTTCACGCGTAGCGTTTTTAGGCCCGCCGTGCGCGATATCACGCATGACAAAACCGTTACCTGCGAATACCAAGCATTACTGAGCCTTAAGAACCAAGCGAAGATGGTTTGGGGTTCAATACTGACCACACTCGCACCCAAACGCCTAAAGCAGGCCGTTCGATCACCTGCATGCGCCCCAATATCAAACACCAACCCATTCTTTTTAACGAACGGTTGGTAAAGCTTGCGAAGCGACCGCTGATGCGCATGATCGAAGCGATAAATCCGCAAGGAACGCAATAGCGCTAAGAGATCTCGGATCATCGATGCTGCTCATAAAAGAAGGGCTGTTGGCGGACTGATCAGAGCAATGGCATTTGTTAACAAAGCCGTCTAAAACAAAATGAAATGCTTGGTCTATTGACAGGGCAACTTGCCAAGCAAATTCGCTTTCTCGTGTGCAAAAATCAACTTAATGAGCGGGTTCTGAAATTTCAATGAGATTCAGATCAGGGTCGCGAACATAAATTGATCGAATTTTTTGCGTCGCCCCTGTTCGAGGTCCTGGTCCTTCGATGATGGGCCACTTGATCGCTTGCAAGTGCGCAATAACAGCATCAAGTGGCACGCTCGCCATAAAACACAAATCTTGCGAACCTGGTACCGGTAAATGCGCTCGAGGCTCAAACTCATGGCCGCGGATGTGCAAGTTGATCTTTTGCTGGCCGAACCGAAAAGCCTTGCGTTGAACCGAAGGGGAGCCCGCAACAAACGTTTCTAATGTCATGCCAAGCACCCGCGTGTAAAAGTCCACACAAGCGGTCTCGTCGGTCGTGGTCAGAACCAAATGGTCTAAGTGGCTAATCATCAATTCTCGTAAACTCGGTTTAATCGTTAATCGGCAACTAGGGATCATCAAAAAACATGCATCTGGCATCACGTATTAAAGAAATCACCCACTGGTTGTTGTCAGTTCATCAGTAAAGCATCGACTTACACGATAATACAGTCATGGGAATTGTCAATTTTTCAAAAACCTCTTTGATCAAAAATATTCAACGCCACAGCCAAGCGGTTGGTGTTTTTTTGGCTGTGATGTTGTGTATCGGGACGCCAAGCTTGGCTCGTGGTGAAACAGCGACCATCGAAGCTGCCCCTTTGGAGACCGTGGTGTCGTTTCCGACCCGCGAGTCCTTTGCCGAGGTGGTCGCCCTGAACGAATCGCGTTTGGCCGCTGAAGCCACGGGGGTCGTGCGCCAATGGTATGCCGACGTTGGGGCAAGCGTTCAATCGGGTGATTTATTACTGAGCTTGGACGACCGAGACGCCAGCCTTAGTCTCTCGCAAGCGCAAGCCGCAACTGGGGCGATGAAAGCCCGCGCCGATCTGGCAGAAAGTCACCTGCAACGGGCTAGAGAGCTTTTGGCAAAGGGATTTATCTCAAAAGAAGCCTTATCTTTGCGACAAACCGAATTGGCTGTGGCAATAGCAGACCTTGCTAGCGCACAGGCTCAAGCCGACATGGCAGCAAGGCAGCTGGAAAAAATGCAACTTTTGGCGCCGTTTGATGGTGTCATCATCGAACGTCACACACAGATTGGCGAACGCTTGGCTGCTGGCGCGCTGGCCTTTGTCTTAATCGATCCATTGACTGTCGAAGTCCAAGGGCAATTGTCTGCCGACCAAATTGCTGGCCTGCAAAATGCTCGGCAAATTGAAGCGATCATGGCTGGGCAAACCCACCCCTTAACGCTTTTGCGCGCATCGCCCGTGGCTGCTCTGCCTTCCAGAACCCAGAGCGTGCGGCTTGGTTTTAAAGGCCCTCAACGACCGGTGGCTGGTGTGACAGGGCAGCTACGCTGGCAAATGAATGACCCGTCACTGTCAACTGACCTGTTGGTTCGCCGCGACGATGCGCTCGGCGTGTTTGTGCTCCAGGCACAAGGTGATCGTTGGGTGGCGCGCTTTGTGACACTCAAAAACGCGCAAGAGGGTCGGCCCGCGCCTGCGCCCGAACTTGAGCCAAAGACCTTGGTTGTCTTTAGTGGTCAGCAGCGTCTTCAAGACGGTCAGATTCTGGATCGAGTCAACATCAGTACTCGGCCCAACTAGTGGTTTAGGCGCATAAGCATGCTTTCAAATCGACCTTTGGCCAATATCACTTTTGCCGTGGTGATCCTGCTGGGTCTACTAAGCTACTTCAGTATGCCGCGCGAGCAAGACCCAGAAATCAATTTCAACTGGGTGGCGATCAACGCAGCATTGCCAGGTGCAAACCCAGAAGATGTTGAACGGCTGGTGACCAATCCCATAGAGGATGCCATCAGCAACGTCTCTGACATTCGGTTTGTGTTGTCCAATTCGCGCGAGGGTGTGGCCAGCCTGCTGGTTCGCTTTCAGGAACTACCAGCAACGACCTTTGACAAACGCATGAACGACCTGCGTCGCGAAATACAGAACAAAGCCAACAGTGAACTGCCCGTGCAAGCGAAAGATCCTCAAATTCTCGAGATCACCACATCGAACGGGTTCCCGACCGCTTCGATTTTGCTTCTTGGGCAAGCCGACGATGAAGTCCTACGACGCAATGCCCGTCGCATCAAAACCGACATTGAACGGCTGCGCGGTGTTGATCGGGTGTTTACCTCAGGACTGCGTGATGCCGAAGTCTTGGTCAGCCCAAATGCCAGCGCTTTGGCGGCTCGCGGGCTCACCATGCTAGACGTGGCCAATGCTTTATCGGCCACATGGCAAGACACAGCGGCTGGCAGTTTAAGCACAGCCCAAGGGACGTTTTCGGTGAGCCTGCGCGGTATTGAGACCGACCCGCAAGCGCTGGCACAATTACGCATTGCACAACCTGGCGCGCCTGGTCAATCGGTGCGCTTAGCCGATGTGGCGCGCGTCGAACGTGCTCGAGCACCACCACAACAACTGTCGTCTTCGAACAGTCAAGACGCAGTCTTAATGTCGATCACCAAAAAGTCGCAAGTCAACACGCTAGCGTTGGTGCAACGCCTTTCAAACTACATCGAAGAGCAACGCGCCATCATTGCGCCGCTTGGGCTTTCGATGGTGCTCTCTGATGACCAGACCGTGCCCACACGCGAAGCACTCAGTGTGATGCAACGCAATGCGTTATTGGGTATGTTGCTGGTTCTGTTGGTCTGTTGGGCATTTTTGGGTGCGAGCATCAGTGTCATCGTGGCCATGGGCATTCCGTTTTCGTTGATGGGCGCATTTGCTGTTCTAAATGCACTGGACTTCACCTTGAACGTCTCAGTGCTTTTGGGGGTAGTGATTGCGCTAGGCATGATCGTTGATGATGCGGTCGTCGTGGTCGAATCAATCTACTACCGAATTTCGCGTGGTATGCGAGCCGCCGAAGCAAGCCGCCAGGCCATTATTGAAGTGTGGCAGCCTGTGCTGGCGTCAGTGGTCACCACCATGGCTGCTTTCTTGCCGCTGATGCTGCTGCCAGGTATCGTAGGCAAGTTCATGTTTGTGATCCCATTTGTGGTGACTTTGGCGCTGCTTATTTCACTGGCTGAGGCGTTTTGGATTGCGCCGGTGCACGTGGCCTCATTTTCAGGCAAAAGTCACACCGCTGGTCAAACGACCCAAGATTGGCGCACACGGTTCAATCGTAAAATACGATTGCTATATGGACAGACACTTGTCAAAGTTCTAAAACGTCCAAAAATGTCCGCCACTGCAGCCCTCGCCTCCTTGTTATTGGCCGTGGGCTTGGTTACCACCGAGGTGGTGCGCGTACAATTCTTTGCGTTTGACCCCATACGGCTTTTTTATGTCAACGTCGACATGCCCGCTGACGCCACGCTTGAACAAACGTTGTCTGAAACGCAGTCCGTTGAAAAAATTGTGCGACAGCATTTACGCGGTGTGGGCCAAGGCTTTGAAGCTCGTGCGGTCACCTCTTCGGCTGGATTAAAGTTCACCGATGCCGAACAAGTGTTTGGCGATCAATACGGTCAAATCACCGTTTCGCTGCAGCCGCGCTCGCCAAACTCTCGAGATGTCGGTGAGATTGTGCAAAGTCTCAGGCCTTTAATTGAACCGTTGCCAGGGCGCGCCCAGAAAAGTTTTACGATGATTTCTGGCGGACCCCCAGCAGGCTTACCCATCAACGTCAAGGTTCGTGGTGACCGGTTTGAAGATATAGAAAAAGCGGCAGCGGCCATCAAGGAAGTGGTGCAATCCATTCCGGGTGCAACCGATGTTCAAGACGATGACCAGGCCGGGCGCCCACAGTTGCGACTCAAAGCAGACACACAAGCCCTTGAGCAAATGGGTCTGACCACAGCGCAACTGGCTCGATTGGTGCGCTTCAGTGTGGATGGTGAGATCTTGGCCTTCACCCGTATCGAGGGCGATCGCATTGAACTACGCATCCGAGCTGATCACTCCGACCTACGCACGTCTCTGAGTCAGGCTGGCATTGATGGCTTCCTAGATCAGCCGGTTGCCTTACCAAATGGCGGTCTGGCTCGCCTTGGCGATATGGTTACGATCGAACAGACGCCCGGGCGAGGTGTCATTCGCCACTACAACCTACGGCGAACAATTTCTGTGCAGGCCAACTTAGACAAGGACCTCACTGACACGAGTCGTGCCAACCAGATCATCGGTCAAGCTTGGGAATCCATGCGAGTCGAGCACCCCGGCATTGACCTCGACTTTTCGGGGGAGCTTGAAGACATTGAGGAAAGCCTTGACGCAATGAAGACCTTATTTCTCTTCGGTGCTGGCTTGATTTACCTTATCTTGGCCGCACAGTTCAAGAGCTATTGGCAGCCCCTGATGGTGTTAGTGGCTGTGCCCTTGGCTTTCACTGGCGTGGCCTACGGCTTAGCCATCTCACAAAACCCGCTTTCTTTGTACACCTTGTATGGTGTGATCGCCCTTTCGGGCATCGCAGTTAACGCCTCGATTGTGCTGATTGACGCGGCCAACGCACGACTGGCTGCCGGTATGGCCGTGACGCAGGCCGTGGTCAGCGCAGCCCGCCGGCGCGTCGTGCCAATTCTCATCACGGCCAGCACAACGATTGCAGGACTTTTCTCATTGGCCTTCGGCTTGGGCGGAAAGAGCTTGCTTTGGGGACCTGTGGCCGCCAGCATTGTGTGGGGTTTGGCATTCTCAACAGTGCTTACCCTCTTTGTGGTGCCACTTCTCTACTTGAACTTTATGCGCTCTCGCAAACCGCAGACGGCAACGCTTAAGTCCCTGCCTGATCCAGCCAAATAGACCCACCGCTTCAGTAACATTGATCTTTCCGTTGCGGCTTTCGATTGAGTTGGACCACCGATGGTTTTTCAATCGGTGTTCACAAAATGGCACGCCCCAACGCATGAAAGTGCGCCAGGTCTTTGTAATGCTGCAGTGACTGCCAAAGATCACTTTGATGGCGGTAATGATAAAACGCTTTTTGACCAAATCGGCCAACGACGACAGCAACATCAAAATGGCTACCTGAGAGTTTTGGTTGTGTCAGAATCGTCAGCGCTACCAATAAAAGAGTCAGAAGGCTTAGAGGACCTAAGCCTTGAAAAACTTAGCCATGGAGTCGTTTAAAGTTTACCGGCCACCACCACGCCCTTCGGCATGCTTAAATGATTTACCTTTTTAGAGATCAAAGACTTGTGAACCAACTCAGTCAAGAAACCAAAGGCTATGCGCTGGCTTTTGTGGGTATCGTCATTTTTGCACTGACGCTGCCGATCACCCGCTGGGTTGTACGAGCTGACGGCATTGACTCTCTTTCGCCCCTATTTGTGACCGTTTGCCGCGCTGCCATTGCTGGGCTTTGCGGTCTGACTTACTTGTACTGGCAGAAAGCTTTGTTGCTTTCACGCAAACGCCGCGATGGTCTTATGGGTGCCTTAGTGGTTAGTGCGCTGGGCACCGCACTGGCTTTCCCTTTGTTCTTGGGACTCGGGCTTGCACGAGCCCCCTCTGTGCAGGCAGCGGTGGTCACGGGATTCATGCCAATTTGTACCGCGGTGTTTGCCAGTCTTTATTTTCGGCAAAAACAACCGCTTAAATTTTGGCTTTGTGCGCTAGCCGGTTTTTTACTGATAGTAGCGTTTTCAGCCTACAAGGGACTTGGCGTGTTGCGGCTCGCCGATGTGTTCTTAGTCCTTGCCGTGGTGACCGGTGCCGTGGGTTACATCTCAGGCGTAAAAGTTTCCTCGGCCATGCCTGCCTCTCACGCAATCTCCTGGGTTTTGGTCATCAGCCTTCCCTTCACCATACCAGCAACCATCTGGCTCTGGCCTTCAACGCCAATGACATTTGCGCACGTTGCAGGTCTAGGCTATTTGGGGGTCTTTTCAATGTGGCTGGGTTTCTTTGCTTGGTACAAAGGCTTAGTGCTTGGTGGCACCATGCGGGTCAGTCAGGTACAACTGCTGCAACCATTCGTCGCGCTGATTTTGTCAGCTTGGCTGCTTGGCGAGTCACTGGAGCTGGGCACAGTCGTTTTCGCGCTGGCCTTGATCTTGACGGTAGTAATCAGCAAACGGGTTTCAAAATAAACCGCCAAAAAATTAACCAACAATCCATTAGCTTCTCGGCTCACGCCAAACAGCAGGCACCAAGCTGACTTGATCATCTTCTGTCGATATAAACAGCTCTTGTTCTTGAATATTGACGTGTAAAACCGTGTTTCGCCTGATCCGAGCGGCCAAGACTCGAATGGGGTCGGGAGACAAAAAAACCACCGTCAAATTCTTGGCGCGAACCAGTTTATTTGCGATAGCATCCCACCAGAGTTTGCTTGCATGACCGTTGTGACAATATACGACTACCTGTTTAGCGCGTCCGCATGCTTTCAAAATTCGGGTCTCAGTGGGCTGCCCCACTTCAATCCAAAGGTCAATTGCACCGGTCAAATCTTTTAACCAAATGTCAGGCTCATCGGCATCACTGATGCCTTTGGTGAACGCCAGATTCTCTTGGGCGTTTATTGAAAAGGCAATCAAGCGAACCATCATCCGCTCCGCCGTTTCGGACGGGTGACGGGCAATGGTCAGCGAGTGACTGCCATAGTAGTGACGATCAGTGTCTGAAACGTGCAATTCGGTTTTGTAAATCGTTGCGCCTAGGGCCATGGGTTTTCTTTGTCAAGCGGCAGTAGATATCGGGGAAACAGAATACGACCAAAACGCGCCAAACGGAAATCCCACGCATAAATGCAGGTGGCACTGTCGTTCTGTTACAGATCGCTTTTGGCGAGGTCCCACAACAAACGATAGGTAGCTATTGAAACCAGCGGGATGCCCAGCGTTTTAAAACGCGTTTCCAATAATGCCTCGACCGTTGCTTTCGATGTCCCTTCAACCAATACGAACCAATCGGCTGCGCCAGGATTTGGCTTTTCCGGTTCGGTCAGCGACTTTGACAGCACAGGATCGCTTTCAATTAAGTGCATAGAAATAATGTGCAGTTGATCACCAGGCGCCATGGCCGCTTTCAGTGCCTCGCGCGCTTGGTTCGACACGTTCTCGGCGCGCAGCCTTACCACGCCTAGCACGGCGCCTCTACCCTGCCCTTGAGAGTACGTGATGCGACCAACGACTCGGATCATATTTTGAAAGCGGGCCAAATTTTCGCGTGACCATTGCGTCTGATTCGCAAGCGCCTGAGAATAAGCGGGGCTGCTGAGATCTGAAAAGGCAGCCGTGCTGTAGGTTGCAAAATACTTGGGATCGGCATCCTCAGCTACCCACCGTCTGGCTTCTAAGAAACCATCAATGGCCACACGTTCAGCCAAATGCTCGCGGTCGTACCACAGGTTAAATTCGTCTTCGTGTTTTGGATCGATGTTCATCGAAGTAATGAGCATTCCTTTACCGCTTAATGGCATTTGATTACCCTGAAATGTTCTGATTAGTCAGTTGACCCAGCAAAGGCTTAACATCTTCAAGCGCATGCAGTTGTTCGAGTTGCGCCATGATCGTATCCGGCGGCTCAAGCTCGGTCTTGGCAAGCGCCCAACAGGCTCTAAATTTTTTATCCCGTGCTTGCTTGTCCAAACGACGCGATGGACTCGCAAGAACCTCGCTCAGCACCTTGACCAAGCACTCACCATTGGTTAACTCAACTGTCACGGTTTGGGGTACAAATGAGTTTGGATCTGGGTTGCCATCAGACAATATAGTCACTTTTTGTGACAACGCAAAAGTCACGGGATCCTCTAGGGCGTCTTGGTCATAATGCTTAGGCTCAATTTCGCCATGTTGCAATAATTTGGCCAAAACATATGGCATACAAAGTCGGGCATAGTTTGACGACGGGTTTTGTATCGGTGGTCGGTTTACCAAATGATTAATCAACGGCGGGCCTTTAACGGTGATGCGCTTGACCTGCTCAACACCAAATCCATGCTCACGGCGAAGCGCCATGAGGCCCTCGACTCCGCCGTGACAAGCCCGCCCACTGGGAAACGGTTTATGACTGAGTTGTTCAACCCGCCATATATGCCCAAGCTCGTCGAGCAATGAGCCAATACCAAATTCGCCTTCGAACAGGGGTAAGTAACCAAACTTGCCCGTGATTGGATTGGCCAAACTCGGAAAACCGGCCGCGGTCAGGTCGCAGGACTGCCAAGCCGCTCGGGCGTTCACCCCCACTTGCAACGGCAGGATCACGGTGCCTTCAGTATGCCCTTGCATGGTGCCACTGACTTGTGCCAGTTGATGGCCAAAGGCCGATAGCGTTTGTCCGGTATCAAAGCCGCGCAAGTTCGCCAATCCCGCAACTGCCCCAAAACCACCAGCAGTGGCAGGCCGAAAAAAACGTAGCCCTTGATTGGCGGCCAAACCTAGCGTACAAGCGACATCTACCCCAGCGACGACCGCGGTTAAGAACTGGCTCCCCGAAACAGGGCGCGCTGCTGTCTGCGTTTGTGCAGCTAACACGGGCAATAAAGTCGCCATGGCATGCAACACCGCCCCTTCATGCAAGCAATCGAACTCTTGGCAATGAATCTGAAAAGCGTTTAGCAAAACCGCTTGCGACGGATCAGCGCACCAGTTTTGCCCCCAAACGCCTACCGATGTTTGCGTGCCCCAACCCTTAACGGCATTTATTAAGGGTTGTAGCTCAGCAACTCGGCTACCCGCCACACCAACCGACAAGGTGTCAGCAACGAAAATCTGCGCCTGCTCTACGGCAGCGGTTGAAAGCGACTCAAACGTTAGTCCGGCGGCGTGCTCGGCCAATCTCAACTCTACATCACCACTTTTTTGCATATAGCAAACTCTCATTGTTAGACAGAGACCATTCGATATTCCTTAACGAACGCCTTTTTGGAAAAAGCATGCATATTTTAACTTCTCGCGTCAATTGAAAAAGACATTCATCTTCAACCTAGTAACAATGCACCCATTTGAATATCAGTTTTTACCCAACGCCATCAATTAAAAGAATGAGTGGTTCGCCGGAGGCCTCGCAGTGACTTATTGATCCAATAAGAGATCCTTTTGTTAGACAAATGAATCAAAGAAACCTGTACCAATCGCTGATACTTTTGAATGACCTTTTGGTTACTACCCCTCAAACGGACTGACCAAAGGCATGAACGCAAAGCTGAATTTTTTACCTCGCCTGACATTATCGACCAAAAATAATTAGTCATTCGAGTCAGATAATGCTGTGATCACGCTATTTCCGACTTGGAACGTGAACAAACCAAACTAATTGACTTTAACAAGTTGAGTGAAAATTTTGATAACCAATCACTAACAACGAACAACGACACTTTTGCAGAGCGATACCGTCATGTTGGGAATTAAACGCATACCCGTACACTTGGGAATGGGCTTATTGAGCTTTTCGATGACAGCCCCCGCGTTCGCTGCTTGTGGCGCACCCAACTGTCAAGAATAGCAATCAGATCACAGCGATCAATTGTGGGGCATGGGGTATATCTCCGGGCTCAACCCCGTCCTAAATGAGTCGCTCACTAGCGAGCGCGAAATGCCGCCAATAGGCACAAGGGGCAACCTGCAAAACCCTGCAGATCGGCTCGCCCCCAAAGTCAGCCCGGCGATGGGCAATGAAAGCGTTTATTTCAGCTTGCGGACGAGCTGCGCCTGAGCCAAAAAAGCGCTAGCCAACTCCAAGATCTCGTTGGCGCGGCGCAATTCTGTGACCTCTCGCTCTAGATTTTTAATGTGTTCCCATTCAATGGCACTGACCCCGGGCAGCTTACCGGTGACGATCTGCGACCGTCTGAACCTCTCGAGAAGAGTCGACGGAGTACAACCAACCTTGGGCGCTATCGATTCAACCCTAGGCCAAAGCGACGAGTACTCGCCTCGATGCTCCTACACCGTGCGAACGGCACGTTTTCGTACTTCAGGTGAAAATCAAGTTTGCTTCTTCATGACTTCATTCATGCAGGAATTGAAGCCTCTTCCAAACTCGGGGCGATTTAAAACCGGTCAATCTGTCACTGGGACGAAATTGAAGCGTGTTGACTTAACCCGCTTTAGGCACAGCATTTTGAATACAATAACTCGATAGAGGCACCAACCAGCAGATTTCATCAGGGACAGTGGGCGTTAGCCACACACAAAGTCCGAATGTACAGTTGCAATCCTCCCCTTCTCAACAACAACGACTAAGGGCTTGGCAAACTAGGGGCGACGTTGTACGCCTAAAGAGCACTGCAGTAACCCAATGGATTTACAACGCGCGACATGAAAAACAGACATCTTTCGTGAGAAGCACCGCGGCAAAGTATGAATAAATTCAGCTCCCATGATGTACATCTTGACCAGCAAGTTGGCCACACTATTCAAGCAATTTTCCGCGTCTCGAGCTCGATGAATTCGGGGTTCTTTTTAGATCTTTATTCACTTAAACTTAAAAAATTAGTATTGTAAATAGGGCCTAACAAACGAGCTGCATTGGGGGACGGTTTTTTGTATGATTAGTTTCGACACTTTGGCTTTTATGCGAAACATATTGTTGTCCATCGGCATGCTAGCCCCGATCCAAGGTGCGGCTAGCACGCCAGGTGCCGTCATGGCTGAAACTCAATTGCAGGAATTGCTAGATCAGCAACGCGAGCTTGGCTGTCAAGACATTCAAAGCACTTTGCAATCGGTGCTGTGTTCGAAGGAACTGCGTATTGGTGTTTTGACCGACTACAAAGGCTTCGCTGACAAAATCGATAAAATGCACGTCGGTTTTGAAATCGATTTTGCCAATTACATCTCGACCCAACTTGGTGTCAAACCTGTGCTGATTCCGACCACCGTCTCGAGACGCATTCAAAAACTGGTCGACAAGGAGATGGACCTGCTGCTTGCAGCCCTCTCCCACACCTCAGCACGAGAGCAGGCAGTGCACTTTGTACGACCGCATTATTTCTCGTCAGCAACGGCAATTATTGGTCTAAAAGAAACGCTAATCACGGACCTTACTGACTTGAATGATGTGACACTGTGCGTACCGTTAGGAAGCTATGACAATATACGTTTTGATAAAGCACACGCTCGCCTGTTAACTTTTGACACGGCCCAGAAGATGGTAGATGCATTGAAATTTGGCGCTTGCGACCTACTCGCGCATGATCGCTCGTTAACTCTTTTAGAAGTGACTGGACCAATGGCCCCGCAGTTCTTGCGAGGGCGTTATGAAGAAAAATTTTCAATTGACGAAACGCCTTGGGGAACAGCTGTACGAAATGAGGATTCTGCCACTCTGGGGCGTGCTATTTCATTGATTACAGCAAAAGCCCATAGCCGAGGTGTCATTGAGCGCCTCGCATTGATTAATGGCACCTGGGTGCCGATGTTGGCAGTTGAACGCAAAAGGTTTGAAAGCACAAATTGTTTTTTTGATAACGGTCTGATTTCTCCAGATTGCCTGATTCAAGCGCGTGATATTGGGGATACACCAAGCGCAATCAGTCCAACAGTCACTCGATTTCAAAGTTGGACGAAAGAAACATTGGGTTTGAAAATTTCTTTACCCATGCTTTCTGGACAGCAAGGGTTAAAGCTTTTTTTGAAGGCCATTGGTACTTCACTTTTATTGGCTTTGGGTGTAATCATTGCAACCATCATTATTGGGCTTGGGTTCTACTTTTTGTCGAAGTCGAATTGGGCATTGGTTCGCGTGCCGAGCCAAACACTTCGTGTCATTATCCTGAATACACCAGATATGCTGTTACTTGTTTTGGCGTATCTGGTGATGTCAAGCCTGTGGCTCTACACCACGCCAATAACGATCATCACCGGCATCTTGGCTGTTGGTAGCACAAATGGTGCGGCGGCCGGCGATAGCTTAGTGCACGCCAGTAAAACGCTACCCGATAAAGCGCCATTGTCAGCGGTGGCTCGCGTATGTGCCATTCAATTTAGGGCCTGTATTATTAACGCAACAAAGGCAAGTCCTTTGGCGGCCTTTATCGGTGCGCCTGATTTGCTTTCTGTGTTGACAGACATCACTTCCCACTCAGGCGAACGAACGGTGACATTCATCGTGCTGGCACTTTTTTATGTCGTCATGGTTCAGACGGTCATCCTGCTGAGCGCCTATCTGGTCAAGCGGATGCATGTGCCAACACCAGGGACTGAGCGTGCTTGAAAATATTGAAGGATTCTTTCAAGCATTTTCTGTCAATGTCAGCGTAGGCTTTCTAACGATGTTGATTGGATTACCCATTGGATTTTTGACGGCCGCTATACGATTTTATTTCTCAGGCTGGGCTGCTCGCCTAGTGGGATTTCTAATTGGATTTTTACGCGCCTTTCCAGTTTTTGTATTGATGTTTTTGGCCGTGAGTTTTTTGGCCTCTGTTGGCGTCTTTGAAATATTGGGCAATGACTATGCCTCCCAGTTAGCGCTGATCGTCGCCTTGCTGGCTTATACGATCTCTGCGTGCTCAGACGCTGCGCTCACTTTCTTTCGGTATAGAGCCTTGGGGCAAATGCATCAGGCCTGGTTGCTGATACCTAATATGTTTCAAATATTTGTGATCACTGTAGTTGATACTGGTTTTGGAGCAGCCATTGGCGTAAAGGAAGCCGTGACTTTTACGTTGGCGCTATCAGAGTCATACGAGACGCGGATAGAGCGCATCAGCCTTCTCATCGTGGTTATTTTGTTTTTTGCTACAACATTAGCTCTATCTAAACGTTTCATCGCGAAAATGAGCGTCCGCATACAACAATAATCTCTTGGATTCACGCATGAAGTGCAACTTTGATTAATCCGGTGGGTTGGATGAGAATGTTCTGGCACCTCAGATTTCCAGACCGCCAAGTCAAAGTCACCTTATGAGCGACAAATATCTCAGCCAAACTGGCTACTGATTTCGGGGTTGGTCACTCAACGCTTTGCAAGTGGTTAAAAACAGCTCGAGAGCAAGGCGTTCAAGGAGCCTCGCGGTCTTTAACTGCTGAACAGCAGCGCATCAAAGACCTTGAAAAAGAGAATGCTCACCTGCGCGAGGTCAACGAAATTGTAAAAAAGGCGCACGTGTACTTCGTCAACAATCCAAGTCGATGAGGTGTACGTTCATGGCGCAACAGCTCAGTTCGTATCGCGCACCCGCGCTGTGCGAGGCTTTGCAGGTCAGTCGCAGTGGCTTTTATCGCTGAAAAAAGCGTTAACCGTGAGGTTTGTGCCGTCGACAAGGCGGTTCTCACTGCGTTCGGCTGCCATAAGGGTGGTGCGGGTGCACCGTGTTTGACCGCTGATATGCGGGCGGCTGGCGTGGCTGTTAGTGAGCGTACCGTTGAAAGATCGCTTCGCCAAGCAAGGCCTGAGATGTCGTCATAAGCGCAAATTCAGGCACACCACTGACTCAAAACATAGCTTGCCAATTGCGCCTAACTTATTGGATCGGCAGTTCACGTTGAACAAGCCCAACGACGCCTGGGTTGGTGACATTACATTCATTCAAACCCAAGAGGGATGGCTGTACCTGGCTACCTTGATCGATTTGTTCAACCGACAAGTCGTTGGCTGGCAGGTCAGCACCAAGATTAGTCAAGCACTTACCAACGACGCTTTAACGGCGGCGCTCACCACGCGTGGCAAACCCAGTGGCGTTATTGTGCACACAGATAGAGGCTCTCAATACTGTGCCAAGTCTTTTAAAGCCATCGTAAAAAAGCATCGTTGTATACAAAGCATGAGCAGAAAAGGAAATTGTTGGGCTAATGCATTAGCCGAAAGCCTCTTTGCCACGTTCAAAAAGCAGACCGTCTTCGGCAAGCCCATTGCAACGCGTCATGAAATGCATCAGCAGGTCTTTGAATTTATTGAGATTTACTACAACCGAGTCCGCAGGCACTCGGCCAACGGCTGGGTCACACCAGTTGAATTTGAATGCCTGTATCACCAAAATTTAGAGACAACTACTGTCCATTAATTTGACTAGGTTCACTTTACACTTAATACTTGAATCCAAGATCTCAAGTTAGGTGAATAAACGTATAAAGTTAGGGTGTAATTAGACACTCCTGAGCATATCTAACCCCCTTTCACAAAGGCCTCTTCATCACAAAGCCATGACACAAAGCCTATTTAACAAAATCTGGACGCCACACGCTGTCGTTACCCGTCAAAACGGCCCTTCCTTGCTCTACATAGACCGCCATATCGTGCACGAGGGCTCGTTTCATGCGTTCAATCAGTTGCGCGCCCGCAACCTATCGCTTCGCAACGCTGATCAGGTTTTTGGTGTACCAGATCATTACGTCCCGACCACAGGTAGAAGAGCACAAGACGCCGCTACTGAAGAAATCGGGAAAATGATCACGCAGTTTGACGACAACATGAACTGGGGAGGCATCCCACACTTCGCGCTGTCAGACGAACGCCAAGGCATTGTGCATGTGGTGGGACCGGAACAAGGCATCACCCTGCCCGGCATGACACTGGTTTGCAGCGACAGCCACACGTCCACCCATGGCGCACTCGGTGCCATCGCATTTGGCATTGGTCAGTCTGAAAGCATGCACGTGATGGCCACGCAAACACTTTGGCAAATCAAGCCTCGCGTGATGCGCATTCGAGTTGATGGTACCTTGAGCGTAGGCGTAACCGCCAAAGACGTCATCTTGGCTATCATCGCAAAAATTGGTGCGTCTGGCGCAGTGGGGTACGCCATTGAATATGCTGGTACAGCAATCACCGCATTGGACATGGATGGTCGCCTGACGGTTTGCAACATGTCAATTGAAGCGGGTGCGAGACTCGGCATGATTGCGCCAGACGACACGGTTTATGGTTACTTGAACGATAAACCACAAGCGCCCAAAGGCGCGCAATGGGATGCGGCACTCATTCACTGGAAAACGTTACGATCGGACGGTGACGCGCCATTTGATCTTGAGGTAACGTTAGACGCACGAGATATCAAACCCATGGTGACCTGGGGCACAAGCCCAGATGCGGGCTGCGGCATCGATGAAGTCGTTCCAGACCCAGCTGATTTTAAAGACGCACAAGCTCGATCAGGCGCCCAACAAGCACTCGACTATATGGGCTTGGTGCCTGGCACTCGGCTCACTGATATTGCCATTGACCAAGTTTTTATTGGCTCTTGTACCAACAGCAGACTCAGTGATTTGCGTGATGCGGCTAGGGTTCTCAAAGGTCTCCAAGCCAAAGTACCTGGTATTGTCGTGCCAGGCTCAGGACTGATCAAAGCCCAAGCAGAAGCCGAGGGGCTGGATAAGATTTTTATCGATGCGGGCCTTCAATGGCGCTCAGCGGGTTGTTCAATGTGCGCGGCCATGAATGGCGATATCGGCAAGCCTGGCGAACGGATCGCCTCGACCTCGAATCGCAATTTTGTGGGGCGTCAAGGACCTGGGGCTCGCACTCACTTGATGAGCCCGGCCATGGCGGCCGCAGCCGCTGTCACCGGTAAACTAACCGATGTTCGCACTTTGCTGAGAACCCACGCGTGAATAAGCCCCAGTCTTCCACAACCTTTGAGCCGTTGACGACAATGACGGCTAGCGCGGCGACTGTTTCTGGACCAAACGTCGATACAGATCAAATCATTCCCGCGCGCTTCCTAAAAAAAGAACGGTCGCTGGGTTATGGGCAATTTCTGTTTCATGACGTGCGCTTTGATGATGCCGGCAACCACAAGCCACACCCGCTGAACACCGCAAAAGACGAAGCACCAAAATTTTTGGTTGTCGATGAAAATTTCGGCTGTGGTTCATCCCGTGAAGGTGCCGTCTATGCGTTGGCTGACTATGGCATCAGAGCCTTGGTAGGCACCACTTTTGGTGATATTTTTCATAGTAACTGCTTCAAAAATGGTGTGTTGCCCGTTAGGCTCGAGGTCGCTGACCATGCCCGTCTGATGCAGTGGACTGAAAGCCTCACAACCCAAACGGAGATCACAGTCGACCTGCTGCAATGTGAGGTGCGTTGGGACCAAAATTGCGCCAAGTTCACCGTGGATGCTTTCTGTCGCGAGTGTCTCACCAAAGGTCTCGACGAGTTATCCCTGACCTTGAGCCATAGCCAAGAAATTGACGCATTTGAAACGCAGTACCAAAGGCGTTTCCCATGGCTTGTTGCTCACAGGACCTAGTTCCCCATCACTGTTGTGCCGTGCTTGGGGCCAAAGACTAACAATTGACTTTTCGCCATGACATTTTTCATGAACCGTTTGATTAGATTTAATCCTGATTGATCATGCCTTATTTTTTGTCTGCCTTGGGCTCATAACGTTGCCCGAGTTCGAGCACCGCTGGGGTCTGCAAGACGTTATTCAGCTGTGTAAAGTCCAACATCTGCGAGCGCCAGCTGTCTGTCGTACCGTCGCGTTTGAGAGCCGCAAAGTAGCCCTGCATGGTGTGAGCCAGCGCTCTGACCAATCCGCCGGGAAAGATCACCAAAGAAAATCCTTTGTCGTACAGTGTCTGGGCGGCATCAATTGGCGTGTCACCACCTTCCACCATGTTGGCCATCAAAGGCACACGCCCTTTAAGGGCTTGCATGATTTTTCCAACATGGGCGTCTTCACGGTAGCCCTCAACAAAAACAATATCGGCACCAGCCTCTTGATAAGCCACGGCGCGTTCAACGGCCGGTTCGATGCCTTCAACAGCGATGGCATCGGTTCGACCAATGATGAGTGTCTCGCTCGAACGGCGAGCATCAACGGCGGCCTTCAGTTTGCCAACCATTTCTTCTTTAGAGACCAGTGTTTTGCCTTTTAGATGACCACAGCGCTTGGGAAACCCTTGGTCTTCAAGCTGGATGGCGTTGGCGCCTTCGCGTTCAAGCAAGCGCACCGTACGCATCACATTAATGGCATTACCAAACCCAGTATCGGCGTCAACAATGACTTGGACGTCGGTCTGCTCAGAGACGTAACGCAAAACATCAGCAACCTCGGCTAGGCCCAGCAGACCGATATCAGGACCACCGAGCCGGGTATAGGCAATACTGGCCCCAGAAAGATAAACCGTCTCAAAGCCCGCCTGCTGCGCCATGCGCGCAGACAACGCGTCGTACACTCCAGGCGCAAGACAGCCGCCTGCTGCCATTTGCTCGCGCAGAGTGGGCATTGCTACGTTTCGTGGTGTCATTGGAAATTCCTTTTTTGTATTTTTTTTTAAAAAGCGTGGACTCAAGCATGTAGCGAAACTTTGATTAATCAGGTGGGTTGGATGAGGATGTTCTAGCATCTTAGATTTCCAGACTACCAAATCAAAGTCACCTTATGAGCGATAAACATCTAAGCCAAACTGAACGTTATCAGATTTATGCACTTATGAAAGCAGGACATTTGCCCGTCGAGCTTGCCAAACTGCTGAGCCGACACAAGTCGTTGATCAGCAGGGAGCTTTCGCGCAACACAGATAAGCGCGGTTATAGGCTCCAACAGGCTAAGAGCGAGCCAAGTCGAGCCGTAATGCTCGACGTGTTGCCGAGGCTACCAGGACGTTGGTTGCTGAACAATTGAATCTGCAATGGAGTCCTGAGCAGATCGCGGCCTCGCTGCCGCTTAGCCATGTAACGATTTACCAACGGGTCTACGCTGACAAAGCTCAAGGCGGGTCGCTTTGGAAACACCTTCGTTGCCAGAAAAAGAAGCGCAAACGTTACGCCAGTAGGCGAGACCGCCGCGGGCAGATCATCGGTAGACGGCCCATTGCCCAACGTCCTGCCTCTATTGAGACTCGCAGTCAGGTGGGCCACTGAGAGGACGTCGCGTAAAAGTTGTAAAACCACAGTGCCGGCCGACAAGGCGTTGTGTCAGAGCCGGTCTGGCCAAACTAGACAGCCCGATAAGTGATAAAAAGTCATTGGCCTTTTGGGCGTATAGCGCTGTTGCTACTCACACTGCTATAGGCATAGGCCAAGCTGATACCGAGATTAGACTTAAGCGAGAGTTGCTTATCAAAGCCAAACGCCACGCCACCGCCATCGACCGAGTAGCCTGCCACGTTGTTCAGGTCGCCTTGGTTGGCCCAGTTGCCAAAGCCCTTGGCCCACACGTCACGGTTGCCCGCAAACGCCTCGCCTGAAGACAAACCCAAACCCGCGATCTGCGCTTGGCGAGACTGAACGACTTGGTTAGCAGCTCTTTGATTCTGAGCAGCGGCCAACGCTACTTTGGCAGTGGCCTCATCACGAACATCAGCCAGCTCAAAGGCGGTGCGCCAATCACCAAGCTGCTCAGGATAAAGACCCTGCTCACGGCAATAAGCAGCCCTTTCAGCCTCGTTCATCGAAGCAGTCTGGATAATGATCGCTAACTTGGACTTCATGTTCCACTTATCGGGTGTAGATGGCTTGGCAGGCACCGCGAATTCTTTTGATTCAAATTGACGCTTCCAAGCATACAGGGGCGAGACGGTGACACTTAACTCCCGGCTAACCATGGGAATACTTTGACTATTTGGTGGCATCAGAAGACGAACCGCCTGCTCTTTAAACGCTGGACTGAAGGATGGCATTGCAATCACTCCATCCGCCCTTGTGGTTGATAGCTAAGTTTAAAAGAGCGGCCATCTTTTGTGAGAGAGGGGCTGTGTGCGGATGGGTGGCACTTTGCGGGCTAGCTCAACATCAAAAGATCGGGCGCATGAGCATAACGCCAGCCAATCTCCAAAACCCATCACCGCTCGTCCAAAACCCAATACATAGGTGGGCTAGGAGCCCCGAACAGAATCAGGTGGGGGGGGTTGGGGTACGGTGGGGTCAGTGATTCCGGCTTTTTTATTGTTTGATGGGAGTTTGCCTTGAAATCGGCACTGTGAACCTTGCGTTTCTTACCTTCTGCCATGCTACTGTCCTCCAGAACAGTAGCTTAAACCCCTGTCTAAAATTCGGGGTCCACTTTATATCAATCCTGTTCATAAAAGAGCGATCGTACATTTAGATAATGCAAATAAGCCCTAAACTTACTCGCCGAAAACTGCTTCTTGGGTTGACCTCTTTGGGCGGTTTAGGTGCGGCCAACGCCGCCTTAGTTGCCCTCGGTTTACTCGGCCCTGTTAATGCTTTGGCAACCAACCTTAGATCCGATGTCCGCCGTGCTGAACCTCTCGCAACGGAAGGCATGACTGGTAAGCATATTATTGTGATTGGCGCAGGTTTAGCGGGTTTGTGTTCTGCCTTGAGGCTATCGCGTGCAGGTGCAAAGGTTACGATTCTTGAAGCGACAAATCGTGTGGGGGGTAGAAATTTAACGGTTCGCCATGGCGACCACTACCAAGAAACCGACTGGCACTCACCAACAATCGTCAACTTTAAGCAGGTCGGCGGTATGTCGCCTAACGACACAAACAATTACTTCAACATGGGGCCCGGCAGAATTCCACAACACCATGCTCGGGTACTTGACTACTGCAAAGAACTCCAAGTTGAGCTTCAACCTTATACCTTCCAAGGTGGCGCCAACTTGATGCAAAATGACAAATGGAATGCAGGTCGCCCCGTTCAGGTTAGGCGCCTCACCAACGATTTGCGCGGACACCTTGCCGAGTTGTTGGCTAAAGTACAAAATCAGGGGAAACTCGATACGTTACTCGACCCTTCAGAGGTTGACGACTTTTTAGGCATGCTTGAACATTTTGGTCAATTAACAGCTGAAGGTGCCCAGTTGGTTTATCAGGGTGCTTCGATGGCAGACACCAATCCCAGATCGGGTTATGCCATGAACCCTAAAACGGGTAATCTACTAAATCCAGGCGACATAGGTCACCCAGGCACGCCTTGGCCAACCATCTCTCTACATGACGTGTTGCAGTCAAATTTGTGGAATGACGAGATGTTTCTTAACTTAAGATATTACTGGCAATCAACTTTGCTACAGCCCGTCGGCGGCATGGATCAGATCATCAAAGGTTTTGAGCGAGCGCAATTGCCTAATGGTGTCGCGCTACGGGACCTCGTCATCTACAACATGCCTGTCAAAGCCATCAGCGTACAAAATGGCATGGCCTCTGTTGTGACACAATCAGGCCAAACCATGCTAGCAGACTATGTGGTGGCCACACTCTCGGCGCCCCTGCTAGCGAAGATCGGCGGCAATTTCACAGACGACACCACTCGTCATACGATGGCTAGTGTGCACATGAGCAATGCTTGTAAAGTGGGCTGGCAAAGCAAATACCGCTTCTGGGAAGAGGAAAACCGTATCTACGGTGGTATCAGTTGGACTAAAGATATCATCACCCAAATTTGGTATCCGTCCTTCGGTTTTAATCGTGAAAGTGGCGTTTTGATTGGTGCCTACAACGAGGGCGAAAAAGCAAATGAGTTTCAAACATACTCTCGTGAAAAGCGAATCGCTGTCGCGCTGCTAGGCGGTGAAAAATTGCATCCCGGTTTTAAAGAAAAAGTGTTTTCCCAAAATGGCGTCTCCATCGCTTGGGGAAAGATGCCGTACCAAGCTGGTGGCTGGGCATCTGATACCGCGTTTACACAACCCGCCATATTCGAACATTTAAAAAAGGCAGATGAGATGAGTCAGGTTGTCTACCCAGCAGGTGATTGGTATAGCTACTGGCCAGGTTGGCAAGAGGGTGCCCTAGATAGTGCCCATTACGCCACCGACAAAATTCAACTTGCAGCAGCAAAAACTCGAAGCCGTTAATCCGTAAGCTTAGCCTGACTACTGTAAGCGGCCGGTAAACCCATCTTGTTGATGGTGTTGCGATGCCCGATCGTGACGGGCATGGATAATGATACAACCCCAATTCTTGCGGCGGCGGTGCCCAAGCGGCCCGCTTTGGGGAAGCGCCGATTCACGCCCCAGCTCAAGGCTCGCATCGTCAAGCGTTGGGTGCGAGAGCATCACATGCGAGGCCTGTCCAAGGGGTTCGTGCCCGTTGAGGCGCTCGCCCCGGCTGCGCCAATCGGCGATATTCGAATTGAGTGCGCTCGCGGGCAGCAACGGGGCGTAGTGGCTTGGCCCGCATCATCGGCCAAAGAATGCGCACAGTGGTTGCGCGAGTGGCTGGCAGGCAACACCCATTGATCAGTTTATTCAGATCGTTAATTCATATATTCATTTGTACAACGAAAAACGAATCAAGATATCCCTTGGATCATGCAGTCCTTTAGAGAGTCGAGAAAGTCTCGGTCTTGCAGCATAAATCAGTCCAAGTTTTTAGCCGCACCCCAACTGGTCAGTATTCAACCGGCGCCAACAGTTGTTCACGCTATTAGTGGTTGGCTAGCTTTGCCTGCGGTATTGCTGCTTGGTGCAAGACACAGTCGTTACCATAAGGCGCGGGGTATTGCGGCTCACCCACCATCATCGATTCCGTTTTTAGCACTTGGTGCCTGGATTTTGACGGTCAGTTGGTTTGGCTTTAATGTCATAAGTGCGCAGGCGCTTGAGATTATCAGCGGTATTGATCGGCCGAAATGATCCTGGGTTTGCATACGACGGTCACTTGGCGGGGCTGATTGCGGTTTGTGCGGGCTCAGATTTGATGCATTCTTTGAGCGCACTGGCTACCGGACTGATCGCCGGCGGTTTGTTCGTCTGAGCATTTATCCTGACCCAGAGTCGACTCAAGATAGATGATGTGCTTGGTGTGTGGCCACTGCATGGACTGTGTGGTGCTTGGGGTGGTCTGGTGGCCGGTATATTTAGTCTCGAGGCGTTTGGTGGCTTGGGTGGTGTGTCGTTTGCCAGTCAGTTGATCATGACAGTTACCGGCATCATCGTTGCCCTGGTCGCATCCACCGTGATCTACGGTGTGCTAAAGATGACATGTGGCATCAGGCTCACGCAATAGGAAGAGTACGAGGGTGCTGACCTCTATCCACCGTATCGCGGCAACATCTAGCGTTAAGTAAACATAAGCTAGGGCGCGGTTCTGGCTAGAACTGAGCTTATCTCTCTAGCGTCACGAAGGGCATCGAAACTGTTGTACGGTTTCGATGCCCTTCTCTTTTCGTGCTTCCCCATCGAGATATGGGATGGGGGGGGCGAGACGCCCGGTTAGGGCATCGGCACTTCGGTGGTGAACTTTGGCACTGAATAACCAGCTTGAACAGCGGGGCGAGCTGCGATTCTCAGGTACCAACCTTTTACGTTTGGAAAGTCATTGAGGTCAATTTCTTGCCACTCAAATCGTGACACCCATGGCCAACAGGCCATGTCTGCAATCGAATACTCGCCTTGATCTTCTCCCGCGAGATACTGCCGGCCTTTCAGTCGAGCATCTAGAACGCCATACAAACGTCGTGTTTCAGTTCCATATCGTTGCTCGGCATATTCTGATTTGCCTTTATTGAACTTGATGAAGTGGTGTGCCTGCCCCAGCATGGGACCTAGACCACCCATTTGCCACATCAACCATTCCATCATCCGCCAATACTCATTGCCTTGGCATTGAAATTTTTTATACTTGTCAGCAAGGTACAGCATGATGGCGCCCGTTTCCATCAGGTGTATGCCTGTCTCATGATCAACAATCGCTGGAATCCGATTGTTTGGTGCGATTTTTAGAAACTCGGGTGTGAATTGCTCACCGTTTGTGATGTTAATAGCGTGTGTCGTGTAAGGAACACCAAGTTCTTCCAGAAGTATGGAGACTTTGCGACCATTCGGTGTGGTCCAGCTGTACAGGTCAATCATCTTTTTGCCTTGTTCTTATTGAATTGGTTATTAAACGCTAATGGCACTTGTTTTTCTGAAGTGAGTTACGCAATAGTCACTCGATACCCTGCTCTTGGAAAGTGTACGCAAACGGTGCCGACTTCATCGGTGGTGCGTTCGATCCCAATCGTCTGAGCATCCGCAAATCGAACGCGACCGGCCACCGGCTGCTCACCACCATTGACGTCAGGCTCCACCGTCACATGCATGCCAACCTCTAAGCCTTGGGGCTCGTGGTCGGCGACACCCGTTGTTGCGATCGATTCAACATCACGGGCGATGTCAATGGCCTCTTCAGGCGTCATCTCACTCGGTCTGCCATGACCCAAGGCACGCACATTGTCCTCCCAGCGCACCAAGCTAGCGAACTCGGCAAGGAAAGGCGGCCCTTCACTCCACCGTCCTCGCAAGAACCACACAACATGGTAGATCTGTGCGTCGATGGCGCCTGGTTGATCACCTAGCAGGAAGGTGCGACCGTCGGCCATTTGGGCGTTGAGCCATGACAGCGGTGCGCGGGCTTGGGCCACGAGGTGAGGCAAGTTGGCATTCGCTTCCTTTAGGCCCTCAGCCCAGTTTTCACCAAGATAAAGTCTGCCACGGTCCTCGGCGAACGCTTTGTCCAACTTGTCGCCCGCAGAGCCCAAAATATGTCGCACCGTTTGATCAAACAATGGGCCATCGGTCCATCGACTGAGACACCACATCAAGCCGAATTCGGTTGTGGGCATGAGTGATGGGGCAGGATAACGCCGGTCTAGTTCGCGGATGATGCATTGGCTATCGCAATAAATGTCAGCACCGATTTGCATCACGGGTGTGCGTCGATAACCGCCAGTCAGTGCTGTTAGCATTGGCTTTGGTGGCAGGCGCGGGATGTCTACGCTTCGCCAAGCAAGCTCCTTGATACCAAATGTCACCCTGACTTTTTCTGCAACAGGTGATTGGGGGTAAGCATGGAAAATAATCTCTGAATTTGCATCAATCACTTGAGTTCGCCTCTTAAAGGTGCTTTGGTGGTGGGGGTTTGCTGGTCGTTAAGGGACAGATTACTAGATAACCTAACTTTTCTATCCAGATCAAACGAGTGTGCACGAACGCAGAAGTGGTTCAGCAGCTGCCAGCCTTAAGTTGGCCAAATCCCAGAAATCGCTAAACTGGCTACTCTTTTTTTGGCTCGCTCGTAACCTGCCTCAATGTCTGGTTTGATTTGCTTTGGATCGGTCAGGCTGACGCCAGCAGGCTTGCTATCTACGATCCACTTCACTTTAGTGCCGGTGACTCGCACGTCCTTGGTGTTTTGGGCCATCGGATAGGGGGGGCTTAGTGAGAATCAGGCCACTCAAGCCATAGGTTAGCGTGATGACCCATGCTCGCTTTGAACCGGCAATCAATTCCACGTGCGCGGGATTGGACCAATGATGCGCGGCAGTGCGCTACTAGCGCCTACAGCATGAGCCAATGGGATGTCATTTCTTTTGGCGGTTGCGTGGCTGACTTTCCGAGCACTTGGCGCGTTTGAATACCACCGTCAGTGGAAGTCATATTGATTTCCATGGAGCACTTTTGGCTGATATTTGGATTACTTAGGGGTGCAAGCTTGGCGAATAGCGCGGGAAATTCACCCAAGAAATCCATTTCGACGCGTAACCTTGAAAAAATGCCCAGATAGCAAAGAAGATCCCATGTAAGAACCAGCAGAGGTCCCCACTACCATCTCGGGCAGTTGGGCAATATCTAGCCCAGACTCAAGCAAGCCGTGTAAAAATCCACTGTACCAAGCAATGTAATATTCGCCGCCAACGTCGAGCAGCGTGGGGCGGTCAAGGCCTTGGGCCAGAGCCGATATGGCTGGTTCGGTTGCAATGGGAATTGCCAAGCCGTCATCGGCAAACAGTTTTGCTGATATGAGCTCAGCTTTTTGTGTCAAATCAGGTGTGTCCGACGGCGCTGCACTGCTACCAGAACTCGATGCCATGGCCGTGTTTACGACCGATGACTCGACAAGCGCGGGGGCGAGAATTGCAGTGTTCTTTAAAAATGCTCGACGTGAAATGTTGTTACTCCAGGCTTGTTCACAACAAACCGATCCAAAGGCGTTTGGATTTGGGTATTTGTGACAACAACGACAAGACAGTCTAGTGTCAACCCCTAGGGGTTGCCTGCTAGAACTTGCGACATGTAAGCAATTTGGTGTCGGGTCTAACGACTGTTTGGAAGACAAGTAGCAGGTCATTCGATGGAATGCCTGGCGTTGAAGCCGTCAATCAGCAAACCCCATTATGGAGAGTGAGTGCAAACGTATATTTAAAGTCCGACCGTGCGAGTGCAGTCTTTACCTATTAGTCAAACCGAATTGGCTGCTCGGCAAAATGGGGAGCGTACATGTACGACTGCTTACGGTCTCTGTGCGCCAAGTCTGTCAATAGACAGTGGGGGCTAGATGGCAGCACTATTACAACAAGCGCCATTGTTTGAGTGACCTTGTCAGCTACACTGCATTCATGATGAAAGCAAAAACAAACGTCATTGAACCAAATCGAGTCCGTAGACAACTTCTGTGTGCCAGTTTGGGTTTGCCTGGTCTGTATCTAAATCAGAGTTGGGCCTCCGTTGAGCCGACCGTGGAACAACTGATCGCCTTAAGCGCCACTCTGACGGACAGACCGAGGTCCGTGTTCTTTAACGATATCGCCGCTCGTGTATTAGACGTTTTGCGTGAGCGCGGTGAGCTCGCGAGGCTCTCTGCCCTCATCAAAGCGCCGGCCAGTGACGACGCGTTATCCACTGAAATTATCTCGGCTTGGTACACAGGCACGATTCAAGGTAAATCCGGAACTTTGGTTGTGACTTACAACAATGCGCTGATGTGGGACTGTGCGCCTTATCTGCATCCATCGGGTAACTGTGGCGGGCCAACCAATTACTGGGCCCATCCTTCGACTTGAGAGATCGCTTGTCTGGACCTAGTCAATTTAATGGACAACAGAAGTCTCTAGGTTTTGGTTGTACAGGGGTTCAAATTCAACTGGTGTGACCCAGCCGTTGGCCGAGTGCCTGCGGACTCGGTTGTAATAAATCTCAATAAACTCAAAGACCTGCTGACGCATTGCATGACGTGTTCCGATGGGCTTGCCGAAGACGGTCTGCTTTTTGAACGTGGCAAAGAAGCTTTCGGCCACTGCATTGACGCTCCTATGTCTAGAAACGGTTGCTGCATCCGCTAAATCAGCAAGAATTAATAGATAAAGCTCCCTGGCTGTTGGCACCGGTTTAATACTGACCAACGGAGGTGCTGCGGAAAAGTTGGACTGTTTTACGCTGGGTGGTTTCAAGTATGAAGTGCAACAAGCCGGCGGTAATATTCGTCGGCATTAAATGTATCAATTAAAAGACGAATCAACGATCTGAATAAACTGCTCAATTTTTAAGCAAACTTCATTTTCTGGTTACACAAAGCACAGTGCCGGTAGCACAGTCGGTACTACCCCTAAACGCCTTTGACTTTTGTGTCACCCCATCCCCCCTGCACAACTCTCAAGGGCTATTCAGCAAAGGAGGTGCGGCTAAAAACTTGGACTGGTTTACGCTGTAAGTCCGAGAATTTGTCGATATTCTAAGGGACTAAGTGATCCAAGTGATATCTTGATTCGTTTTTCAGTCGACCAAAGAAACCTTCTCAGGCCGAGTTATCGGGTGAGCTCTTATTGAGCGACAATGACCGATTGAGTTTGGCATCACCCATGCGAGCTAACCGGCCTGGCCAACGGTAGTGAGCGCCGCGATCCGAATGGACGACAGGCAGGTCATCGCAATTTGCAACGGTTTCGATCGCAGCATCTAACATTGCGTTGACGAGTTTAGCGT
>CAWUWI010000001.1:0-7993 GCA_963926245.1 uncultured Burkholderiaceae bacterium | reverse complement strand
AGCGTCCGGGCGGCGTTCCGCTCTGTCGGCTCATCGCCTGTATTGAGGGCCAGAACGTCATACCAAATAAAGCGGGGCAGGCGCTTTTTATAACCCGCTCTTTTACAGGGCCACGACGACTTTCCCCTGCACTTCCCTACGCTCCAGTCGTCCGAGATATTGGGCGACCTCCGCGAATGTGATTTTCGCCCCGACCTGCACCGCGATTTTTTTTGCTTTGTACAGATCCGACAAGGCCTTGTGCGCCCGCAACATTTCATCGTGCCCATAAGCGCCCACGAAGACACCCTGCACACCGCAATTGCGCATCACCAACTCATGGGTATCAGCCGTTCCCCACTTGCCACTGGCAAAGCCAACAGCGAGCAGTCGACCGCTCGACGCGCTGCAACTTACCGAACGCTCGAATATCTCCCCACCCACGGGATCGTAGACGACGTCTGCGCCGCGCCCGCCGGTGATTTCCAAAACGATGGCGACAAAATCCTGTTCGCTGTAATTGATGCAGTGATCAGCCCCCAGCTCTCGACAATAGTCCAGCTTGCATGCCGTGCTGGCTGTGGCGATAACGCGCGCGCCCATCGCCTTGCCGAGCTGGATGGCCGCCGACCCCGTGCCCCCCGATCCACCGTGCACCAACAGAATCTCGCCAGGCTGTATCGCGGCGCGCAACACCAGGCCCACCCAGGCGGTGTGGTAGGGAATGCCAAAGGCCGCCGCCTCGATATCGCTCATACCTTCAGGTATCGGATACAGTGCAAATTCCGGTGCCAGACAGTACTGGGCATAGCTACCATTACCGTTGTAGAACGCAGTGACACCCATCACGCGCTGGCCGATGGTGGCGCTGGCCCCCTCCCCTACGGCGCTCACGACCCCGGCCACTTCCTGGCCCGGAATGAACGGCAGCGCTGGCGAAAAAACATACTCTCCCTTGCACATGAATACATCAGGCAAGCCCATGCCCGCCGCGGCAACTTGCAGCTGCACTTCACCGGGGCCCGGCTGCGGTATCGCGCATTCGACCTCTGCAATTACTTGTTCCGGCGAACCTATGCCTCTCACGCTCCACGCTTTCATGCCTGTGCCTCCATCACAACCAAGATCGGTGTGAATAACCAATCACCAACCAGCATGATACAGAATTTTTTCGCAACGTATTAAGCGGGTATACAGAGGTGGACGATGGGGGCTTAAACTGTCGCGCGCTTTGCGCTGATCCGTACGCTCGGAGGGGGCGCGAACGAACGCTGGCGAAGGCGTCTCACATCGACCCCTGGGGCGAACTGCTTGCGGCGCTATTGTGGTTGTCCACGGCACTTCCCGGCCTGACGAGACCAGCTAAAGTTCCCCCGGGCACAGACTGCCACCTAAACCCCACTACATGCGGTGCCGCAATAATTCGCCCAGGTGAACAGGAATTGTATCTTGCTGCTAAACTAGCTTTAGGACGAACTAGATTAATGATGGTCTTGAGTAGCAGTTCTTGGCGGCTAACCATACCGCTTTGGGAGCTATCAAGGTTTGCAAGATCTCCTAAACAGCAGCTAAGACGTTATGCAGTAGGGATTAAAAATAAAGCAACCGAACATTTTTAATTTACATCACATAAACAATTTTTCGAGCGTGAGAGTTAAATTAAAATTTCGCATAGCCGCCTCACAGCCTTTAGTTTTAACAGATTCTAGGGTTTGACGTCCTTGCTCGTCCTGTAAAAGCCATTTGACAAGTTCAGGAATATTTTGAAAGTCTGTCTGAAGGTAATGCTCCCCCGGTGTCAGGTATGGAATGGCACTGGCCGTCTCGGTCACGACACATGCGCCCTGCATAAACCCAAAATGCATAAGTCTTTGCCATTCAAAATAGGGTATGCCGAAATGATGAACATTCAACAAAATCTTTGATCTTTGCCCCAAAGCGGCATAACTCAAGGCCGAGACTGCACCTGGGTGGGAGCCGCTTAAGGCACCTCTGACATTTACGAGTCGAATGAAAGATTGAAATTCGTCAAAGGTCGGTTTAGCTATGTCTAGAAATGCCTGCCGACGCTTTGAGTTTGAGCCAATCCACACTAGGTCGATTGGCCTATGTGATTTTGATGCTGATTGATCTGATAAATCGAAGCTTGAAAGGTCACTCATGATTTCAGTTGGAATCGGTATGTTATCTTGAAATAAAGGGTGACCGTCAACGCGCCCGAGGGGTAGAAAACGTGTTGGAATACCTAACTGACTGAGGCAAACTGCAGTTTGTAAATTGATATCGATCACGCCCAATGCTTTGCGGATATACTGAAAGCAGTGACCGAACCAGACTGAAGTGACTTGTTCGGTGTTGAAAAGGATAGTGTGTGTGAGAGAGAATAAGTTGACGTCAACTTTTGGTTCACGATAAAAAAAATCATGTGGTGCGACGATGATTCTCAGTCGTGGTTTGCCTTGAATAGTTTCGTTTGTTGCCTTGGCGTTTATGTTTAAAAGTTTGAATGCTGACACCAGCATATTTTGAAACTCGTGAAACACAATATGGCTTTGAGAGTGCGTATGAATATGCACTTCATCTGTTGGTTGAAGTTTGGGCCAATTTCCAGCCTTACTGTTTAGCTCGGCTAAGGCAAACTCTGCATGATCAATAAATGGCTTTTGCCACGCAATGACTGTTTTTTCGCTCCAAGGGTTAAAGCCATCGTAAATACCTTGTTTGAGAAAATGCAAGATGGGTGCAACATTCGTTTGGCCTTGTTGATAAGTGGCTTCATAGTGCTTGCCATCGAAACAGGTGCTTGGCTCGATTTTATTTAACGACCATTCCTTAAGATAAGTCTTGATGAGATCGTTGATAGATAAATGGGTAAGACCAGTCATAAGCCTGTAATGAGCAGCATTAAAAAGCATGCTGCTTTTAATAAGTGCAATATCATTGTCAAATTGTGCGGAGTGAATTGCTTTCGTTACTTGAAGGCTAATAACTTCGGCTAATACGTCAACATTGTCTGGTTTGAAGTATTCTCCATGCCCACCTGGCAACATCTCTACGTGAAAGCCTTCTGGATAGGCTTGTCTAAATAGTTTTTCAGGAGCTTCCATTAATCCGTAGGGGTTTAAGTAGCTACGGGCACCAAATAATAAAAGTACTTTTCCTGATATTGGATTGAAATGACCTTGCTCCATCAAAATGGTCAAACAAACCGATCTGCCGCGACGCTTTAGTTCGCGAGCGACTTCTCCGGCGATCATCCCGCCTTGACAGTTACCCCCTAATACGAGTGGCTCAGTGGTTGCCGTACTTTCGATTTCATCTGCATACAGGTCTGCGAGCGCATGAATCGTGTCGGAATCATAGTCAAAAGCCAAATGACCAGACCTTAGCCCAAACAGTTTGACACCACCGCCAGTAGCCGTATGCGGTAAGGTGTTTAGCGCATGGGTTAGGGCCAGTAGCTCTTCGCCAGATTGAAAGCACCAAAATAAGTTTAAACGAGTAGTACTTTCTGGCGTCAGGCAACGAATTAACCCCAACTTCCCTAACCTTGTACCGGGCCAAGTTGCCAGATAGGGTCGCAATATCGTTGTGAGCTGAGCAAACTGATTTTGACTTGTTTCTGAAGGTGTGTTCGCAAGTGAGGTGACAACTTGTAAGTCAATCGCTAACCCAAGCGTTTCAATCGTATCGCTACCTACTTCAATCGACACGTCAAGTGTGACACCGAACAACTTTTCGATACCAACTAGCAGACTGGCAAGCCCCAGAGAGTCAAAACCTGCTTCAGTCAGGCTGTCGCGCACGCCATGTACTTCTGCTCCCCCCGCAAAACTATGAACAAATGCTAAAAGTTTTTCTTCAGTGGGCGTTTTTGGCTTACGAGCGACACGGCGACTGATTAATGAGGGCGGAAAAGGTAGAGCTAAGCGATCTCTTTTTCCATTTATTGTTCTGGGCATGTCATTTAAAGGTAAAAAAACACCAGGGTGCATATAAACAGGCAGGTGGGCAGTTAGGTGCGCTTTTAACTCTACATTTTCGAGCGCAGGGCTGTCTGGCGCCATCACGATATGTGCGATCAATCTCTCGCCAGCTGGGGTATTCACTTTTGAAACAATTGCATCTTTGATTTGATTAAAGTGACACAAGACAGATTCGATTTCACTGGGTTCTATTCTGTAACCATGAAATTTAAATTGATCATCATGCCTTCCGAGGCAGTGCAGATTGCCAGAGGCATCTAAAATGGCTCGGTCACCCGTGCGGTAGATCCTTTCCCTGACTTGACCAGGTAGCGTCACTGTGACAAAACGCTCATTTGTGAGTTCAGGTTGATGTAGATAGCCTCGCGCCAAGCCTACGCCAAAAAGACATAATTCGCCTTCCTGTTCAGGCGGCACGGGGCACAAGTGATCGTCAAGGATGCAAGCCCCCATGTTATCAATAGGGCGCCCAATTAAAGCAGATTGACCAGGGCTACAAATGTAAAAAGTGGCCTCAACCGTTGCTTCAGTGGGCCCGTAAGCATTAATGAATTTTCGCCCAAGAGCCCATCGGTCAACCAGCGCCTGTTGGCATGACTCGCCAGCAACGATAATGGTGTTTAGATCTGGTAAATCTTGAACAGGTAGTACGCTTAGTAAAGCCGGTGTGATCGACAAATGCGTTAATTGTGTTTTTGCTATGTAACGTGCAAGTGGTGCTCCGGGTATGGCTTGCAGGTCAGTGGGTAAAACTAAACAGGCACCAGCGGTTAAAGCCATGACCATATCACCGACAGAAACATCAAAGCCAAAGCTAGAAATGAGAGAAACGCGTGAATCGGGTCGAATGGCAAAGTATTCAACGGCAGCCGTTGCGTAGTTTGCAAGGCTTGCATGACTGACTTCGACACCTTTAGGGCGACCGGTAGTGCCAGAAGTGTAAATAAGGTAGGCAATTGTCTCAGCCCAAAACCTCGGCTCATCAAAATGTTCACCCAACGATCCAGTAAACGCTACGAAGTTGAAGTCCTTCGGTGTGTGTGTTCGAGCATTGAATGTGCCGCAATTCACAAAACTCAAATCTATATTTGGTAAGGCGGCGCTAGCGCTGTTGACGACCACAATCTTTGCACCCGAGTCTAAAAGCATCTGCTCAATTCGGGCCATAGGTTGTATGGGGTCTAGGGGAAGATAGATCGCACCAAGACGCAGAATAGCTACAAACGCCACAAGCCGGTCTATACTTCTACCCAAGTAAACTGCGACGGTTTGCTGAGCAGTAACCCCCTTTGACTTTAAAGTCATAGCAAGATCTGCTGATCTCGCCATTAGGTCACCATAGGTCAGGCTGCGCGAGCCCATTTGAATCGCGAGAGCCGCGGGGTTGGTATGAGCTCTGGTGATAATGGTCTGCATTAAGTTTGAAGCAAAAATTCTTTGGCGTCCGTAAAGCACAGAAGTAGCTATGGCGTTTTTGGTGGACGGAGCCAGACAGGCGTCAACAATTTTTTGTGCAATCTCTTCGCCTAAACGCCCTGCCATGACAACGATACAGTCATTGCGATGTAGATCAGATTTCAGAGCAATGATTATTCCTGGTAGGTTTAATATGCGTTCGATCGTAACCTGGGCATCGGCACACGATTGCGCCAAAATGCTATTTGTATCGTCAGGCCCAACTACCTCGCCTAACCCTTCTACTGGTAAGACCAAACACCGATCGGCCAGGGCTAGCGCATTTGCAAACGCTGGTGCCATTTTACGAACCCGGCTGTGCAGTTGAGGTTGTAACACTGCAATGACTCGACCCGAATATAAATCTCTTAGGGTTTTGAGTGAAGCTGCGATCTCGTTAGGGTGGTGGGCGAAATCATCGAAAATAAAAGGCCCTTCGCTTGACCCGACTTGCTGCAGTCGGCGATCAACACCTGTGAACTTTGATAGAGCGGCCAGCGCAGCTGTGTGTGTCACACCAAGCGCTGTTGCCATGGCGAATGCAGCGGTCGCATTCAATAAATTATGTTCACCATGAACAAGCAAAGATAATGTGCCTAGACAATGTCCATTTTTAAACAACAAGGCTTTGTTTGGATGTTGTACTTGTATTTGCAACTGATTGTTTGAGG
This sequence comes from uncultured Burkholderiaceae bacterium, assembly GCA_963926245.1. GTDB lineage: Bacteria > Pseudomonadota > Gammaproteobacteria > Burkholderiales > Burkholderiaceae_B > Algicoccus. The sequence continues at coordinate 1,902 of CAWUWI010000001.1, read as the reverse complement.
CAAATCCATATAACAAGCAGGCGGATCGGGTTTCTAATTTTTCTAGTAGTCTTCGAGCACCAGCGTCATCTCCACAGGCAACAATTGTGCCATCTTGTTTGGCACGATTCAAAAAGTTCAGAAATTCGGCATTTAACCTTTCTTCACCACCATAATGTGTTGCATGCTCATCATCGATGTTGGTCACAATGGCATGTGTCGGGTGCCAGTCAAGCAGTGCCCCATGAGCTTCGCAGGCTTCGAGAATGAACGGACCATTCATCGAACCCAGGGTGGCGGGCATCATTCCTGCATATGTCGCGCCCAGCATGTATCCAAAGGGTAGTTCGGCTTCGGCCATGATCTGCATCAGCATGGCAGTCGTGGTTGATTTTCCATGGCTGCCTGCCACGCAAATGGCGTTACGATCTTGAATAAGTTTGGTCAAAACTTTAGAGCGTGAGTTGACATTGACGCCCATTCGACGTGCCGCGCGCAAAACCGGATGATGTGATGGCACCGCAGGGCTGACCACAATTTGTTGAATGTCATCTAAATTTAAAGAGGCTTTTTGGTTAATGATCTGTATGCCTTTCTCGAACAAAAGGTCATAATTTTTTTGTGAAAGATTTGAATCTATACCTTGAACCCGGTACCCCGCTTCTTTTAACAACAAAGCAAGCGGTAACATTCCGCTTCCACCTATTCCAATTAAACGCATCATGCCGAGTTCATTCGGCATTGAAGTCACCCTGTAAGGCGTAGCGGCTGATTTTCCCTAATTCCTCAAGAATACGAACTCGCCCTGTGGATGTCTCAGCCCAGGTAGCTGCCGATAAATTCATAGGGTCATCTGGAGGGCGGGCGATGATGCGCACTTCTTTCGGAAAATATCGTCTAGCGGTCATCAGAACTCGGCGCATATGGAAAGGTTTCGCGCATAAGGCAACTGATTTTATGCTGTGCCAACCAATCTGCTGTAGAATTAAGTTTGACCCAAGTTCAAGATTTTCCTGAGTATTTAAGGCAAACTTTTCAAGTAAGATAGCCTCGTTGGGAATTCCCGCCTCTAGCGCGTGATCTCGGTAAAGTTCCCACTCGGGTTGACCGCTTATCGAAATTCCAGCACCAGAAATTATAATTTTTTTTGTCAGACCCGCTCGAAACATATCGAGCGCGGGGTAGATGCTATTTACGGTCGGGCTACCGAGTACAAATGCTAAGTCAACAGGCTCTGGTTCGTTGCGAACAAAAAGAAATCGCGAAATCGCTTTTTGTGATGCCGTATCCATTTTATTGATTCACCAATTTTGTCTTTTTAAAAGATACACCTCACTCAACCGGCACCCCAAACAAATAACCCAATCACAAGCCATCCACATTGGCTTTAAAGTCACCTGTAAAGGCTTGCACGCGGCCACCAAAAGTTATAACTGAATCTGGTTTTTGAGCATTTGAAAAAAGGCGGCGTATCTGATTGATTGATTATCGCCAAACAATCAAGCAAACACAAAGAGATACGCCAACATGAGCAAGTTTAACGTTATTGAACTAGCAGGTCGAGATGAGAGCCGAGATCCATTGACTGGGTACTGGCAAATTAATTTCTTGAGGTCTGGAAAACCTACCCCCAAAATCTCAAGCCACTGCCCTACTTCACTCAGCGAACGTACTCATCTGAGATTCCTGTAATGCTCAGCACGGACCAGATGCCGCCCCAAATTGAAAAGATTCTGAATCGCAGCACAGGCTGTTACAAACCGCTGCGCTTGCCTCATCGACTTGAATCGCCGCATACCTCGCTCCCGCACCCTGGTGGCTTCATACCCGATAAAGCGGGGCAGGCTCGGTGATTGCCCTACCCGATTATTCTCATATTGCTGAGTGCTGTGGAGCGCCTCTGGTATCAACTCCCGATGCGCG